>CAZKCD010000097.1:0-7523 GCA_964551235.1 uncultured Sphingomonas sp.
CGAACCGCGCGTGGAACGCGCAGAGCGACCGGCCCAGGCCCAGGCCTCCCCGCCGCTCGATGCGCAGACGATGCAGTATCGCTCGATCGGTCCGGGCGGCTTCATCCGCCAGGGCCCGGGCGACACGCAGGCGCCGATCCCGCCCGCGCCGCCGCGCCGCCTGGTGCCGGCCAAGCCGAGCGCCGAGGTCGCCGACAAGACCAGCCTGCTCGACCTCAACGACCGCGTCTGCCGCTGGCCGATGGGCCACCCGGGCGAGCCGGACTTCCACTTCTGCGGGCAGGACGCCAACCCGGGCTATCCCTATTGCGTCGCGCACTGCGGGGTCGCTTACCAAGCCCAACTCCCGCGCCGCGACCGCCGCCCGCCTCCGCCCCTCCCCTTCGGTGGCCCGCGGGTCCGCTAGGCATCGAGACAATCATCAAAAACGCCCCGGCAGGACGAACCCGCCGGGGCGTTTCTGTTGGATCGACCGAGCGTTAGGCGTCCGACGATTCCGTAGTTTTCGCCTCGATCGCGTCGTGACGCGGCGTGACGCCGCCAATGGCGATCTTGCGCGGTTTCATCGCCTCCGGCACTTCGCGGACCAGTTCGATTGATAGCAGGCCGTCCTTCAGGTCGGCGCCGGTCACGCGAATGTGATCGGCGAGGCCGAAGCGGCGCTCGAACGAGCGCGTTGCGATGCCGCGGTGAATATAGTCCGCGCCATCGTCGTCGCCGCGCTTGCCGGTGACGACCAGCTGGTTCTGCTGCGCGGTGATATCGACCTCGTCGGCCTTGAACCCAGCCACCGCGAGGTCGATACGATAATGGTTGTCGTCGACCTTCACGAGATCGAAAGGCGGATAATTTTCCCCGGTTTGGGCCGCATTGCTGTTCTCCAGCAGGTCGAACAATCGGTCGAAGCCGATGGTCGAGCGACGGAACGGGGCAAAATCGAAAGCAGAGCGCATGGTTAGTCCTCCTCATGTTGAGCAACTGGCGGGAAGGACGGCCGCGCATGGGCCCGTGTCCGACCCGTCGCCGACCCAAAGAGGCGTCGGCAGGCGTGATGTGGTTGCAACAATGTGCTTTTCAAGTGGCCCCGCCGCTTGGCATCGCGGCCCGCGCGCCCCTATAGCGTTCGCTTAATGTCCGACCTTTTCGAATCTGGTTCCGCGCCCCAGCCGTCGAGCGATTACGACGCGTCCGCTATCGAGGTGCTCGAGGGGCTGGAGCCCGTCCGCCGCCGCCCCGGCATGTATATCGGCGGCACCGACGACCGCGCCCTTCACCACCTCGCCGCCGAGGTCATCGACAATTCGATGGACGAGGCCGTCGCCGGCCACGCATCGCGGATCGAAATCAGCCTCGAACCCGGCAACCGCCTGACCGTCACCGACAACGGCCGCGGCATCCCGGTCGACCCGCACCCCAAATATCCGGGCAAGTCGGCGCTCGAGGTGATCCTCACCACGCTCCACTCGGGCGGCAAGTTCGAGGGCAAGGCCTATGCCACGTCGGGCGGCCTCCACGGGGTCGGCGTCAGCGTCGTCAACGCGCTCAGCACCGAGACGGTGGTCGAGGTCGCGCGCGACAAGAAACTCTACCGCCAGACCTTCGCCAAGGGCATCGCGACCTCGAAACTGGAGGAAGTCGGCGCCGCCCCGAACCGGCGCGGCACCAGCGTCACCTTCACCCCCGATCCCGAGATTTTCGGCAAGGACGCCGCCTTCACGCCCGAGCGGCTCTACAAGCTTGCCCGCTCCAAGGCCTACCTCTTCGCCGGAGTCGAGATCCGCTGGCGCTGCGACCCCTCGCTGGCGAGCGCGGGCGTGCCCGAAAGCGCGACCTTCCAGTTCGCCAACGGCCTCGCCGACCACCTCAAGGAACAGCTCGGGGACCGCGAATGCGTCACCGCGCCGCCGTTCGCGGGCAAGCAGGACTTTCCCGACGCGCAGGGCTCGGCCGAATGGGCGGTCGCGTGGCCGGTCTGGTCGGAAGGAGCGAACGAAAGCTATTACTGCAACACCATCCCGACGCCCGACGGCGGCACGCACGAGGCGGGGCTGCGCGCCGCGCTGACCAAGGGCATCCGTGCCTTCGGGGAGCTGGTCGGCCAGAAAAAGGCCAAGGACATCACCGCCGACGACGTCTTCAACGGCGTCGAGCTGATGCTCAGCGTGTTCATCCGCAACCCGCATTTCCAGAGCCAGACCAAGGACCGCCTCACCAGCCTCGAGGCCGCGCGCTTCGTCGAGGCCGCCGTCCGCGACCATTTCGACCATTATCTCGCCGACAACATGGACCGCGGCCGCGCCCTGCTCGGCGCCATCCTCGAGCGAATGGACGAGCGGCTGAAGCGCCGCGCCGAGCGCGAGGTGAAGCGCAAGACCGCGACCAGCGCGCGCAAGCTCCGCCTGCCCGGCAAGCTCACCGATTGCTCGACCGACGACGCGTCCGGGACCGAGCTCTTCATCGTCGAGGGCGACAGCGCGGGTGGCAGCGCCAAGCAGGCGCGCGACCGCAAGACGCAGGCCATCCTCCCGATCCGCGGCAAGATCCTAAACGTCGCCAGCGCCACCGCCGACAAGATCCGCGCCAACCAGGAAATCGCCGACCTCGGCCTCGCCCTCGGCTGCGGGCTGCGCGACAAGTTTCGCGAGGACGACCTGCGCTACGAGCGGATCATCATCATGACCGACGCCGACGTCGACGGCGCGCACATCGCGACCCTGCTGATGACCTTCTTCTTCCAGGAGATGCCGGAACTGGTGCGACGCGGGCACCTCTACCTCGCGCAACCCCCGCTCTACCGCCTGGTGAGCGGCTCCAAATCGCTCTACGCCCGCGACGACGCGCACCGCGCGGAGCTCGAGGCCAAGGAGTTCAAGGGCAAGAAGGTCGAAGTCAGCCGCTTCAAGGGCCTCGGGGAAATGAACCCCAACCAGCTCAAGGAAACGACGATGGACCCGGCCACGCGGTCCCTCATCCGGATCACGCTCCCGGCCGAATACCAGGACCGCCAGCCCGTGAAGGACCTCGTCGACCGCCTCATGGGCAAGGACCCCGCCCCCCGCTTCCAGTTCATCCAGGAACGCGCGGCCAGCGTCAGTGGCGACGAAATTGACGCGTGATTTTGCCGTCGACGCTTTGCCGTTAGGTGCGGACTAGAATCATCTAGAATATCAGGCAGACTTCGCTAACGTCGCCTAAGTAATGGCCGGTCGAGGCCAATATTTGGGGGCGTTGCGTCACATGCCTACTCTATTCACCCTCCCCGGACCGCGTAGCGGCCCCAATAATTTCGCGACCGCCTATCCGGGAGGGAGTTACGATATTTATGTTGCGGCGGACCTGACGCTTTATGCGTCGCAGGCGCGCATGTTCTACACCGATCATAACGTTGCGACATTCGTCAATCACGGCACGGTCTGGAACATCTCCAGCGAAAACATTGCAGTGGTTCTCGGTGGCTTTTACAACTTGCACATTACCAATACCGGATTGGTCGTCGCGGAAGCGATAAATGGCAATGCCTACGGTTTGGCGAATAGCAGCCACGGGTACACCCTCACCAATTCCGGTTCTGTCTACGCAATCGCCAATGGCAACGCTTACGCCGTCGAGCATTGGGGGCCGGACGTCGTCATCACGAATAGCGGTCTCATCGCGAGTTACGGGTACAATTCGTCGAGTACTGCGGGCGTAGGAGATTCGGTCGCAGTCGCGATGTTCAATGGAGGAGTCCTGCTGAACAGCGGCGACATTCTGGCGGAGGGCGTCTACGCGCGCGCTGTCCTCATTGGCCGGGGCTCAATTCTCGACAACGATTATATTCAGAACGATGGTCGCATCGAAGCGATCGTGACCGCGGCAGGCCAATTTTCGTACGGAATCCAAGCTGCCGGTGTTCAAGGCGAGATCCTTCGTTTCGTCAACAATGGCGTATTACGTGCCGACATCGCTTGGTCGAGCTACGGGGCAGATCCGGATTATGGGCCCCGCACGACCGATTATCTGACCAACAATGCCGGTGGGCTGATCGAGGGGCGGATCGAAACCGGTCGCGGCGTCGATACACTGGTCAACGCAGGGACGATCAACGGAACGGTTGATCTCGGTGACGAAAACGACTGGTTCGATAATACCGCGGGCGTCTTGAACGGTTCGGCCGACCTTGGCTGGCACAATGACATCTTCCTGGGCTCTGCCGGTGCCGACATCGTGCGCGGCAACCGGGGCAACGACCAGATCAGTGGCAATGCCGGAAACGACCTGCTGCTTGGCGGAATCGGAGCCGATCAACTGCGCGGCGGTGCCGGAAACGACGGGCTCTACGGCGAACTCGGCAATGACGTCATCGAGACATCGGGTGGCGATCGGGCGTACGGCGGCGCTGGCAATGATTTTTTCGCTGTTAGCGACCTTACGTTCGCCCATTTGTCGGGCGATGACGGTAATGATTCCATCCGGTTCGATGTCGCCGGTCTGCGCCTAGATCTCGGCAGCGCGATCGCAAGCGGGCGCATCGCGAGTTTCGAGCAGATCATCCTGCAGGATAACCAGCAATTGGCCGTACGCGCCGGAAATGCGACGGCACTGGCGTCCGGAACACTCGACATTGTCGGCCCGTCGGCAAGTACGGTGGCGCTCGTCGGCGCCTGGCTTGAAGGGGCGCAAGTTGCGGGCCCGGGTGTCATCTATCGTACATTCACGCTCAATGGCGAAACAGTCCATGTTCAGGTCGGCATCATCGTGCAGGTGGTGGCGTCCATGCCGGTCGGCTATTCAGGGTTGGACGCGGTCGCCGGTGGCGGCTCGGCGCCGTTGGCTGGGTCGGTTGCCGGAGGCGAACTGAGCAATTCGGTCCAGAACATTACCAACCATCATCTCGACCGGAACGTCGTCGTCGATCTTGGCGAGACGTGGTATTCGGCCAACGCACCCGTAATCCGCGGATATTCGCTCACGTCGGGCCTTACGAATAACGGGACCATTCAGAGCACGGCCAACAACCCGCTCTACATGGGGCAGACGATCGTCAACGACGTCGCCTTCATCGTCAACAATGGAACGATCCGCGGCGTAGCGAGCAACGGGGCCTATATCGAGACTATCGATATTCGGGGTACGCTGAACAATTCCGGGCTGATCGAGGCGATATCGGACACGGGCTCGGTCTGGGCGGTGATAGCCGGCACCATGACCAACACCGGAACGATCTCGGCGCGAACGACGACAGGTGCTGCGCGCGGAACCACCGTCGATGCGACGGGTAGTTCGAATAGCGGACACATCGAAGCCATCGGCAGTTCGGGGACGATTGCGCTGTTCTCTGGCTACGGCGGCACATTCACCAATTCGGGAACGATCACGGCGTCGGGCGCAACGGACGCCACTGCCGTCGTACTTTGGAACAATAATTCTTCCGTCAACGGGCTAAACAACAGCGGCACGATCAGCGGGCCGGTGGCGATCCGTTCGGAACCTGGCCTCGATCATGTCGTGAACACCGGCACGATCAACGGCACGGTTGACCTCAATGAAGGGTCCGACATCGTTGATAACAGCGGCACCATGATCGGCCGTATCTCGATGGGTGCCGGCGCGGACGTTTATCGTGGTGGGAATGCGACGGCGGCGGTGGTCGTTGATGGTGGGACAGGAAACGATCTTCTGCTTGGCGGCGTGTTTGCGGATCGGCTTGAAGGTGGCGATGGCGCCGATGTGATCGTGGGTGGTACCGGTGCCGACATTCTCGTCGGCGGCATCGGAGCGGACCGCTTCGTCTATCTCCATGCATCGGATTCGACCTCGGCCGCGCGCGATTCCATCCAGGGTTTCGAAACCGGTGTCGATCGGATCGACCTCGGCGCTCTCGCGCCCTCTTCGGTGTCACTTGCCACGGCAAACGGCATTACGACCGTCACCGCCGTGACGGCCGGTGGTACCGTGACGATCAGCGTTTCGGGCATGATTTCCCTGTCGGACATTTCTGTCACGGCGCCGAACGCACTGCTCACTGGGACCGCAAACGGCGAAGTCCTCTTTTCCACAACTCTTTCAAGCGAAATCCGCGCCGGCGACGGAGACGACGTTCTCTATGGCACGGCAGGCGCGGATCTGCTCGACGGCGGCACTGGAACTGACTTCATGTTTGGTGGCGCGGGTAACGACATCTATATCCTCGACAACTACACCGACCGTGTCGTTGAAGGCGTCGATGCAGGGACCGACCTCATCATCGGCTCCCCCGCTGCCGGTTGGACGACCTTCATTCTTCCCGCAAATGTCGAGAACATCACCCTGTCCAGCGAAGCGGGCGCCGAGGGAAATTCGCTCGACAATGTCATGCGCGGCAGCGGTGGCGTGGACTCGCTGATCGGCTGGGCGGGGAATGATTCTTTGATTGGTGGCGCTGGCGCGGATTACCTCGCGGGAGGCACGGGCCGAGACGTCTTCATCTACGAAGCCGTAACCGATTCGACGACGGTCGCTTCCGACACCATTGGCGGGTTCGAGACGGGGGTCGACCGGATCGATCTCTCGGCCTTGACCGTAACGTCGATTAGCTGGGCACCTGTATCGACGCAGTTCAATACCTATATCAACATCACGGTTCAGACGACCGCCGGCCAGATGGCGATCCGTCTGAGTAATACCAATACCGTTATCACGATGGCGGATTTCATTCTCGCTCCGAACGACGCCGCCAACGACTTCAACGGCGACGGGCGCTCGGACATCCTGTGGCGCAATGTCGACGGCACGCTGTCGAACTGGCTGGGGCAGGCGAACGGCGGGTTCGTGCCCAACGATGCCAATGCGGCGGTCAACGTGCCCCTCGACTGGCACGTCATCGCCACCGGCGACCTCAATGGCGACGGGCGCGACGACATCCTGTGGCGCAACGCCGACGGGACCATCTCCAACTGGCTCGGCCAGGCGAACGGCTCCTTCACCCCCAACAACGCCAACGGCGCGGTGTTCGTCCCCACCGACTGGAACGTGATTGGCGTCGCCGACTTCAACGGCGACGGCCGCGACGACATCCTGTGGCGCCAGGACGGCGGGACCATCTCCAACTGGCTCTCGACCGCGGCCGGCGGCTACACGCCCAACAATGCCAATGCGGCAGTCTTCGTGCCGACCGACTGGAGCGTCGCGGGCCTCGGCGACTTCAACGGCGACGGCCGGGCCGACATCCTGTGGCGCCACACCGACGGCACCATCTCCAACTGGCTCGGCACGGCGGCCGGCGGCTACACGCCCAACGACGCCAATGCGGCGGTGCAGGTGCCCAACGCCTGGTCCGTCATCGCCACCGGCGACTTCAACGGCGACGGGCGCGACGACATCCTGTGGCGGCACACCGACGGGACCATCAGCAACTGGCTGGGCACCGCCAACGGCGGCTGGAGCCCGAACGACGCCAATGCCGCGGTGCAGGTCCCGCTGGCCTGGCAGGTCGTGGCGGTCGGCGACTATAACGGCGACGGGCGGGACGACATCCTGTGGCGCCACACCGACGGCACCACCTC
>CAZKCD010000098.1:0-7484 GCA_964551235.1 uncultured Sphingomonas sp.
GCAGCCGCGACGAGGGCATCGAGGGGATGATGCTGAAGCGGCGCGACAGCCCCTACGTGCCGGGCCGCAAGGTCGGCCTGTGGTACAAGTGGAAGCGCGACCCGCTGACCGCCGACTGCGTGATGATGTACGCGCAGCGCGGGTCGGGCAAACGGTCGAGCTATTACAGCGATTATACCTTCGGTTGCTGGTCCGAGGAGGGCGAACTGCTGCCCGTGGGCAAGGCCTATTTCGGCTTCACCGACGAGGAGCTGAAATGGCTCGACCGCTTCGTTCGGAAGAACACGCTCAACCGCTTCGGGCCGGTGCGCGAGGTGGAGAAGAGCCTGGTGCTGGAGGTCGCGTTCGATTCGATCCACGAATCGAAGCGGCACAAGTCCGGCCTGGCGATGCGCTTCCCGCGGATCAGCCGGATCCGCGACGACAAGCCGGCGCACGAGGCCGACCGGATCGCGACCCTGAAGGCGATGGCGACCTGAACCGGTTCCGCGGCAAGCAATAGATGCGGCGCTGGGGCGGCTTGCCCTGACGATCGAATCGGACACGAAAAAGGGCGGAGCCGCGAGGCCCCGCCCTTGTTTCGTTCGGTCGTGCCGACGCCTTAGAGCGGCGACAGGTTCACCGCGGCATATTTGCCGCGACGATCGACCTCGATGTCGAACTTCACGCGGTCGCCCTCGTTGAGGTTCGTCATGCCGGCGCGTTCGACCGCCGAGATATGCACGAAGGCATCCGGCTGGCCGTCGTCGCGGCTGATGAAGCCGAAGCCCTTCATGGCGTTGAAGAACTTGACGGTGCCTTCCGCGGTCTCGCCGGTAAGCTGACGCTGCGGGCCGCGATCGCCGCCGCCGAAGCCGCCACGGTCGCCGCCTTCACGCGGCGGGGCCGCCGAGCGGACGACTTCCATCGGTTCACCCTCGATCTTGAGGTCGGTGGCCGAGATGCGGCCGCCGCGATCGACGAGCGTGAAGCCGAGCGGCTGGCCGTCGGCGAGGTCGGTCAGACCCGCGCGCTCGACCGCCGAAATGTGCACGAAGACGTCTTCGCCGCCATCGTCGCGGACGATGAAGCCGAAGCCCTTCTGCGGGTTGAAGAACTTGACCACGCCGGTGCCCTCGCCGACGACCTGCGGGGGCATGCCGCCACCGCCACCGCCGCCGCCGCGGAACCCGCCGCCGCCACCGCCGCCACCACGGAAGCCACCGCCCCCGCCGCCGCCGCCGTAGCCGCCGCCACCGCCGCCGCCGTAACCGCCGCCGCGATCGCCGTAGCCACCGCCGCCGCCGCGATCACCGAATCCGCCGCCGCCGAACGCCGGGCGGTCGAAACCACCGCCGCCGAAGCCGCCGCCACCGAAATCATCACCGCCGAAACCATCGCGCTTGTCGCGTCCGCGACCGCCGCGCTCACCCTTGCGCCCTCTATCGAAACCCATGCCCGTCCAAACTCTTTCGTGCCCGTAAAATCCGTCAACCAACGCGCTCGGGCCATGGGCGCAAGTGGCTGCGATGCGCGAAACTCACACGCATAGCGCGGCAACACCTACAGGAAATCCGCCGATTCTCCTAGCCCCGCGCCCCACGCCACAAAGAGTCGTGGCGCGACAAGCCACTAGCGATGTTCAGTGGCAGGCAATAAGGCGGTTGGCACAGGGCCTGCACAGGATTGAGAGAAGCACGAATCATGGCGGTATATTTTCACGAGGAAGACCTCCCGGAAGGCCTCGACTTCGGCGACCGCGCGATCGCGGTCGACACCGAGGCGATGGGCCTGATGCCGGGCCGCGACCGCCTGTGCCTTGTCCAGCTGTCGGACGGGACCGGGGACGAGCACCTCGTCCGCTTCGGCCCGGGCAGCGACTATGCCGCGCCGCGGCTGAAAGCGCTGCTGGCCGATCCCGAGCGGCTTAAGCTCTACCATTTCGCGCGTTTCGACCTCGCCATCATGCAGGCTTACCTGGGCGTGATGGCGGCCCCGGCCTATTGCACGCGCACCGCCAGCCGGCTGGTGCGCACCTACACCGACCGCCATGGCCTGAAGGAATTGTGCAAGGAAATGCTGGGCCAGGACCTCAGCAAGCAGCAGCAGTCGAGCGACTGGGGCGGCGAGACCATCAGCGACGCGCAGCGCGAATATGCCGCCAGCGACGTGCGCTACCTGCACCGCCTGAAGGAACAGTTCGACGTCCGCCTGGCGCGCGAGAACCGCACCGCGCTGGCGCAGGCCTGTTTCGATTTCCTGCCCACCCGCGCGATGCTCGACCTCGCCGGCTGGGCCGAACAGGACATCTTCGCCCATGTCTGACGCCGCCCTTCGGGAACGCGCGGTCAAGCGGCACTGGGCCGAGCCCGGGAGCCGGCACGATTCGGTCATCCGGGTCGCCAAATACGCGCTCCCGGTCCTGGGCTTTGCGCTGTTGTTGATGCTGGTCGTCTCGCCGTTCGAGCGGAAGGGCGACGTCAGCTTCATCCTCGACAAGAAGCAGGTCGACCGCGCCGAGGAGCGGATGAAGATCGAATCGGCGCGCTACGCCGGCGAGGACAAGGACGGGCGCCGCTTCGTCATCACCGCCAACGAGGCGATCCAGCCGACCAGCGACCAGCCGATCGTCAACATCGACGGCATGCAGGCGCGGCTCGACCTCGAACGCGGGGCGGTGGCGATGGCCGCGCTGAAGGGCATGTACGACCTCGACCGCAAGCTGGTCCGCGTGGTCGGGCCGATCCACGTCGCCGGGCCGGACAATTATGCGCTCAAGACGCGCGACGTGACGGTCGATTTCGGCAACAAGGTGATGGTGAGCGACGGACCGGTCAGCGGCACGATGCGGCTGGGCGAATTCAGCGCGGGTCGGATGCGCACCGACCTCGACAGCCGGACGGTGCGGCTGGAAAATGGCGTGCGCTTGAAAATTCGGCAGGGGGCCGTCAAGTGATGAACATGAAGACGATCGCGGTGGGGATGATGGGCGCGGCCTTGCTGGCAGGCGCCGCGGTGGCGCAGGACGGCGTGTCGGCGCTGAAGGGCCATGACAGCCGCGCGCCGATCGACCTGTCGGCCGACAATGCCGAGGCGCAGGACCGCGCCGACCGCGCGGTCTTTTCGGGCAACGTCGTCGTCCGCCAGGCGGGGCTGACGCTGCGCACCGCGCGGATGACCATCGCCTACGCCAGCAACGACGGCATCGACATCAACCGCATCGACGCCAGCGGCGGGGTGACGGTGAGCAGCGCAAGCGAAACGGCGCGCGGCAATTTCGCGACCTACGACCTCGACAAGGGGCTGATCACGATGGTCGGCGACGTCCGGCTGGACCGCGGCGGGAGCTTCCTGTCGGGCGGGCGGCTGGTGATCGACCTCAACACCGGCCGGGCGACGATGGATGGCGGGCTGCGCGGGGTGAACCAGGGCGGCGGGCGCGTGACCGGCCGTTTCACGGTCGCCAAGCGCGGGCAGTAAGCGGGCGCCCACGTGAACGACGCGCCAACCCTTGCCATCGACCCGGCCGCCGACGCGGGCTCGGCCGTGCGTGGGCTGGAGGTGCGCTCGATCGCCAAGGCCTATGACGGGCGGGCGGTGCTGCACGACGTGTCGCTCAGCGTGTCGCGCGGCGAGGTGGTCGGGCTGCTCGGCCCCAACGGGGCGGGCAAGACCACGAGTTTCTATTCGGTGATGGGGCTGGTGCGGCCCGACAGCGGGCGCATCTACCTCGACGGGGCCGACATCACCGAACTGCCGATGTACCGGCGCGCGATCCTGGGCCTGGGCTATCTGCCGCAGGAGACCTCGATCTTCCGCGGGATGACGGTAGAGCAGAATATCCTGTCGGTGCTGGAAGTGAGCGAGCCCGACCGCGACGCGCGCGCGGCACGGCTGGAGCAGCTGCTGGGCGAATTCGGCCTGACCAAGCTGCGCGCCAGCCCGGCGATGGCGCTGTCGGGCGGCGAGCGGCGGCGCTGCGAGATCGCGCGCAGCCTGGCGGCGGACCCGTCGATCATGCTGCTCGACGAGCCGTTCGCGGGCATCGACCCCATTTCCATCTCGGACATCCGCGACCTCGTCAAAGAGCTGAAGCAGCGCGACATCGGCGTGCTGATCACCGACCATAACGTCCGCGAGACGCTCGACATCGTCGACCGCGCCTGCATCATCTACGACGGGCAGGTGCTGTTCCAGGGGACGCCGCAGGCGCTCGTCGCCGACCAGGAAGTCCGCCGGCTCTACCTCGGCGAGAGCTTCGCGCTGTAGGGCGGCCGGCCGCGATGGCACTGGGCCCCGGCCTTCAGATCCGCACCGCCCAGACGCTGGTGATGAGCCAGCAGCTGCAGGCCGCGATCAAGCTGCTGGCGCTCAGCAACCTGGAGCTGGAGGCGGTGATCGCCGAGGAAGTGGCGAAGAACCCTTTGCTCGAAGTGCGCTCGGGCGCGGAGGAAGGGGTCGTCACGCGCGAGGACCGCGAGGTGGGCGAGGAGGCGATCGATCCCAAGGGCTCGGACGAGCTGATCGCGACGCTGGCCGGGACGGCCGACGCGCCGCTCGACCATGACTGGCGCGAGGCGGCGAGCGACGTCGACAGCGGGTCCGATCTCGGCGCGGCGAGCGACGAGGGGTTCGACTTCGAGCGCGTCAGCGAACGCGAGAGCGGGCTGGCCGAGCATCTGCTGGAGCAGTTGCGCGGGACCGGCGGCACGCTGGGGCGGCTGGCGGAGGCGATCGTCCACGAGCTGGAGGAGACGGGCTATCTCGACACCGCGCTGGCGGTGATCGCGGAAGAGGTTGGCGCGAGCCTGAAGGAGGCCGAGGCGGCGCTGGCGCTGGTCCAGTCGCTCGACCCGCCGGGGATTGCGGCGCGCAGCCTGGAGGAATGCATCGCGCTGCAGGCCAAGGCGGCGGACCGCTACGACCCGGCGATGGCGCGGCTGATCGCCAACCTCGATTTGCTCGCCAAGGGGCGGATGCAGGATCTGAAGCGGATCTGCGGGGTCGACGACGAGGATCTGCGCGACATGGTCGCCGAGCTGCGCGCCTACGACCCCAAGCCGGGTTGCCGCTTCGCGGGCGAGGAAGCGGCCCAGGCGGGCGAGCCCGACGTGATCGTGCGCATGGGGGCGCAGGCGTGGCGGATCGAGCTCAACCCCGCGACGCTGCCGCGCGTGCTGGTCAACCGGCGCTACCATGCCGAGCTGAAGCGCGGGCCCAACGACAAGGCGTCGAAGGCGTGGCTGAGCGACTGCCTGGCCAATGCGAGCTGGCTGGTGAAGGCGCTCGACCAGCGCGCGCAGACGATCACCAAGGTCGCGACCGAGATCGTCCGGCGGCAGCGCGACTTCTTCGAGCGCGGGGTGGCGGCGCTGAAGCCGCTGACGCTGCGCGAGGTGGCGGACGCGATCGGGATGCATGAATCGACGGTCAGCCGGGTGACGCAGAACAAGAGCCTGCTGTGCGAGCGCGGGGTGTTCGAGCTCAAATATTTCTTCGGGTCGGGGGTCGGGTCGGACAGCGGCGAGGGCGCGGCGGCCGAGGCGGTCAAGGCGGACATCAAGGCGCTGATCGAGGCCGAGACCGACATCTTGAGCGACGACGCGATCGCCGGGATGCTCAAGGACAAGGGCTATGACATCGCGCGGCGGACGGTGGTGAAATATCGCGAGGCGATGGGGATCGGCAGTTCGATCCAGCGCCGCCGGGCGCGCAAGATGCTGGGCGGCTAGGGCGCGAGCGACAGCTTCGCCCAGATGGGCAAATGGTCGGAGGCGCGGCGGGCGGCATCGCTGACGTGGACACCGGATTCGGTGATGGCGAAGCGGCGGTCGACGATGATCCGGTCGAGCTCGGCCACCGGCTTGCGGCTGTGGAAGCTCGGCCCGCATTGCGCAATTTCGAACCGTTCGTCGAAGGCCGCGAGGCTGGCCCCGTTGGCGCGCCATTCGTTGGTGTCGCCCATGACGATGGTCGGCATCTTGGCGTGGCGGCGCTCGACATGGTCAAGGATGGCGAGCACCTGCTGGCGGCGGCGCAGGCCGGAAATGTCGAGGTGCATACCGATGACGCGAAGCGCGATGCCATGGACGTCGAGCTCCGCCATGACCGCGCCGCGCGGCTCGATGGTCGGCAGGTCGAGCGCCTCGACATCGGTGACGGCGATGTGCGGCTTCACGAGGATGGCGTTGCCGTGCCAGCCGAGGTTGCGGAAATCGAGCTTGCGCAAGGGGGCGGTCAGCGGGTGATCGGGCAACCGGTCCATCACCTTGCCGTGGGCGCGGGCGAGCCGGTCGGTGTGGGTGACGTTGAAGTCGCACGCGCAATAGAGGCCGTGGTCGTCGATCATCGCGTGCGGCACAGCCGCGCCGCGCGTGCCGACGCGCTTGTCCGCCTCCTGCAGCGCGACCACGTCGGCGTCGATTTCCTCGAGCACCTGCAGCACGCGCGCCGGGTTGCGCCGCCGGTCGAGCCCGACGGCCTTGCGCATATTGTAGCTGGCGACGGTGAGGGTGGGCGTGTCGCTCATCGACTGGCCAACCGCTCGCCGCGCCGCCGGTTCCTCAAACGTCGAGGTTCGCGACGCTGAGCGCGTTGTCCTGGATGAACTCGCGGCGCGGTTCGACCACGTCGCCCATCAGGCGGGTGAAGATCTCGTCGGCGACGTCGGCCTGGGAGACTTCAACGCGCAGGAGCGAGCGGTTGGTCGGGTCGAGCGTGGTTTCCCACAATTGCTCCGCGTTCATTTCGCCAAGCCCCTTGTAGCGCTGGATCGAAAGGCCCTTGCGGCCCGCGGCGAGGACGCCGTCGAGCAGCTCGGACGGGCGCGTGACCGGGGTGGACTTGCGGGTGTCGACCGCGACCTCGGCCTCCTCGCCCTCCTCCGCGTCCGTCTTGGCCACGGCCTTGACGGCGCGCAGCGTCGCGGGACGGGCGTAGGTTTCGGCCTGCTCGGCGGCGAGCGCGTGCAGCTTGCGCGCCTCGGCCGAGACGAGGAAGGCGGGCTCGACGATCGTCGCGTCGGTGACGCCGCGCCACAGGCGCTTGAGGACGATCGCGCCATTCTCGCCCGCCTCGCCCGACCAGACCGCCTCGAGATCGCCGCGACCGAGCCATCCGGCGACGAAGCCGGCAACCTCGCCGCGCTTCGATTCCGGCAGCGCCGGGTCGAGCGCGCCGAGCAGCGCCAGCGCCTCGATCAGCGCCGGGTCGTACTTCTTGGGCGCGTAGCGCATCAGCGTGCGCATGCGGCGGGCATGCTCGACCAGCCCGCGCAGGTCGGCGCCGCTGCGCGGCCCCTCGGCGGTGTCGAGTTGGAGCCCTTCGAGGCCGGCGTCGACCAGATATTCGTCGAGCGCGGCATCGTCCTTGAGATAGACCTCCGACCGGCCACGCGCGACCTTGTAGAGCGGCGGCTGGGCGATGAAGAGGTGCCCGGCCTCGATCAATTCCGGCATCTGCCGGTAGAAGAAGGTCAGCAGCAGGGTGCGGATGTGGGCGCCGTC
>CAZKCD010000099.1:0-7470 GCA_964551235.1 uncultured Sphingomonas sp.
AGCGACAATGACGTCCTATCGGCGTCGCGCGCGCAGGAAGTGCTGAACTGGCTGGTGTCGAAGGGGTTCGATCGCTCGGCCATGTCGGCGGTCGGGCGGGGCGAGCGTGAACCGGTCGAGGCCACCGGCGACAATGTCGCAAGCACCGCCAACCGCCGGGTCGAAATCATCGTTCGCTAGGCCGTCGGTCCCAGGTAGCGCGCAGCCATCACCGTCAGATCGTCGGTCGCCTCCGTGCCATTTTCGAAGGTGCGGACATCGCGGCTGACGGCCTCGCAGATCGCGCGGGCGCTGCCTTCCGACATCTCGTTCGCCAGCAGGCGATCAATGCCGAACAGCCGCCCGTCCCCGTCCTGCGCCTCTGTGACGCCGTCGGTGATCAGCAGCATGACGTCGCCGGGCTGAAGCTGCAGTTCCTCGGTCGGATAGTCGTACGGGAGGATGCTGAGGGGCGGGCCGCCTTCGAGCCGCACGTGCCGTGCCGCGCCGGACGGGGCAATGACGATCGGGTCCTCATGGCCGGCGCAGGCAAGGCGCGCCTGGCCGGTGCGCAGGTCGATGACGGCGAGGAGCATCGTCACGCTCATCGCCTCCCCCTGGTCGCCGAGCAGCTGGTCGTTGATCGCCCGCATGATCCGCGACGGGTCGGCGTCGGGCTGGGCAAGCGCCGCACCGGTCAGCGCCTTGGACATGGCCATGAAGAGAGCGGCGGGCACTCCCTTGCCGGTCACGTCAGCAATCGCGATGGCGATACGGTCCGCGTCGATCTTCACCGCGTCGTAAAAGTCGCCGCCGACCGACTTGGCGGGCTCGAGGATGGCGCTGAGGTCGAGGCGGGGATCGAGCCCCTCAAGCTTCGCGCGCGGCGGCACCATGCCGAGCTGGATCGCCCGCGCCGCTTCCAGCTCGCCCGCGGTCTCGGCCGCGGCAACCCGTTCCTCGACAAGCCGTTCGCGCAGGCGCTCGCGTTCCGTCCGGGCCAGCGCGAACAGGCCGATCGCGGTCCCGCCAAGGGCCGCGCCGCCCACCAGCAACGGACGGGCCGGATCGATGAGCAGCGACCCCTGCGCGAAGGCCAGCCACGAACCTACGGGCACGAGCGCAAATCCTGCGCCGAGCGCGAGGCGATACACCCGGTTGAAGAGCGCGACGCCGAGCGCGAGCGCGGCCAGAAGCAGCGCTCCGGCCCATTCGAGGGCCAATGCCCAGGACGGACGCTCCAGCCAGCCGCCGCGCAACAGGAGGTCGACCGCTTGCGCCTGGATCAGAGGGCCATATTCTTCGGCTTTCGCCGGGGTCGCGGCGATATCCGACGTGCCGTCAGCGGACATGCCGACGATCACGATCTTGCCGGCGAGCGCATCGGCCGCGATTGTCGGCGAGCGTCCGAGGATATCATCCGCCGAATAGATAAAGCGCTCCGGAAACTCGCCGTAGCGAAGGCGCATCCGGCCCTGCCGGTCCACGGGCACCGAACGCCCGCCAACCGTCACGACATGCGGCCGAAGCGCGACCGAGGAGCTTGGCGAGGCCTGCCGCGCAATTTCCAGCGCGAAACCGGGCCGGAGGGCGCCCGCCGCCTTGAGGAGCAAAGGCACCGAACGGGTCACGCCATCCGCATCGGGGCGCGCGTTCACGAGACCGGTGCCGAGCGCCACCATTTGCAATTCGGGAATGGCGGCGAGCTCGCCCGGCCATTGGTCGATGGCGCGCGGCGCGCGGCCAGCGAAGACCGACGTGTCGAGGCTCGCCGGCGGCTCGGTCTTCTCGTTGACGCCGGCTTGCGCGAGGATCACCGGTGCCTGGCCGACGACCTCGCCGAACAGGGCGTCCATCGACGGCAGCGCACGCACCTGTTCCGCTGCCGCTCCGCCAAGCTCCGGATAAAGCGCGGCGAAGGCATCGGGACCAAGCCGGTCGGGCTCGGCGAAGAGAATGTCGTAGGCGATGATGCGGGCATCCCGGGCCGCCAGCTCCTCGGTCAGGCGGGCCATGTGATAGCGTGGCCACGGCCAGGCGCCGACCGACGTCACGCTGTCGTTGTCGATGAGCACGACACGCACGTCGGTTTGCGACAGATCTCGCGGGCTGAGGCGCTGCCACCAGTCGAACAGGGAGCGGCGCATCCCTTCCCCGCTGGCGAGCGTGACGAGCAGGCCCAGCAACAGCCCGGCCAGCCAGGTCACGAGGACCCGGCGGGGCACGGCCCATCTAAAGAGCGACTTCGAGCCCGTCATAGGCGCAGATGACCTCCAGCGGCGGGCCCTCGCGGGTCAGTTCCTCGTAGCGGATGCTCTCGTCGTGCATGCGCTGGATCGCGGCGTCGTCGTAGGTCGGCTCATGATGGAACAGCGCGAGACGCTTGGCGCGGGCGTCCTGGCAGAGATCGATCGCGACGACGTTGCTCGAATGGCCCCAGTCCTCCTTCATCGAGACGCTGTCGGCGAGCGAATACATGGTGTCGCAGATGACGAGATCGGCGTCGCGGATGAAGGCGATGAAGGCTTCCTCGTCGGCCATGTCGGTGGGCTTGTGTTCGCTGTCCGTGCTGTAGACCGCCGAGCGTCCGCCGCGGTCGGTGAAGCGATAGCCGTAACTGACATGGCTGTGCTTCTGCTCGATGATGTCCACGCGCACCCCGTCGATGTCGAGCGGGGTGCCGGGCGCCATGGTCACGAACTCGATTTTCGCGGCCAGCCAGTCGAACGGCACGGGAAAGCTGATCTCCTCCTGCTGGCGCCGAAGGGCGGTTTCCGCATCGCCATGCCCGGCGAAGATGCGGATCGTCACGTCCTTGGCGAAAGCCGGGACGAAGAAGGGAAAGCCCATGATGTGGTCCCAGTGCAGGTGGGACAGGAAGACGTTGTAGGTCTTCGCATGTCCGCCCGCATTCCGGCGAAGGGAATCAAGCGCGAAACTGCGCACGCCGCTGCCCAAGTCGCACACGAAATAGGACGGAGCGGTGGTCTCGATCTCCACGCAGGAAGTGGCGCCGCCATAGGTCGCGCGCTCGGCGAAGCGCAGATGGTCGTCAAGGAATCGCCCGGCCTCCGCTTCGTCGACGAAGGTGCGCCCCGAGGCGCGCACCAGCGCAGTGGCGAGCTTGGCGCGAACGTCCGTCGCGGTCGGGGCGACGGGGAGCGAGCCGCGCGTTCCCCAGAAGCGTACCAGCATGTCAGCTTTTCACGCGAACGGCGTTGGTGACGTCGAACAACTTGTCGTAGCGGCTGATGGCGAGGATCTCGCGCATGACCTCGTTGGGCGCGGCGAGCTCGATGACGACGCCGGCCTGCTCGGCCTCGCGCTTGGCGATGGTCAGGACACGAAGACCGCGCGAGGACATATAGGCGAGCCGCGCGAGGTCGATGACGAGCCGCGGGCAATTCCAAAGGTCGGCGCGGTTGATGGCCTCGCTCAAATGGTCGCCGAAGGCCTGCCACGTCGATTCATCGACGCGCCCGTCGACCTCGACAACGACGGCGTCTCCCCGGCGATCGTAGGTGCACTCCATCGACACCCCCTCTTCAGGCCCGCCGAAAGCAAACCTGTTTTACCGCTTCAGGGCAAGAGGGTTGTGATGCCAGCGCCCCGCGTCAGGCAGCGATGCCGTTCCAGCCGCGATAGCGCTCGACCAGTTCGAAGCTGTCGTGGCGGACATGGTTGGCGGCCATTTCGGCGACCAATTCGTCCTTGGTGACCGAGCCCTTGTCGACGAGACGCGCGAGCAGCGAATAGACGAGCGCTTCCTGGTTCTTGTCCGGATGCTGCTCGTAGGTCTTGGCGCGGCGCAGGCGGCGGATGAAGTCAAGCGGGCCGCGTTCGCGCAGCGTGTAGTCGACCGGAAGGCCGGTCTTCCACGGCTGGGTGCGACGCTTCGTGGTGTGGAGAATCTTGGTGTCGGGCGTCAACGTGTCGAAGTTGTTCCACTCCGGCTCGAGCAGGCCGATGGTCTCGCGCGGCTGCCGCTTCAGTTCGATCCAATCGATATAGTCGAACTTCTTGGCGAACAGGTCGTCGATGTCCCGGTCGATGTCCCAGTTGGTCAGCTTTGCGCAGTCGAGCAGCATGACCGAGGTCGCGATATAGTCGTTGCGCTTGTTGTGGCCGGGACGGGCGACCGCCATCACGGCCTTGCCCTCCATGTCGCGCTCGAACAGTTCGGCGACGTCGCCGACCGCGAAGCAATCGGGATCGACGACGACCGCGCGGCCCTTCCAGCCCATCAGCTTGGGCGGGGCGAAGCGGGTCGGCGTGAAGCTCTGAAGGTCGGTCGGGTCCCAGTCGCGGATATGACCGCCGCGAAGGATGGACTGGCCTTCCTGCGCGAGCTTGGGGAAGTCCTTGGCCTCCATGATGACCACGTCGAAGCTGTCGGGCTTGTCGCTCGCCGCCTTAAAGCTCTCGGCGCTGATCTTCGCGCCCAGCTTCTGCTTGTCGTTGGTCTGGATGAAGACGGTGTTGCGGGTCAAAGAGTGGCCTCCTCGAAGCCTTTTTCCTTCACCACTTCGTCGATTGCCTTCAAGGTCGTCAGCAGGCTTTCAAGCCGGTCGAGCGGCCACGCATTGGGGCCGTCCGACATGGCGTTGGCCGGGTCCGGGTGCGTTTCCATGAAGAGGCCCGAAATGCCACTGGCGACCGCCGCGCGGGCTAGGACCGGGACATGCTCGCGCTGGCCGCCCGAACTGGTGCCCTGCCCGCCCGGAAGCTGGACCGAATGGGTCGCGTCGAACACCACCGGACAGCCGGTTTCGCGCATGATCGCGAGGCCGCGCATGTCCGAGACGAGGTTGTTGTAGCCGAAGCTGGCGCCGCGCTCGCAGACCATGATGGTTTCGTCGTTGATGCCGGCGGCCTGCGCGGCGTTTCGGGCCTTGTCGACGACATTCTTCATGTCGTGCGGGGCCATGAACTGCGCCTTCTTGATGTTCACCGGCTTCCCGCTCGCCGCGACCGCATGGATGAAGTCGGTCTGGCGGGCGAGGAAGGCGGGGGTCTGGAGGACGTCGACGACCTCGGCCACGGGCTTCACCTGCGGAATGTCGTGAACGTCGGTGAGGATCGGCACACCGAGCGCGGCGCGGACGCGGTCGAGGATCTTCAGGCCCTCGTCCATGCCGGGGCCGCGGAAGCTCTTGTCGCTCGAGCGGTTGGCCTTGTCGAAGCTCGACTTGAAGATGAAGTGGATCCCGAGCTTGTCGGTGATCTGCTTGATCCGCTCCGCGGTGCGCAGCTGCAATTCCTCGCTCTCGATCACGCAGGGACCGGCAATGAGGAAGAATGGCTTGTCGAGGCCGACGTCGTGACCGTTGAGTTTCATGATGTTTCTCTTAGCGCAGGGAGGCGATCTGGGCCACCGGTGCCCAGTCACCAAGGCCATATTGTGACGCGAAGTCGGCGGGAAAAGGGTCGCCGGCGTGAATTCCGCCCTGCACGAACAGGCAGTCGATACCGAAGCGCGCGGCCCCGAGGACGTCGGTGGGAAGCCCGTCGCCGACCGCCAGCACGGTGTCCTTGGGCGGGTTGCCGCCGAGCGCGAGGGCGTGTTCGTAAATGTGGGCGTGGGGTTTGCCGTAATATTCGACCGTGCCGCCCATCGCCTCGTAGAGGTCGGCGATGGCGCCGGCGCAGGCCTCGGGCACGCCGCCGCGAATGACGAGCTTGTCGGGGTTCAGGCAGTGCATGGTCACACTGCGAGCACTATATGCCGCAAGGTCGTCGGCATAGTCTTCGGCGGCCATCCGGTGGCCGTCGATGCCCGTTACCGCGACGTGGCTAAAGCCTTGGTCGACAAAGGAAATGCCGCGCGATTCAAGGTTGGTGCGGTCGCTGTCCGAGCCGAGGAAACCGACCGGTTCGCCGAGCGCGAGGAGGCCCGCGATGCCCGCCTCGCCGCTGGTGCAGATGGCGTGCCAGCAATTTTCCGGGAGCTTCAACCGGGCAAGCTGGCCCTCTACCGCATCGGCGGTGCGCGGGGCGTTGGTGAGAAGGACCACGGTGCGCCCTTCCCCGACCCACTGGGCAAGGCGGTTGGCGGCGCCGTCGTACAGCTGGACACCGTCGTGGACGACGCCCCAGATGTCGCACAGGATGAGCTGGTAGCGCTCCGGGAGTTCGTCGAGCGAGAAGCTCATTCGAGACCGGCCATGGCGAGCGCGTCCTCGATCGGCGTCACGTCCTCGGGATTGTTAAGCTCGCGCAGCGTGAAGCTGGGCGTCGCCACCTCGACCACGTGCACCGGCACGCCGGCGACGAGGAAGCGGAGCTGTTCGAGCCCTTCAAGCTCCTCGAGCTCGGTCGGCGGGGTGGCGACGTAGGTCGCGAGCGCGGCGCGGTTGTAGGCGTAGACGCCGATGTGAAGGCGCACCGGGCTCATTTCCCCGTCCAGCGCCTTTTCGGGCAGATAGGGAATGAGCTTTTTCGAGAAATAGAGAGCGCGGCCGTCGGCATCGACGACCACGCTGGTGCCGCCGACGCGGCCCGCGGCCTCCTCGGCCTGCAGCTTGCGCACCTCGGCGACGCGCTGGCGCATGGCCGGCGTGGCGACGCCCGTCGCGGGATCGCGCGCGAACTGGTCGAGCAAGGCGGTGACGAAGCCCGGCGGGGTCAGCAGCGCATCGCCCTGGAAATTGACCACCACGTCGACGTCGTCGGCCAGCTGGGCGAGCGCCTCGGCGCAGCGCTCGGTGCCGTTGCGGCAGGCCTCCGAGGTCATCAGCGCGCTGCCGCCGAAGCCGCGGACGGTGTCGGCGATGCGCTGGTCGTCGGTGACGACGTGGACCTCGGCGACGCCGGGGACGCGGGTCGCGGCCTCGTAGCTGCGCTGGATCAGCGGCTTCTCGCAGCCGGTGCAGCCCTTGAGGCCAACCAGCGGCTTGCCGGGATAGCGGCTCGACGCGAAGCGCGCCGGGATAAGGATGGCGGCCTTCATCGGTTAAGCGGCGTGTCGTGGATGTGAAGGACGCCGACCGGCTTGCCCTCCTCGGTCACGAACAGGGCCGTGATGCGATGCTCCTCGAACAGGGTCAGTGCCTCATCGACGAGCGCGTCCGGCGCGACCTGCTTGGGATTGGCGGTCATGAAGGCAGAGGCCGGGTGGTCGAGCCCGCGCTCGATGTTGCGGCGCAAATCGCCGTCGGTGATGATCCCGACGAGTTGGCCGTCGGCATTGGTCACGCCGACGAGCCCGAGCCGCTTTTCGGTCATCGCGACGATGGCGTCGTGCATCGAGGTATTCTCGTCGACCAGCGGCAGCGCGTCGCCGCCGTGCATCAGGCGGCGCACGGGCTTGAGGCGCAGGCCGAGCGTCCCGCCCGGGTGGAGACGGCCGAAGTCGTTCCGGGTGAAGCCCTTTTCGCGCATCACCGTCATGGCGAGCGCGTCGCCGAGCGCGAGCGTCATGGTCGTACTGGTGGTCGGCGCGACGGCTTCCGGGCCGACTTCCGGCCAGTGCGGGAGAATGAGCGGCGCGGC
>CAZKCD010000100.1:0-7253 GCA_964551235.1 uncultured Sphingomonas sp.
TCAGCAGCGGGATCACCGCGCCGCCGAAGATGGCGATGTTGATGATGCCCGATCCGTCCGCGGCCTTGGCCCCCAGTTTCTCGCAGGCGAGGCTGAAGATGGTCGGGAACATGATCGAGTTCATCAGGCCGATGGCGAGCAGGCTGTAGCCCGCGAGGGCGCCCGTGCTGTTGGTCGAGACGAGCAGCAGGGTGATCGCGCCGGCCGCGACGCCGGCGA
The DNA here is from genome assembly GCA_964551235.1 of uncultured Sphingomonas sp. Classification (GTDB taxonomy): domain Bacteria; phylum Pseudomonadota; class Alphaproteobacteria; order Sphingomonadales; family Sphingomonadaceae; genus Sphingomicrobium. The sequence continues at coordinate 220 of CAZKCD010000100.1, forward strand.
GGATCAGGCCGGGGCTGACGAGGCGAAGCAGGACCGAGCCGATCAGGCGGCCGACCAGCGCGCCGCCCCAATAATAGCTGATCATGTGGCCGGCGATCTGTTCTTCGAGGCCCATCACGCTGGACTGCATCAGGTAGTTGACGATCAGCGAGCCAATCGCGACCTCCGCGCCGACGTAGAGGAAGATGCACAAGGCGCCGTAGCCGAAGCGCGGACGCCGAAGCAGCTTGAAGCCGCCGAGCAGCGAGCTCTGTTCATGCTGTTCGCCGTTCAGACGGTTGCGGAATGCCCACACGACCGCGGCGATCACCGCCAGCGCGGCGGCGAGGCCGATGTAGGTGCGCACGATCGCCGCGCTTTCGGCGGTGCGGTAGGCGTCGAGTTCGGCGCCCGACAGCTGCGAGGCGGTGACGCCGGCGAGGCTGCCGAGGATCAGCGTTGCGCCGACCAGCGGGAAGATGGTGGTGCCGAGCGAGTTGAACGCCTGCGCGAAGGTCAGCCGGCTGTGGACCGTCTTCTGCGGCCCGAGCAGGCTGATCAGCGGGTTGGTGACGACCTGGACGACGACGACGCCGCTGGCGAGCACGAACAGGGCGAACAGGAACAGGCCGTAGGTCGCGGTCTGGCTCGCGGGAATGAACAGCAGGCAGCCCGTCATCATGGTGAGGAGGCCGACCACGGCGCCGCGCATGTAGCCGATCTTCTTGACCAGCTGCGCGCCCGGAATGCCGATCACCAGGTAGGCGGTGAAGAAGCAGAACTGGATCAGCATCGCCTGCGTGTAGTTGAGCGTGAATAGCTCCTTCAGCTTGGGAAGGATGACATCGTTCAGGGACGTGATGCCGCCGAAGATGAAGAACAGGGCGAAGACGAAATAGTTGAGACCGGGCGCGTCGATGCCGCTGTCGGCGTCCGCCCTCGGGTTGGAATCGGTGCTGCTGCTGGCGCTCGGCGCGATGGCCATGACTTACTCTCCCCTCCGAGGCCTTGGCGGCCTGTCTCTTATCCGGCCGACGCTAGGCCAGTTGATCAGAACGAACAATCCGCCCCGGCCGGCATCGCGACGCGCGCGACCGACGCGATCCGCATCGTCAGCGGCGCGTCCGACGTGAGCGCGAGGCCCGCGCCCAAACCTGGCGCGCAGGCTTCGGTGACGATCATCTCGCGCCAGCCCTTGCCCGCGCTGAGCGCGAGGTTGCGGGTGATGTCGAGGCTGTTCTTGCCGACCGTGAGCGTGACCTTGCCCTTGGGCGCGTCGCCCAGGAAATAGGCGATGCGGTAGGCGCCGCTGCCGCTGTGGCGGTTGGCGATGGCCAGCGTCGCGCCCGGCGCGAAGAGGATTTCCCGCGCGTCTTCCTGGCGCTTGTAATCGATGCCGCGCGCGGTGATCCGTCCGGCGGTGCCGCGCACGTTGGCGAGCGGCTGGCCGTCGCCGGTGAAGGTGACGCCAGGCGCCAGCTTGCCCTGCGCGAACCAGTCGGACGCCGGCGGCGCGACCAGATAGTCACAGCGCTCGGAATATTTGACGGCCGAGGCGGGCGACGTCAGAGACAAGCCGTAGCCGACGTTGAACAGCGCGCCGTCGGGCCCGTTTACGGGCTTGCCGTCGCACTGGGCGGGCCAGCTGAAGGCCAGCCGGCCGGTCGCCGGGCGCTTGCCGTAGAGAATATCGGCGACGCCCGCGCCCTCCCCGCCCGGCAGCCAGGCGGCGACGAACGCGTCGGCGGCGTTGATCTCGCGGTTGACCCACAGGGGCCGGCCCGAGAGCATGACGGCCACTGCCGGAATGCCTTCGCGCTCGAACTTGCGCAGCAGCGCGAGGCCTTCCTCGTCGCCGAAGACCATCGTCTTCCGGTCACCCTCGAACTCGGCATAGGGCAGTTCGCCGAACACCACGACGGCGACGTCGGGGCGCTTGGTGAATCTGCCGTCGGGCGACAGGCGGGCCGATCCGCCGGCATCGCGCGCGGCCTGCTCGAGGCCGGCCCAGATCGAGGTGGCGCCCGGGAAATATTTGTCGTTGGTGAGTTCGAGCCCGCCCTGCCACGTCAGCGTCCAGCCGCCCGCGGCCTGCGCGATGCGATCGGCCGCGCTGCCGGCGACGAGAATGTCCGCGCCGGCCTTGAGCGGCAGCGTGCCGTCGTTCTTGAGCAGCACGAGACTCTTGGCCACGGCCTCGCGGGCAAGCGCGCGATGCTCGGGCGAGCCGAGGAGGTCGAAGCGACCGGCATAGGGGCGCTGCGACGGACGCTTCGCATCGGGTTCGAGCAGGCCGGCGTGCTGCTTCACGCGCAGCACCCGCGTCACCGCTTCGTCGATCCGGGCCATCGGAATGGTCCCGTCCTGCACCTGGCGGACGAGGTTGGCGTGCAGCGCCTTCCAGTCGTCCGGGACCATGTAGATGTCGAGGCCGGCGAGGATCGCCTTGGGGCAATCGTCGACCTTGCAGCCATCGACCTGGCCGTGCGCGTTCCAGTCGCCGACGGTCAGCCCCTTGAAGCCGAAGCGATTGCGAAGCACGCCGGTAAGCAGCTCGCCATAGCCGTGCATCTTCTGGCCGTTGATCGAATTGAAGCTGGCCATCACCGTCTCGACCCCGGCGTCGATCGCGACCGGATAGGGGGCCGCGTGGATGCGCTCGAGTCCAGCGAGGTCGCCCGTCACGTCGCCCTGGTCGATGCCGTTGTCGGTGCCGCCGTCGGCGAAGAAATGCTTCGCGGTGGCAATGACGTGGCCGGGCGGGATGGGTCCTCCGAAGCCCTTCTTGCCCTGCAATCCTTCGAGCAGCGCGGCGCCGAGCGGGGCGACGATGGCCGGGTCTTCCGAATAGCTCTCGTAGGTCCGGCCCCAGCGGTCGTCGCGCGCGACCGCGATGGTCGGCGAGAAGTCCCAGTCGATGCCGGTGACCGCGATCTCCTTCGCGGTGGCCGCGCCGATCCGCCGCACAAGGTCGGTGTCGCGGGTCGCGCCGAGCGCAATATTGTGCGGGAAAATGGTGGCGCCGATGACGTTGGTGTGGCCGTGGACCGCGTCAGTGCCCCAGATGGCCGGGATCGCCGGCTCACCGTCGGGCAGCGGCGCGGTCGAGGCATCCCACATCTCGTCGGCGAGGCGCAGCCATTCGGCGGCGGGCGCGAACTCGTTGCCGTAAGGGCCGCCATTGCCGCCGTTGAGATAGCTGCCGAAGCGGTAGCGGCGCATGTCCTCGGCGGTGAAGCTATTGATCTGCGGCTGGATCAGCTGGGCGACCTTGCGCTCCAGCGACATGCGCGCGACGATCCCGGCGATGCGCTCGTCGGGCGTCGCGGCCGCGACCGGCGCAGGCGCCGCAACCGGCGTGGCGGTCGTCGCGCAGCCCGCGCCGATCACGGAAAGCGACAGGATCAACGCAAGGCGGGATACGCGCACGGCTTCAGTCCTTCTTCTGGTAGACGCGGACGTAATCGACCTCCATCCGGGCCGGGAACGCCTTGGCGTCGATGCCGCGCTGCCCACCCCACGTGCCACCCACGGCAATGTTGAGCAGGAGGTGCATCGGCTTGTCGAACGGCCAGTATTTGCGGTCGGTCTTCTCGCGCCGGATCATGAACTTGGGCGCGTCGTCGACGCCCATGACGAGGAAGTCCGGTGCCCACAGCAACTGGTAGCGGTGGAACTGGGTGCAGGCGGTCGGAACGTCGAACGCCTTGGTCAGCTGGGTACCATTGGAGAAATTGGCCGCCGACGTGTGGATCGTCTGGTGCACCTTGCCCGGCTCGAACCCGACATGCTCCATGATGTCGATCTCGCCGCCCTCGGGCCATTTGACCGAGGGATCCTCGGGCAGCATCCAGATCGCCGGCCAGGTCCCGCGCCCGCACGGGATCTTGGCGCGAATTTCGTAGAAGCCGTAGGTCCAGCTGTGCAGCCCCTGCCCGACCAGCCGCGCGGAAGTGAACTTCTGCCCGCCGAAATCGGGATAGCGGGCCTTGTCGAGCGTTTCGGCGCGGGCCTCGATGATGAGCCGGCCGTCCTCGATGCGCGCATTTTCCGGCCGGTTGGCCGAATAATATTGCCGTTCCTGATTGTACCAGCCCTGCGCGTTGCGATGCGTGTCGAACCGCCATTTGGTCGGGTCGATCGACGGGCCGTCGAACTCGTCGGCGAAGACCTTGGCATAGCCCTTCGGGCCGTGATCGGGTTCGGGCGCCGGGGCCGCCGCGACGGCGGCCGGGGCGAGACAAAGAGCAGCGAGGCAAAACGATACGCGCGACACGGTCATCCTCCCAGAAAAAGACCCGCCGGCACCCGGGATAGGGATGGATGCCGGCGGGCGGTTTCGAGCCGACCTACATCTTCAGGCGGATACGGGCACCGAAGGTGCGCGGCCGCGTGAAGAAGCGGGTGTTGTCGAACTGGGTAATGATAATCGCCGATTCATGAACGGCGTCCGTCACGTTGTTGACGTAGCCTTCGATGCGCAACTTCCCGTCCGGCCCGTGGCTGTAGCCCGCGCCGAAATCGAAGGTCCAGTAGCCGTCGACCTTGTCGTCGAGGCGGCGTTCGACCGTCGCGGGCGTGAAGTCCTCGCCGTTGAAGATCGTCATATACTGGCTCGACCGGTAGCCGGCCGAGACGACGTAATCGAACTTGCCGGTCGGCAGGTCGAAGGTCTGCGACCAGCTGCCGTTGAACTGGAAGCGCGGCGTACGCGGTAGGCGCTTACCGTTGATCGACCGGAAGACGGCATCATCCGGGGCGACGTCCGCCTGGTAGCGGAAGTCCTGGATCGGGTCAGCCTTGTTCACCTTCGCCTCAAGCCACAGGAAATTGTAGTTGAGGTTAATGTTGTGCGGCAGGTCGATCCCGCCCTCGATGTTGGCGCCGTAAATCTTCGAGTCCGCGGCATTGTAGCTGTACGAGACGACCAGCGCGCCGCTGGTGTTGTCGGGAAGCTCGGCGCCGGGGATCCCCGACAGGTCGAGCGCCTGGGCCACCGAGAGGAGCGAGGTCAGCACCTGGTCCTTGTAATCGTTGTAAAACAGCGACCCGTTGAGGCGCATGCGACGGCCGCCAACGTAGAAGACGTTCTTCGACCCCAGTTCGTACAGCGTCACCTTTTCCGGGCGATAGGTCGGCGCCACGCCGAGGTCGCCGAGGTTGTCGTTGAAGCCGCCCGACTTGTGACCGGTCGCGACCAGCGCGTAGAGCAGGTTGTCGTCGGTGATGTCATATTCGCCGCGGACGCGCCAATCGAGGAAGTTCTGGTTCATCTTGCCGGACTGGCGGAAGATCTGGCCCTGGAACGGCACCGCGTAGGTATATTGCGTGGTCGCCGCGAAACCGTCGCAGGTCAGGCCGTCGCCGGTGATCGTGTCGAGACACGGCGGACCACCCGGAATGTCGAAGAAGTGGCCGCCGAACGGACCGTTGGCGAAGACGTCGTCGATATTGTCGCGAAGACCGAACTGCGACACGCCGTTGAGGTAGAAGGTGACCACTTCGGCATCGCTGACAACGCCGTCGTTATTGGTATCGGGATTGAAGATCGTGCGGTTTTCACGCGCGAACTGGAAGCCCTCGGTCCCGACACGCAGGCCCATGCAGCAGTTGAAGTTGTCGTCGCCGATGGCGAAGCCGTAGCGCGCCGCCACGCCTTCACGCGACTTCTTGTCCTTCGTGTAGCGCAGGCCGCCGGTCACCCGCAGACGATCGGTCGCCGACCAGGTCGCGTCGCCGTAGATGCCATAGGCTTCGGCGTCGACGTCGGGCATGTTGAATTCGATGCCCTGGAAGAACGGACCCCGGTCGCCGGTCGCGCCGAGGAAGGCATACTGGTCTTCCTTGAAATAGTTGGCGCCGACCGACCAGACCAGCGGGCCCTTGTCGTTGTGCAGGCGCAGTTCGTGAAAGTGCGACTTGCTGTCATTGTACGATTCAAAGCGCGACCAGTTGTCGAGCTCTTCGGTCAGCGTGCCCGGAAGCTGGCCGAGATTCTCGATGAAGCCGGGATAGGCCGGCCCGAGCGGTGTCGCCGCCTCATAGTCCGACGTCACATGGCGGAAGCTGCCGATATAGTCGACCTTGAAGGCGCCCGCGTCGTACGTAATTTCGCCGCGGATGCCGCGATGCTTGATGTCGAGGTCCGGGGTGAAGGCGCGGCCGATGACCTTGCGCGGATCGCGGATGTCGTTCGGATCGACGCCCTGGCCGAGCGGGTTGGCATAATTGGTGCCGGTCCAGCCGGTCCCCTGCTCGTGCATGTAGTCGCCGGCGATCAGGAACCGCCAGCGGTCCGAAGGCTCCCACAAAAGCTGCGCGCGGCCGGCGATATTGTCCTCGGCTTCGGCGCCGCCGACGTCCGAGACCGGGCCGACGTTCTTGTAATAGCTGTTATGACTGAGCCCGATGCCCGACAGGCGCAGCGCGGCGGTCTGGCCGAGCGGCACGTTGAGCATGCCGCGCACGGACTTCTGGCCGTAATTGCCGACTTCACCCTCGAGCTCGGCGTCCCACACGCCGAGGCCCGGCTTCCAAGTGATGACGTTGACCGAGCCGGCGGTGGCGTTGCGGCCGCGCAGCGTGCCCTGCGGACCGACATTCACTTCGACGCGCTGGATGTCGAAGAATGCCGAGCCGATGCCCGACGGACGCGGCAGGTAGACGCCGTCCCAGTGGGTCGCGGCGGCGGGGTCGCCCAGTTCGGTGTTGTTCGACGAGCCGATGCCGCGGATCCAGACTTCGCGGTTGGCGCCGTTGTTGGCGACCGTCAGGCCGGGCAGGACGTCGTTGAGGTCAGAAATGTTCTGGATGCCGCGCTTCTTGAGTTCGTCACCCGAAAAGGTGGCGGCCGTGCCGGCATAATCCTGCAGCGACTGCTCGCGGCGGTCGGCCGTAATGACGATCGCGTCCTCGTCTTCCTGCTCCTGCGTGGTCGCGTCGGCGGGCTTGGCCTCGTCCGCCGGAGCGGGGGCTGGCGCTTCCTGCGCGTAGACGGGAACGGCGAGCGCGCACAGCGAAACGCCGAGCGCCAGAAACGTGCGAAAATGTGCCAT
>CAZKCD010000101.1:0-7234 GCA_964551235.1 uncultured Sphingomonas sp.
TCATGACGTCAGCCTCCGCCGCATCGACACCAGCACCGCCAGGAACACCGGCGTTCCCGCCAGCGTCGTCAGCACGCCGACCGGGATCGAGCGGTCGAGCGGGATCGCGCGCGCGACGAGGTCGGCCGCCAGCACGAGCGCGCCGCCGATCGCCGCCGCCGGCAGCAGCGCCCGCCCCGGGTGCCCGCGCACCAGCCGCCGCGCGATCACCGGCGCGATCAGCCCGACGAATCCGATCGCCCCGCACACCGACACGCACGCGCCCACCGCCAGCCCGGACAGGAGCACGACCTCCACCCCCAGTCGCCGCGGCTTCAGGCCCATCGCCGCCACCACGTCCTCGCCGAGCACCAGCAGGTCGAGCGCCCTGGCGCGGCGCAGCAGCAGGCCCGACGCCACCGCCGCGGGCACCAGCGCCACCGCCGCCTGCGTCAGGCTGCGGTCGGTGAAATTGCCCATCAGCCAGTCGAAACTGTCGTAGAAAGCGAACGGGGAGGGGGCGAGCGCCAGGAGCAGGCTCGTCGCCGCGCCCGCCGCCAGCGACACCGCCAGCCCCGCCAGCAGCAGCGAGGCCGGCTCGGCCCGCCGCCCCGCCAGCAGCAGCAGCAGCGCCAGCGCCGCCACCGCGCCAACGGCCCCGGCCAACGCCATGCCGACCGGCGAGGCAATCCCCAGCCAATAGGCCGCGAAGACGGCGCCCAACGCCGCGCCGCTGGTCGATCCGGTAATGTCGGGCGAGGCCAGCGGATTGGCGAACAGCGCCTGCAGCGCGGCCCCGGTCAGCCCCAGCGTCGCCCCGACGCCCAGCGCCAGCAAGGTTCGCGGCAGCCTTAATTCCACCAGCAGCGCCTGCGCCAGCCCCGGATCGACCGCCCGCAATTCCGCCAAGGTCTCCCACGGCAGCAGCAGGTGCGCCGCCGCCAGCAGCGCCAGCCCGCCAAGGACCGCCACCCGCGTCACCGGGACCGCCCCCGCAACCGCTCCACCTCGTCGATCATCAGCGGCCCCGCGCAGGTCCAGCGCCGTCCGTCGGTCCGCACCGTCCGCGGCGCCAGCCGCCGCACTACCGGGTGGTCGAACCAGCGCTGCCCCGCCGACATCTGCCCGGCGCGATAGTCGGAGCGCAGCAGCACCGCCGGCGGCCGCGTCAGCAGCGTCTCCAGCGTCACCTTGCTCCCCGCCAGCCGCCGCTGCTCCAGTCCCGCCAGCCGCATCCACTCGATCCCCGCGGACCAGCCGCCCAGGCTCGTCCCGCCACCGGACACGAAGATTGCATCCTTCCGGCGTGCAGGCGCGCTCCTCCGGAGCCGCTCCAGCCGCCGCAGCAGGGGCGCCGCCCGCGCCGGGTCGCCCAGTGCCGCCGCCACCGTCCGCACATTGGCCGCCACCCCGTCGAGGTCGTCGGGCGGCGACAAATCGACCGGGCGGATCCGCATCGTTTTCGCGATCGGCCCGGTCGAGCGCCCGGCGCCGCCCATCGTCAGCACGATCGTCGGCCGCGCCGCCACCACGCTTTCCAGCGTCCCGCGATTGGCCGGATGCCGTCGCCCCAGCCGCCACAGCGGCGTCTCGTCCGGATCCTGCGCCAGCCGGGTCACGCTCGCCACCTCGTGCGGCCGGGCGAGCATCAGCAGATACTCGTCCGCGCACAGGTCGAGCGAGGCGACCTTGAGCGCGCTAGCGACCGAAATCGACGCGAAGCCCGCCAACCACGCTCCTCCCTTCGGTCCGGTAGCCGACGACATCCTGGTAGGCGTCGTCGAAGGCATTGGCGAGGCGCGCGTGCAGCGCGATCCGCGGATGCACGCGATACTCGACCCGTGCCCCGGCCAGCCAGTAGCTTCCCAGCGTCACCGTCCGGGCCGGGAACAGGTCGAAGTCGGTGTCGCGCCGCGCGCCCACGTAGGCGACGCTCGCGCCATAACGCCACTTGCCCGCCATCCCGTCCGCCGCGACCGATCCGCTATGCCTCGGCCGCCGCACCTCGCGCGTCCGCCCGCCCACGCCCGGCTGGTCGGCGTCGAGCCACGCATAGGTCGCGCTCAGGCGCAGCCACGGCGCCACCGCCCATGCCCCCTCGATCTCGACGCCCTGCCGCCGGCTCGTGCCCGGGCTGTTCAGCACCGAACTCAGGAAGGTGTTGAAATCGAACGTTTCGACGATTTCGTCCTTCAGCCGTTGCCGGTAAGCGACCAGGCTCAGCGACCAGTCCTTGGCCGCGTAACGCGCGCTCGCTTCCCAGCCGCGCGACCGCTCGGGCGTCAGCGTGGGATTACCGACGAAGCTGTCGGGGAAAAAGCCGTAGAGGTCGAAGAAGCTCGGCTGCGCGATACCCTCGCCGTAGCCGAAGCCCAGCGCCAGCCCCGCGACCGGACGCACCGTGGCGGCCGCCCGCAGGCTGGTGGCGTCCTTGAAGCGGTTGAAAAGGTCGCGCCGCACCGCGACGTCGGTCTCCAGCCACGTCGTCCAGCTCGCCCGCCATTCGCCGGTCACCGACTGTTGGGCGCGGCGCCGGTCCTGCCGCGTGAAGCCGCCGAAGGCCGTGTCGTCGGCCTCGAACGTCTCACGCGTCGCGCCCAGCGCAATTCCCAGCCGGTGCTCGACCGACCCGGTCGTCAGGCGGTGATTGATCTGCCCGTCCAGCGCGAGGCGCCGGCCCTCGGTCCAGTTCTGCTCGACGCCCGCCAGGTCGTTGGCATTGCGCGATCCCAGCAGGCTCGCCGACAGGCTGCCCGACCAGCGGTCCTCGCTTTGGCCCACCTCCAGCGCGACGCGCCCGGCGCTCATCCGGTTGCGGCTCTCGTCGGCCGTATCGGCGCGCAGGAAGGTGTCGGGGTCGAACCCGTCATACTGGCTTCGTCCCGCCAGGTGGAAGCCGTTGACCGTCAGTCGCAGTGCCTCGCTCGCCTGCCAGCGGACCAGTCCGCGCAGCGCGCTGTTGCGATAGCCGTCGCGATCGCCGCCGCTGCCCACGGCATCGATGCCGTCCGCCTGCTGGTGCGCCACCGCGCCCGCCACGCCCACGTCGCCGCGCACCAACGCTCCCGACGCAAAGGCCCGCCCGAACCCGAACGATCCCGCCTCCGCGCCCGCGCTCGCACGGTCCTTGCCCAACGCGTCGCCGTCGATCGCGACCACGCCGCCCAACGCTTCCGATCCCCACAGCGCCGATTGCGGCCCGCGCACCACTGCGATCCGCCCGGCAATGTCGGCGTTGAGCAATTCGAAGCGCGGCGTGTTGCCGGCGGCGGGGTCGTTGGCACGGATGCCGTCGACGAACAGCAGGGTGTGGTTGGCCTCGGCCCCGCGAATCCGCACCTCGGCCAGCGATCCCGCCGGCCCGCTGGTCGCCACCGCGACCGACGGCGCAAGGCGCAAATAATCGACCGCCAGCGGCGCGCCGAGGCGCGCGATCCGCTCGGCGTCGACCGTGGTCGATGATGCCACTTCCTCGCCGCCGGGCAGGCGCGAGGCGGTGATAACGATCGCACTATCCGATTGGCCGAAATCGGCCGGCAACGCGTCCATATACTTCCTTCCTCCATGACGTCGTCACGGAGGAAACGGACCGCGATTGGCCGCTTCGCACGCCCCGCCGCTGGACCCGGCAACGAGAACGGACGACAGCACCGGGGGAAAGTATCTGGCTCACCCGATCCGCGATCGGGCTCACAGTTGCGGGCACAGCGCCGGATTTTCACCGGTTTCCTTGGCCCCCCAAGCTCGCCCGTGTGGCTAGGGTGGGGGGCGAAGCCTTGTCAAGCGGTGCCTCGTGGGCTAGGGGCGCGCCACTTGTCCTGGCTGGTCGGAAACCAGCCGCTTTTCACAGGAACGAACGATGAAGACCGATACCCACCCCGACTATCACATGATCAACGTCGAGATGACCGACGGCACCACCTTCCAGACCAAGTCCACTTGGGGCAAGGAAGGCGACACGCTGCACCTCGATATCGATCCGAAGACGCACCCGGCGTGGACCGGCGGCACCCGCCAGGTCCAGGACGGCGGTCGCGTCGCGCAGTTCAACAAGCGCTTCGGCGGTCTCAGCCTCGGCAAGAAGTAAGCATGACGCGCCGGTCCGACGGGCTGGCGCGCTTCATGCGCCTTCGGCCATGACCGACGTCTTTCGCCCGGCTCCGACCCTGGAGACCGGGCGTTTGCGTTTGCGGGCGTGGGAAAAGGCCGACCGCGCGGCCTATTGGGCGATCCTCGAAGAGCCCGCGGTCTACCGCTATTTCGGTACCGAACCCGCCAGCCGCGAGGATAATTGGCGCCGGCTGATGGCGCAGACCGGGTCGTGGCAGATCAACGGCTTCGGCGGCTGGGCGGTGACGCGGCGGGACGATGGCCGCCTCCTCGGCATGGTGTCGCTGTTCACCGCCTTCCGCGCGCTCGCCCCCGACTTTGGCGACACGCCGGAAATGGGCTGGATCTTCGCCACCGAAACGCACGGGCAGGGGCTTGCCGGCGAGGCCTGCCGCGCCGTGCTCGACTGGGCCGACGCCAACCTCCAGCCGACGCCCATCTGGGCGATCATATCGCCGGACAACGCCCCGTCGATCCGGCTGGCCGAACGGCTCGGCTTCGAACATCACAACCGCTCGACCTATCACGACGAGCCGATCCTGGTGCTGCAACGGCCCGCAAAGGGCTGATTACCAGCCGCCGCCTCCACCGCCGCCGCCGCCACCACCCGAAAAGCCGCCGCCGCCCGATCCCGACGAGGAACCGGGCGCGGTCGAGGCCGACGACACGCTGGTCGCCAGCGAACTGCCGATCGAATCGACGAAATCGCCGGTGTCGGTCCACGGGCTCGACGATCCCGAATACCAGCCGAATGCCGACGCCCCGCCGGGCGCGGCCATCGCGGCCTTGAGGACATTTTCGAACCGCTCGGCCCAGCGGTTCTCGACGTCGAGCGCGATGGCGTAGGGCAGATATTTCTCGAAGGTCTCGATCGTGTCCTCGGGCGCGTGCATCCGGTCCAGCCGCTCGCGCTCGGTAATCGACAGATATTGCTTGAAGCCGGCGATGCGGTCGAGCATCGCCCGCCCTTCCTTGGTCGGCGCGTCGATCCAGCCGAAGGTGCTCAGCGCTACCGGCAAGCCCAGCGCGGCGATCCCCAGCGGAATCCAGCGCCCCGCCGCCAGCGCGGCCGGGATGGTCGGCAGCGACAGCAGCAGCCCGATGGCGACCAGCACGAACGGCACCGCCTTGAACAGGCAGCCGACGGTCCCCGTCCGGCTCGGCAGCAGGCCCCAAGCCATCGCCGCCAGCCCGAACAGGAAGGCCGCCGCCAGCGCCAGCTTCGCTTCGGGGAGGCCGTCGGCAACCAGGATCACCGCCGCGGTCGCCCACACGGTCGCCAGCCACACGCCCAGTGCCGCGAAGGCCCAGCCGAGATTGCGGTGGAACGCCGTCCCTTCGAACCTCTTGTCGTAGCGGTCCGACAATGTTTTCTTGGCTGAGGAAAAGGCCTTATGGTTTTCCTTTTCCATGGAAATCTCGTCGCCGCGGTCGACGAGCGCATCCAGCGAAGCCTTTTCCGCCGACTCGCTCCATAGGGTGCTCGCAGCGTGACCGGTGGCAACGAGCGGCCGCTCGATCATCCGGTCCTTGCCCATCCCGAACAGCCCACTGCTCTCCTCGCGCAGCCGCACCTCGCCCTTCACCGCCGCATCGATCAAGGCCGCCGCGAAGGCGCGGTCGTCGAGGCCCTTGTTGACCACGTAGCGCATCGCCGACGGGGTCAGTCCGTCGGGCGGGCTGAAGATCGGCACCACCGTTCCCTCGGGCGGATCGCGCCCGACCCGGCGGTAGGCGGCAAGCAGGAAGGCGACCAGCGCCAACAACCCGCCACCAGCAATGATCGGCGGCGCCCAGTCGGCGATGAACCAGCCCAGCCGCTTGCCCGCGCTCGGCGCCGCGATCACCCCGGTCGGAAAGGCGGCGGCGACCGTCAGCCCTTCCTTCGGGCCGAGCGGCGCGGTGGTTTCGAAGCGGATCAGCCCGGGCTCGTCCCGCGTCACCGTGGCCGATGTCGTGCGCGTCCCATACGGCCCGGTATAGGAGGCGCGCTGCCCGAACCGGACGGGCGAGGGAAGGGTAATGGTCGCCGAAGCGCGGTCGATCGGAAACGCCCAGCCATGCCCGGTCGCGTTCCAGTAGAGCTCGTCATAGCCGTCGAAATAGCCCAGCTCGCGCGTCGCCCTGTAGCGGATCCGGTAGACATGCTCGCCGACCGGAATGACGACCTCGGGATCGCCGATCCGGATGCGCACGCCATTGCTCAGCCGCTCAACCCGGCTCGGCTCGCGCTGCCCGTCGCGCTCGGTCGAGATGAGCTCGAAGCCGACGCGCACGCGCTTCCCGCGCGGGCTGTCGTAGCGGGTCGGAAAGTCGCGGAAGATACCGCGGTTGATGGCGACATTCTCGGCCCGAACCCGGATCGTCTCGGTGACGTCCACCGACCCGTCCTTCTGCACCGCGACCTGGCTGTCGAAGGAGAGAATGCGCTCGTCCGCCTGCGCCGCGACGGGCGCCAGGACGAACAGCAGCGCGGCGAGCAGCCGGCGAATCATGGTCACGCCGGGAACGACACCTTGGGCGCCGACTGGATCGTGGGATCCTCGTCCTTGTAATATTCTTCCTCGGTGAAGCCGAGCGGACGGGCGAACAGGGCGTCCGGAAAGCTCTGGATGCGCGTGTTGAGGTCGCGGGCCGTGGCGTTGTAGTAGCGCCGTGCCGACTGCAGTTCGCCCTCGATGCCGCTCAATTCGGCCTGCAACTGCTGGAAGTTCTCGCTCGCGCGCAATTCGGGATAGGCTTCCGCAACCGCGAACAGGCGGCCGATCAGGCCGGTCATTTGCGCGTCGGCGGCAGCAGTAGCCGCCACGCCGCTAGCGCCGCCCATCGCGCCGCGGGCCTGGGTGATGGCGTCGAACGTCTCGCGCTCATGCGTCGCATAGCCCTTCACCGTCTCGACGAGGTTGGGGATGAGGTCGGCCCGGCGACGAAGCTGGACGGTGATCCCGCTAAACGCCTCTTTGACGAGGGCGCGAAGCCGCACCAGCCGGTTGTACACGCCGATCGCGTACAGCCCGACGAGGACGATAAGCCCGAGAATGATCCACAGCGCCATGATTGTTCCCCCGGTAACAGGCGAACAGCATAGCGGGGAGGGCAGGGGCTAGAAAGCCGAAAGTCCGGTAATCGCCCGGCCCAGGATCAG
>CAZKCD010000102.1:0-7214 GCA_964551235.1 uncultured Sphingomonas sp.
CTTCTCCTCGGCGGCCGGGAACTCGGTCCCGGCGGCAAGCGCATCGAGGCGCGCCTGCTGGAGTTTGGCGAACTTCTTGTAGAGCGCGGTGATGCCGGCGAACTTTTCCAGCGCCATCGGCTTCAGCGTCTCTTCCATCTGGGCAAGGGAAAGGGTGTTGTCCTCGTCCTCTTCCTCGCTCGCCTGCGGCTTGGCGCGGCGTTCGACCATGTCGTCCTCTTCGTCGTCGGACGCGGTCTCTTCCTCGATGTCCTCTTCTTCCTTGATGGTCGGGCCGGCGGCCTTGGCGGTGATTTCGCCGTCCTCGTTTTCGCCTTCTTCGTCCTCGGTGATCTGCTCGGCGGTCGGGCCCTTGGACAGCATGGCCTCGAGATCGAGGATCTCGCGGAGCTGCATCGTGCCTTCATTGAGATTGTTCGACCATTCGATGATTGCGTTGAACGTGATCGGGCTGTCGCACAGGCCCCAGATCATCGTGTCGCGGCCCGCCTCGATACGCTTGGCGATGGCGATTTCGCCTTCGCGGCTGAGGAGTTCTACCGCGCCCATTTCGCGCAGGTACATGCGCACGGGATCGTCGGTACGGTCGACCGCTTCCTTCTTGGTGGCAACCGCGGGTCGCGGACCGCCGTCGTCGAGGGGATCGACCTCGTCGTCGGACGAATCCTCGGCCTCTTCCTCGGCGTCCTCATCCTTTTCGACGACCTGCACACCCATGTCGTTGATCGCGGCCATGATGTCCTCGATCTGGTCGGGGCTCATCTGGTCGCTGGGCAGCGCCTCGTTGAGTTCGTCGACCGTGATCACGCCCTTCTTCTTGGCGCGCGCAAGCAGCTTCTTGATCGACGCGTCGTTGAGGTCGATCAGCGGCGCATCGCCGGTGTCGGTGTCGGTCTCGGGGGTATCGTTTTTCGCCATAGGTGCGTGCCGCTTACTCATTGCCGGCCAGAGAAGCCAGCCTGTCGTTGATCTGGCGCCGTTCGGCAAGCAGCCGCTGCTGCTCCGCGAAGGCGCTGTCGGTGAAGTCCCGCTCTAGCCGACGGGTCGCGTCGGCCAGCGCGGAATCGATTTCGGTGCGCGCGATGAGGGCCTCAACCGCCAATGCCAGATCGCGGCGCGCCGTGTCCGGATCGCCGCGAGGCCTCGTGAAGCTGAACCCGATATCGCCGCTGGAGGAAACGTCGGCCCAGGCGGCCGCCGTCTCTCCGTCCGCCAATATGGTGACGAGGGCGTCGCGATCAAGCGCATCGTCCTGCATCGCCGCGTCGATCATCCGGTCGCGCAGCCGCTGGGCGGCGGCATCGTCAAGCGGAAGGGCGGCGAGCTGCTCAACATGGTCGGAAATGGCGAGCGGGTAGAGCGCATGGCCGAGGACCAGCGCGCGCGCCGTTGGCCGGTCGATCCCGCCTCTGGCGATGGCGCGCGCGGCCAGGCTCGCCGGCGGCTGCGCCGGCGTGAAGCGCCCCTTCTGCCACTGGCCGCGCGGGGTGAAGGGGCGTGCGGAGCCTTGCTGCCGCGCGGGACGAACAAGGGCGTCGAAGCGCTGGAGCCACTCATCGCGATACAGCGACTTGAGGCTCGGATCCTCGATCGCGTTGGCGTGGGCCATCAAGCGCTGCTTGAGGCCGGCGCGCGCCTCGGGCGTGGTCAAGGGTTCGGCGGCGACTTCGTGGTTCCAGAGACGCTCGACCAAAGGTTCGGCGGTGGCGAGGAGCGCTTCGAAGGCAGGGGCGCCTCCCGACTTCACGACGTCGTCCGGATCTTGGCCCGGGGGCAGGGTGACGAAGCGCATCGTACGTTCCGGCCCAAGGTGCGGCAACGCCCGCAAAGCAGCGCGGATCGCGGCCTTGTGGCCCGCGCTGTCGCCGTCAAAGCAGCAGATCGGCGCCGGCTCCAGCCGCCACAGTCGTTCAAGCTGGTGCTCGGTGAGCGCCGTGCCGAGCGGGGCGACGACCTCGCCGATGCCGGCCTGGTCGAGGGCGATGGCGTCCATCTGCCCTTCGACGATGAGCACGCGGCCGGCCTTGCGGCTTGCGGCGGCAGCGCGGTCGAGGTTGAACAGGGTGCGGCCCTTGTCGAACAGGGGCGTGTCCGGGCTGTTGAGATACTTGGGCTCGCCCTGGCCGAGAATGCGGGCGGAGAAAGCGATGACGCGGCCCCGCGCGTCGCGGATCGGATAGGTGAGGCGGCCTCGGAAGCGGTCGTACGGCTCCTTGCCATCGTCGGGCTGGATGAGCAGGCCAGCCTCCACCAACTTGTCGTTGCCGAAGCGGGCCAGGGCGGCCTTCAGCTTGCCGCGCGCGTCGGGCGCGAAGCCGAAGCCGAAAGTGCGCTTGGTGGCATCGGTAATGCCGCGGGTTTTCAAATAGTCGCGCGCTGCGCCGCCATCGACACCGTCCAGTTGTTCGATGAACCAGGCGTTGGCCGCTTCCATGACCTCATGCAGACCGGCGGCACGTTCCTGACGCTCGCGAGACTTGGGGTCGGGGGCGGGTACGTCCATCCCCGCCTTCAGCGCCAGTTCCTTGACCGCGTCCATGAAGGGCAGGCCGCGCTGGTCGGTGAGGAAGCGGATGGCGTCGCCATGCGCCCCGCAGCCGAAGCAGTGGTAAAAGCCCTTCTCGTCGTTGATCGTGAAGCTGGGCGTCTTCTCGTTATGGAAGGGGCAGCAGGCCTTGTACTCGCGCCCCGCTTTAATGAGCTTCACCGACGGCGCGATGATCGCCGACAGCGTCGTGCGCGCCCTCAGCTCGTCGAGCCAGGCGGGGGAGAGGTTCACGCGGCTGCGAGCGCCGCTTTGACCAGCTGGCTGGCCTTGGCCGGCTCGATGCTCGTGGCGTGGCGCGCTTTCACCTCGGCCATCACCTTGCCCATGTCCTTCATCGACGAGGCGCCGGTGTCGGCGATGATCGCGGCGATGGCAGCGTTCGCCTCCTCGTCGCTCATCTGGGCGGGGAGGAAGCGTTCGATGACGACGATTTCGGCCTCTTCCCTAGCGGCGAGTTCCTCGCGGCCGCCCTTGCGGTAGAGATCGACCGATTCGCGGCGCTGCTTGATCATCTTCTGCAGGACGTCGGTGACAAGCGCGTCGTCCTCCGGGGTCACCGATGCGGTGCGAAGCTCGATTTCCTTGTTCTTCAGCGCGGCCTGGATGAGGCGGATGGTGGCCGTCGATTCCCTGTCGCCGCCCTTCATGGCGGTCACCAGCGCGGTCTTGATGTCGTCGCGAATCATCGTGTTGTCGTCACACCTTGGCGGAAAAGCCCAGTGGTAGCGGGGAATCGGGCGTTTTCACAGCGTTGACCTCACCGCCAAACACGCCTAGCGGGCATGGCTTAGCGACATCGCCGACCCCTACGCAAGGAGACCAGACTTGGCCGATCCGAAAACCGCGCCTGCGCGTCCGGAAGGAGCAACGGGAGTCGTGGTTTTCGCCGATGGTCGGGTGATCTGGGGCAAGGGCTTCGGCGCGGAAGGCCAGGCGGTCGGCGAATTGTGCTTCAACACCGCCATGACCGGTTACCAGGAAGTGATGACCGATCCTTCCTACGCGAAGCAGATCATCACCTTCACCTTTCCGCACATCGGCAACGTCGGCGCCAACGAGGAGGACGTGGAGGCGGGCGAGGCGCATGCGCTTGGCTGCATCGTGCGCGAGGCGGTGACGAGCCCGAGCAACTTCCGCAGCGCGCAGGACTTCCCGGGCTGGATGGCGGCGACCGGGCGGATCGGGATTTCGGGCGTGGACACGAGAGCGCTGACCCGGCTGGTGCGGCGCGAAGGGCCGCCGACGATCGCCATCGCGAATTCGGCTTCGGGAGAGTTCGATCTCGAGGCGTTGCAAAAGCTGGCGGCGGAGTGGCCGGGGCTTGAGGGCATGGACCTCGCCAAGGAGGTGTCGTCCGAGCAGCTGTTCCGCTGGAGCGATGGCGGGTGGGAGATGGGGAAGGGCTACAAGCTCGATCATGCCAACCCCGATGCGCCGCACGTGGTGGCGATCGACTATGGCGCCAAGCGCAACATCTTCCGCAATCTCGTCGAGGCGGGGGCACGGGTGACGGTTCTTCCGGCGACCGCGACATGGGAAGAGATCACACTGCAGGCACCAGATGGATTCTTCCTTTCCAACGGTCCGGGCGACCCGGCCGCGACTGGGGAATATGCCATTCCGGTGATCCGGAAGATGCTTGAGAGCGGCAAGCCGCTGTTCGGGATTTGCCTTGGGCATCAATTGCTTGCGCTGGCGGTTGGAGGAAAGACCTCAAAGATGTTCCAGGGGCATCGCGGGGCCAACCACCCGGTCAAAAGACTGGACAGCGGGCAGGTGGAAATCACCAGCATGAACCACGGGTTCGCGGTCGAGCGCGGCGGCCTTCCGGCCAATGTCCGCGAAACACATGTCAGCCTGTTCGACGATAGCAATTGCGGGATCGAACTGACCGACCGCCCGGCCTTCAGCGTCCAGTATCACCCCGAGGCGAGCCCCGGGCCGATGGACAGCTTCTACCTCTTTGAAAAATTCGTTGGGATGATGCGCTAAATGCCCCGCCGTACCGACATTTCCTCCATCCTCGTCATCGGCGCCGGGCCGATCGTCATCGGGCAGGCCGCGGAGTTCGATTATTCGGGCAGCCAGGCGCTGAAAGCGCTGAAGGAAGAGGGCTACCGCGTCATCGTGGTCAATTCGAACCCGGCGACGATCATGACCGATCCCGAGCTGGCCGACGCGACCTATATCGAGCCGATCACGCCCGAAATCGTCGAGCGCATCATCGAGAAGGAAAAGCCGGACGCGCTGCTGCCGACGATGGGCGGGCAGACCGCGCTCAACACCGCGCTGGCGCTCGACAAGAGCGGGGCGCTGGACCGGCTGGGCGTGCAGCTGATCGGTGCCAAAGCCGAGGCGATCGAGAAGGCCGAGAATCGCGAACTGTTCCGCGACGCGATGGACCGGATCGGGCTGGAAAGCCCGCGCTCGGCGATCGTCCATAGCTGGGAAGAGGGGCAGAAGGCCCTCGAGGAAGTCGGGCTGCCGGCGGTGATCCGGCCGAGCTTCACGCTGGGCGGGACGGGCGGCGGCATCGCCTACAACCGCGAGGAATATGAGCATTTCGTGCGCACCGGGCTGGAAGCCAGCCCGACGACCGAGGTGCTGATCGACGAGAGCCTGGTCGGGTGGAAGGAATATGAGATGGAAGTCGTGCGCGACCGCGCCGACAACGCCATCATCATCTGCTCGATCGAGAACGTCGACCCGATGGGCGTCCATACCGGCGACAGCATCACCGTCGCCCCGGCGCTGACGCTGACCGACAAGGAATATCAACGGATGCGCTCGGCATCGATCGCGGTGCTGCGCGAAATCGGTGTCGAAACAGGGGGTTCCAACGTCCAGTTCGCGATCAATCCCAAGGATGGGCGGATGATCGTTATCGAGATGAACCCGCGCGTCTCGCGATCCTCGGCGCTGGCATCGAAGGCGACCGGGTTCCCGATCGCCAAGGTCGCGGCCAAGCTGGCCATCGGCTACACGCTCGACGAGATCGCCAACGACATCACCGGCGGCGCGACCCCGGCGAGCTTCGAGCCGACGATCGACTATGTCGTGACCAAGATCCCGCGCTTTGCCTTCGAGAAGTTCAAGGGCGCCGAGGCATTGCTGTCGACGGCGATGAAGTCGGTCGGCGAGGTGATGGCGATCGGCCGCAGCTTCCCCGAGAGCCTGCAGAAGGCGCTGCGCGGGCTGGAGACGGGCCTGTGCGGGCTCGACCGCGTGCGCGAGCTGGAGGATGCCGACCCGAGCGCGATCGAGAATGCGCTGGGCCGCGCGACACCCGACCGGCTGCTGGTCGCGGCCGAGGCGCTGCGCCAGGGCTTCACCGTCCAGCGAATCCACGAACTGGCGGGCTTCGACCCGTGGTTCCTCGAGCGGCTGGCGGAGATCGTCGCGGCCGAGGAGCAGGTGCGCGCCGAGGGCCTGCCCGCCGATGCGGACGGGATGCGGCGGCTCAAGGCCATGGGCTTTTCCGACGCGCGGCTGGCGCAATTGTCGCTGCGCAGCACGAAGGTGGAGCGGGAAGCCTCGGAAATGGCGGCTTATGGCTCGGGCATCGTTCACGATGCGCTGAAAGCGATGACGGGAGGCGTGACCGCTTCGCAGGTGCGCAAGCACCGGCTGAAGCTGGGCGTCCGGCCGGTGTTCAAAAGGATCGACAGCTGCGCCGCCGAATTCGACGCGGCGACGCCCTATCTCTATTCGACCTACGAAGCGCCGACCTTCGGCGAGCCCGAGGACGAGGCGAACATCTCGGACCGCGAGAAGATCGTCATCCTGGGCGGCGGGCCGAACCGGATCGGGCAGGGGATCGAGTTCGATTATTGCTGCTGTCATGCCAGCTTCGCGCTGAAGGACGCGGGCTATGAGACGATCATGGTCAACTGCAACCCGGAGACGGTGTCGACCGACCCGGACACGTCCGACCGCCTCTATTTCGAGCCGCTGACCGAGGAAGACGTCCTCGAAATCCTGCTGCGCGAGCAGGAGAAGGGCGTGCTGAAGGGCGTCATCGTCCAGCTGGGCGGGCAGACGCCGTTGAAGCTGGCGGCGGCGCTGCAGGAAGCGGGAATCCCGATCCTCGGCACCTCGCCCGACAGCATCGACCTGGCCGAGGACCGCGAGCGGTTCGCCAAGCTGGTCGACAAGCTGGGCCTGAAGCAGCCGGCCAACGGCATCGCGCGCAGCCGCGAGGAAGCGCTGAGCGTCGCCGAGCGGATCGGCTATCCCGTGCTGCTGCGCCCGAGCTACGTGCTGGGCGGGCGGGCGATGGAGGTGGTCGACGGGCCGGCGCAGCTCGACCATTATATCGCGACCGCGGTGCAGGTGTCGGGCACCTCGCCGGTGCTGATCGACCGTTATCTGCGCGACGCCATCGAGGTGGACGTGGACGCGATCGGCGACGGCGAGAGCGTGACCGTCGCGGGCATTCTCCAGCATATCGAGGAAGCGGGCGTCCATTCGGGCGACAGCGCCTGTTCGATCCCGCCCTACAGCCTGCCCGCCGACATCATCGCCGAGATCGAGCGGCAGGCCGAGGCGCTGGCCAAGGCGCTGGACGTGCGCGGGCTGATGAACGTGCAGTTCGCGGTGAAGGACGGCGAGGTGTACCTGATCGAGGTCAATCCGCGCGCCAGCCGCACCGTGCCGTTCGTCGCCA
>CAZKCD010000103.1:0-7086 GCA_964551235.1 uncultured Sphingomonas sp.
ACCTTCATCATCGGATTGACGCGCCGGTAGTCGGCATCGTGCATCACCGCATAGTCGACGACGTGCTGCGTGTAGGGCTCGCCCACCTCCTCCAGCATCCAGCGGACGATCTGGCCGCGGCTCATCGGGTTGGTGTAGAATTCGATGCCCATCGCTTAGTCTCCTCCTAACGGCGGGCGGCGGCCGTTTCGTCGCGCTTGGCCCGGAACTCGCTGTCGGCGCTCCAGTTCGGCCAGTCGCGGCTGTTGGCGAGGCGAAGGCCGACCGCGTGCAGGATTTCCGCATCGGCGACCACGCCGCTCCAGTCCCAGTCCGCCGACCATTCGTCCGAGGGCTGGTGATACATGCTCGCCGTGTAGGTCCGCGACCATTCCGACGCGCGGGCCGTCCCGCCGTTCACCAGATCCTGGCCCGGCGAATAGCTCAGGGCCGGGATGCCTGCCTTGGCCAGCGTGAAATGGTCGGAGCGGAAGAAGCCGCCGGTTTCGGGACGCGGGTCGGGCGTGAAGCGCCGTCCGCGCTTGCCCGCTTCCTCGACCAGCATGTCGAGCAGCCCGAACTTCTGGTTGCCGCGCACCGAAAAATCGCGCGCCGGGCCGAGCACGCCCATGACGTCGGTGTTTAGCACGCCCGCGGTTAGCGCCGCGGCGTACAGCGGGTTGGCGGCGTAATATTCGCTGCCGAGCAAGCCCTTTTCCTCGGCGGTGACGAACAGGAAGACGATGGAACGCTCCGTTCGCGGCCCGCCCGCGAAGACCCGGGCCTGCTCCAGCACCTGGGCCACGCCGGTGCCGTTGTCGATGGCGCCGTTGTAGATGGTGTCGCCGGTGGAGTCGGGATTGCCGATGCCCAGGTGATCCCAGTGCGCGGTGTAGAGCACCGTCTCGTCCGGGCGCGTCGTGCCGGGCAGGATGCCGACCACGTTGGCCGAGGTGATGACCTCGCTCTTGACCGCGCCCTTGACGTCGAGCTTCGCCTTCAGCGGCACCGGCTTGAAGTCCTTGCGCTTGGCGGCTTCCTTCATCGCCGTAAAGTCGAGCCCCGCGCCCTTGAACAGATGCTCGGCAAAGTCTCGCTGGATCCAGCCTTCGAGCGGCGGATGTTCCGCCGCCGGGTTGGCGCGGACGATATCGAACATCGCGTTGGTGTTGGAATTCTTGACCGTCGCCCAGCCGTAACTGGCCGGTTCGGTCTCGTGGACCACCAGCACGCCCTTGGCGCCCTGCCGCGCCCCTTCCTCATATTTGTAGGTCCAGCGGCCATAATAGGTCATCGCCTTCCCGCCGAAGTCGCCTTCGCCTCCCTCGAAATCGGGGTCGTTGACGAGCATGACGAGGATTTTGCCGCGTAGGTCCTGGCCCTTGAAATCGTCCCAGCCGCGTTCCGGCGCCTTGACACCATAGCCGACGAAAACAAGGTCCGCGGCCTTGATGTCCATCGACTTGTCGCCGTTGGTCGGCGCGCGCACCGCAATCTGCTCGCCCTGCGTCAGGGTCATGTCGTGGCCGGTCATGCGGATGCCGATGGTCGGCGCGGCCGCGAATTCGCTTTTCAGGAGCGGCACGGCTTGCGTCCACTGGCGCTTGCCGCCCTTGATATCGCCGCCCGGCTGGACGCCGTAGCTGGCGAGTTGCTGGCTGAGATAGGCCACGGTCTTGGTCTCGCCCTCGGTCGAGGGGGCGCGCCCCATGAACTCGTCGGACCCGAGAATGCGCGTGTGCTCGCTCAGGCGCTGGCCGTCGAACGCGGGAGCCGCGATCGGCGGGGGCGGTGCCGCGGCTTCCGACGGCGGCGCGACCAGCGGTTCGGGCGCGACGGTGGCGCAGGCGCCAAGCGCGGTGGCGGCGAGCAAGGGAAGGGCAAGGCGGGTGGCACGCATCGGGCAGCTCCTCATGGGGATGTTGCCCGCAATCTAGCGCGTCCGATGGTCTTGGCTAGTGCGTCAGGCCGCGGCCGACCCCGCCGTGCGTGCCGCCGCCCGTTCGGCCTTCACCGCGTAGAGACGCCGGTCCGCGGCCTCGAACAATTGCTGCAGGCAGGTGCCGTCGCCCGGCGTCGACCCAATGCCGATGCTGATGTCGACGGCAAGACTCCACTGGCCGACCTCGAAGGGCGCGCGCAACACCGCGCGCAGCGCCTCGGGGTCGGCGACCCGGTTCGCACCCGGCAGCAACGCGGCGAATTCGTCGCCGCCGATCCGGCCGATCTTCGCATCGGGCGGCAGCGCCGCATGGAGCCGCGACGCAAGCTCGGCGAGCACGCGGTCGCCGGCCGAATGGCCGAAGCGGTCGTTGACGGGCTTGAAGCGGTCGAGGTCGAACAGGATGAGCGTCATTGGTCCGGCCGCGATCAGCGCGTCGATCTCGGTGCGGATGGCGCGGCGATTGAGCAGCCCGGTCAGCGGATCGGTCTCGGCCAGCGCCCGCATCTCGCGCTGCAGGGTGAGCAGGCGGACCAGCTGCCCATGCTGCTCGTCGATGACGTGGATGAGGAACGCCATGGCGATCAGCAGGCTCGCGCCCGCCGCCATCTCCAGCCGTTCGCCGGTCGCCAGCAAGAGAAGGGAGATCGGGACCAGCCCGATGAGGATGTTGATGATGGCCGCGCGGCGCACGCTGGCGAGGCAATAGCCGGTCGCCAGCGAGCCCATGGCGAGGATCAGGGGGTAATAGCCGCGTGGTCCTTCGGGCATGGTCAGCCAACTCACCACGCACCAGGCGCTGCAGATGGCCGCCATGGGCGCCGAGGTGATCGTCATCCGGTCGATGAACCAGCGGGCGCGGCGGACATTGCGATCCAGTCCGGTGATGCGGCGGTTCGCGACGATGCCGGCGAGACAGGCAAGCCCCATGAGCGACGGCAGGCCGACGCGCACGATCCACGGGGCGCCGTCGCTCGACGCCCACAGCGCCGGCGGAATGGTCAGCAGCATCGCGACGAAAAGTAGCCGGGTCTCGCGCAGCAGGCGCTGGGCGGTCAGCAGCGCGAAATCGTCGGCGATATCCGCCGGCACGATGGCCGAACGAAGACGCAGCGATCCGGGAAAGCGACGCGAGAACATTGCCCGGCGTTACAATGATCGTGCTTAAAAGCGCGTAAAGCCGCCGCGTCATTTCTTCCGGTATTTGTCAAACCAGGCGATGATCGCGCTCGCCTTCGCCGCCGATTGCGACGGCCGGGCGGTGAAGCCGTGGCCGGCGCCCGGCACCTTGACCAGCGCGGTCGGCACGCCGCGCAATTGCAGCGCCGAATAATATTGCTCGGACTCGCTTACCGGCGTGCGGTAATCCTCGGCACCGACGACCACCAGCGTCGGCGTCTTCACGTTGCCGACCAGGCTGAGCGGCGAGCGATTCCAATAGGCCATGGGGGCTTCCCACGGCATCTTCCCGAACCAGTAACGCGCGAAATACGGAATGCCGTCGGCGGTCAGCACCTGGCTGACCATGTTGATGACGGGTTTCTGGACCGCCGCGGCGCGGAAGCGGTCGGTCTTGCCGATCGTCCAGGCGCTCAGCACCCCGCCGCCCGACCCGCCGGTGACGAACAAATTGTCGGGGTCCGCGATGCCGGCGGCGATTGCAGCGTCCACCGCCGCCATCAAATCCTGGTAGTCCGGGCCCGGGTAGGCCCGTTCGATCCCGTCGGTGAACGCCTGGCCGTAGCTCGTCGAGCCGCGGGGGTTGGTATAGAGCACGGCGTAGCCCGCCGCCGCATAGAGCTGGTAATCGGTCGCGAAATAGGGGCCGTAGGCCGCCGCCGGTCCGCCGTGAATCTCGAGGATCACCGGGACGCGCTGCCCGGGCGTCGCATTGGGCGGCATCAGGATCCAGCTGGGTACCTTGAGGCCGTCGGGGGCGGTGACGTCGAGGGCCCGGACGTCGCCGAGCCGCTTTCCGGCAAGGTGCGGGTTGAGGTCGGTGAGCTTGCGCACGCCCCCGCCGCTAAGGACGGCAAGGTCGCTCGGTCGGCTGGCATCGCCGGTGGTGAAGGCGATCGTGCCACCCCGCGCGACCGAGAATTCGCCGCCCACGTAAGGCCGGTCGAGCCCCGATCCGGCCAGCGCGCGGGTGATCGGCGTCACCCGTCCATCGAGGCCGACGCGGGCCAGCGCGACCCCGCCATTATCCTCGTACTGGACGATCATCGTGCGGGCGTCGGCCCATTCGATCGCGTCGATCGAGCGGTCGAGGGTTTGGGCGAGGCGACGGCTGGCGCCGGTCTGACGGTCGAGCAAGTAGAGGTGCGCATTGGGGAAGGCGCGGCTGTCCTCGTCGAAGCCCGAATAAGCGATGTAGCGCCCGTCGGGGGACAGGCGCGGGTTGCCGTCCGGCCCGTCACGGTTGGTGAGGGCGCGAAGCGTGCCGTCGGCGACATTCACCTCGTAGAGTTCGCCCTCGCGCGCGTCGCGTTCCCAGTCGGGGCTTCGGTTGGCGCTGAACAGGATGGCACGTCCGTCCCTGGTCCAGTCGAGCGGCCCGTTGTCGTGGAAGGCACCGAAGGTCAGCTGGCGCGGTGCACCGCCGGTCGCGGGCACGACGAAAAGGTGGTCGAAGCCGGGCTCGACATAACCGCCGCCGTCGTTGCGATAAGTGACCTTGTCGATGACCTCGAGCGGCTTGGCCCATTCGGCGCCCTCGGGCTTGGGCGGGGCCTTGCCGAGGCTGGTGCCGTCGCCGGGCACGCGCATGACGTAGGCGATCTGGCGTCCGTCGGGAGACCAGGCGATCGATTGCGGGCTGTCGGGCAGGTTGGTGATCTTGACCCGCTCCCCGCTGTCCATCCAGCGCACGTGGAGCTGCGCGCCATTGCCTTCCGACGTGGAAACGAAGGCGAGGCGGCGGCCGTCGGGCGACCAGCGCGGACTCATGTTGGCCCCGCCGCTGGTGGCGATGGGACGCTGCTCCCCGGTCGCGACGTCGACCAGCCAGATCGACGGGACCATGCGGTCGGTCATGATGTCGGCGGTGCGGCGGACGTAGGCGACCTTGCGGCCGTCGGGGCTGAGCTGGGGGTCGGTGGCGACGGAGAGGTCGAACAGGTCACGGCCGGTGAAGGTGGGGTCGGGCTGGACCGCGAAGGCCGGGGTGGAGGTCAGCAAAGCAAGAAACGCGAGCGAGCGGTATTTCATGGCGTACCCCCAAGGCGATGCGATCACACTGCGAGCACCATATGGAGAAAGGCGGCCAATAGCGAGGATGCCCGACCTTTCGATCGGGCATCCCCATTTAGACAAATGATTTCAGAAACTTGCCGGTCCACCGTCGCGGGGCCGGCACATCACTCGGCGGCGGGTTCGCCGCCGGTTTTCTTGCGCACCGACGGCTTCTTGGCGGGCTTGGCTGCGGCCTTGCCCTTGGTCGCCTTGGGCGGGGCGGGGGTGATCTCGAAGGTCGGCTGGCCGTCCTTCAGGTGCACCTTGACCTCGCCGCCGTCGACCAGCTTGCCGAACAGCAGTTCCTCGGCCAGCGGCTGCTTGATCTTTTCCTGCACCAGCCGCGCCATCGGCCGCGCGCCGTAGAGCTTGTCATAGCCCTTCGACACCAGCCATTCGCGCGCTTCCTCGTCGAGCTCGATGTGGACGCCGCGATCCGCCAGCTGCAGTTCGAGCTGGAGGATGAACTTGTCCACGACGCGGCTGACGACCGCGGGCGGCAGGTAGGCGAAGGGCACCACCGCATCGAGGCGGTTGCGGAATTCGGGGGTGAACATCTTCTTCACCGCATCTTCCTGCGCGTCCTCGCGGCTCATCGCCCCGAACCCGATGCTCTCGCGCGCCATGTCGGCGGCGCCGGCATTGGTCGTCATGATGAGGATCGTGTTGCGGAAATCGACGGTCTTGCCGTGGTGGTCGGTCAGCTTCCCGTTGTCCATCACCTGCAGCAGGATGTTGAACAGGTCGGGGTGCGCCTTCTCGATCTCGTCGAGCAGCAGGACGCTATGCGGCTGCTGGTCGACCGCGTCGGTCAGAAGGCCGCCCTGGTCGTAGCCGACGTAGCCGGGGGGCGCGCCGATCAGCCGGCTGACCGAATGGCGTTCCATATATTCGGACATGTCGAAGCGCTGGAGCGGGATGCCCATGATCGTCGCCAGCTGGCGCGCCACCTCGGTCTTGCCGACGCCGGTCGGGCCCGAGAAGAGGTAGTTGCCGATCGGCTTGTCGGGATCGCGAAGCCCCGCGCGCGACAGCTTGATCGCGCTGGCCAGCTTCTCGATCGCCATGTCCTGCCCGAAGACGACGCGCTTCAGATCCTGTTCGAGCGTTTCGAGCACGCGCTTGTCGTCGCTCGACACCGACTTGGGCGGAATGCGCGCCATGGTCGCCACCACCGCCTCGATCTCCTTGGCGGTGATGGTCTTCTTGCGACGGCTGGCGGGCAGCAACATCTGCATCGCGCCGACCTCGTCGATCACGTCGATCGCCTTGTCCGGCAGCTTGCGGTCGTGGATGTAGCGGTCGGACAATTCCACCGCGCTCTTGATCGCATCGGGCGTGTAGCGCACGCCATGATGCTCCTCGAAGCTGGCGCGCAGCCCGGCGATGATCTTGATCGTCTCCTCGACCGTCGGCTCGTTGACGTCGATCTTCTGGAACCGGCGCAGCAGCGCTCGGTCCTTCTCGAAGTGGTTGCGGAATTCCTTGTAGGTGGTCGAGCCGATGCAGCGGATCGCGCCGCTCGACAGCGCCGGCTTCAACAGGTTCGAGGCGTCCATCGCCCCGCCGCTGGTCGCGCCGGCGCCGATCACCGTGTGGATTTCGTCGATGAAGAGGATGGCGTGCGGCATCTTCTCGAGCTCGGTCACGACCGACTTCAGCCGCTCCTCGAAATCGCCGCGGTAGCGGGTGCCCGCCAGCAACGCGCCCATGTCGAGCGAGTAGATGACGGCTTCCTTGAGGACGTCGGGCACCTCGCCGAGCACGATCTTGCGCGCAAGACCTTCGGCGATGGCGGTCTTGCCGACGCCGGGATCGCCGACATAGAGCGGGTTGTTCTTCGAGCGGCGGCAGAGGATCTGCACCGTGCGGTCGACCTCGCTGCCGCGGCCGATCAGCGGGTCGATCTTGCCGGTCTTGGCCTTCTCGTT
>CAZKCD010000104.1:0-7063 GCA_964551235.1 uncultured Sphingomonas sp.
GGCAGCTACTGGGCCTATTACGAGCTGGGCTGGGGCGGCTGGTGGTTCTGGGACCCGGTCGAGAACGCCTCGCTGATGCCGTGGCTCGCGGCCACCGCCTTGCTCCACTCGATCAACGTGCTGGCCGCACGCGGCGGGCTCAAGACGTGGACGATGATGCTCGCGGTGGTCGCTTTCTCCATGTCGATGGCCGGGACCTTCCTCGTCCGCTCGGGCATCCTCACCTCGGTCCACGCCTTCGCGGTCGATCCGGAACGCGGGACCTTCATCCTCGGCCTCCTGATCTTCTACGTCGGCGCCGCGCTCGCCCTTTTCGCGGTGCGCGCCCAGACCGTCACCGAAGGCTCGCGTTTCGCGCTGGTCAGCCGCGAGGGCGGTCTCGTCCTCAACAACCTGCTGCTCAGCGTCATCCTCGGCATCGTCTTCGTCGGCACGCTCTATCCCCTGTTCGTGGAAGCGGTGACGGGGGAGAAACTGTCGGTCGGCCCGCCCTATTTCAACGCGGTCGCGGGGCCGCTGGGCCTGCTGCTCGGCGCCCTGCTGATCGTCGGCCCGTTGCTGCGCTGGCGACGTCATGACGCCCCGATCGTCCGGCGCACCATTCCCGCGCTGATCGCCGGCGGAATCGCGCTCGTCGCCAGCATCCTGCTCGCCCCCGACATGTCGATCCTCGCGCGTCTCGGCCTCATCGTCGGCGTCGCGCTCGTGCCGGGCAGCGTCATGCCCCTGTTCGGTCGCTCGCTGCGCCGCACCCCGGTCGCGACCTGGGGCATGGTCGTCGCCCATCTCGGGGTCGCGGTCGCGCTGATCGGCATGGCCAGCGACAGCGCCTTCACCCAGGAACGCCTCGCCGCCGCGCGTCCGGGGGAACAGCTCAAGGTCGGACCCTACACGATCGAATTTGTCGGCGTGGCGCCGGTGGCCGGCTCCAACTGGACGGCGGTCGAGGCGCTGCTCCGCGCGTCGAAGGGTAACGGCGCGGTCGAAATGCGCCCGCAGGCCCGCGTCTTCACCTCCCCGCCGACCGAAACCAGCGAGGTCGCGCTGCACACCGCGTGGAACGGCCAGCTCTATGCGGTGATCGGCCAGCAGCGCGGCGATGCCTGGCAGCTTCGCCTGTGGTGGAAGCCCTTCGTGACGCTCATCTGGTTCGGCGGTCTCATGATCGCGCTCGGCGGCGCGCTGGCGCTGGTGTCGCGCGTCTGGAACGCGTGGCGGCGGGGAAGGGCGGTCGCCGAATGAGCCGTCGCCTGATCTTCTTCGTGCCGCTCGCGCTGCTGCTCCTGTTCGGGATCGTCGCCGCGTGGAGGCTGTCCAATCCCACTGACACGACGATCCGTTCGCGCCTCGAAGGCCAGAAAATGCCGGCCTTCGCGCTCGACCCGGCGCTCGACGGCCGTCCGGGCCTGTCGAACGCCGATTTCGCCGACGGCCAGCCCAAGCTGCTCAACATCTTCGGCAGCTGGTGCGTGCCGTGCATCGCGGAAGCACCGGTGCTGCTCGAACTGAAGAACCGCGGCGTGCGGATCGAAGGAGTCGCGCTGCGCGACCGGCCTGCCGACATCGCTAAATTCCTCGCCGACAATGGCGATCCCTACCGCGCCATCGGCAACGATCCCGACAGCCGGCTGCAGCTGCTGCTCGGCTCCTCGGGCGTGCCCGAAAGCTTCGTGATCGACGGCAAGGGCGTCATTCGCTATCAGCACATCGGCCCGATCGACCCCTCGCAAATCGCTGACATCCTTCGAGAAATCGAGGAGGCGAAATGAGGCATATAGTGCTCGCAGTGTGTCTGGCACTGGCCGCTCCGGCAATCGCCGACAGCAACCTGCCTCCCGCCGAATGGGCCAACCGCCAGCTCCCCGACCCGCAGCAGGAAGCCAAGGCGAAGGCGCTTATGGAGGAAATCCGCTGCCTCGTCTGCCAGGGCCAGTCGATCGCCGACAGCGATGCCGACATGGCCGGCGACATGCGCTCGATGATCCGCCAGCGCATCGCGGCGGGCGAGGAGCCCTCCGCCATCCGCCAGTGGCTGATCGACCGTTATGGCGACTGGGTGACCTATTCGCCGCCGGTGGGCCGGACGACCTGGCCGCTGTGGGCGCTGCCCATCCTGCTCCTCCTCGTCGGCGGCGCCATTGCCGCCCGTCGCTTGCGGAGGCGCCGGTGACCGGCCTCGCGCTCATGCTCGCGATGCTCGCCGTCGCGACCGCGCTACTGTGGCTGCTCGGCACCCGCGGCCCGATCCTCATTGCCGCCACCGCGGTGCTGTTCGTCGGGGCCGCGGGCTATGCGCTGCAAGGCAGCCCCGACCTCGCCGGAACGCCGCGGGCAGGGCAGGCACAGGCGGCGCCCCTGCCGCTCGACAAGGCGCGTGAAATCTTCATGGGCCGGTTCAACGTCTCGGACCGCTACTTCGTCCTGTCCGACAGCTTCGCGCGGCGGGGCGATACGTTGCAGGCGGTCGGGGCGATGAAGGCCGGGATCAAGGAATTCCCGCGCGACTACCAGATGTGGGTCGGGCTGGGGAACGCGCTCGCCGACCATGCGCAGGGCATCACGCCCGCGTCGCGACTCGCTTTTGCCCGGGCGAAGGTACTGGCGCCCAATGCGCCCGCGCCCGATTACTTCCTGGGGCTGGCCCTGCTGCGCTCGGGCCAGGCCGACGAGGCGGAGCGGGTCTGGAAGGATCTGCTCGCCCGAACGCCGGCCAGCGCGCCGTGGCGCACCTTCATCGCCGACGGCATCGCGCTGATCGAGTCGATGCGGGGAGCGCCGCCGACGGCACCCCCCGCACCGCGCTGATCAGGCGGGGACGAATTCGAGGCCGAGGGCCTCCGCGACCGGTTGGTTGCGGATCTTGCCGTCCGACACGTTGAGGCCGTTGGCGAGGTGCGGATCGTCCGCCATCGCCTTCTTGGCACCGAGATTCGCAAGCTTCAGGGCGAACGGCAGCGTCGCATTGTTGAGGGCGAAGGTGCTGGTCCGCGCCACCGCGCCCGGCATGTTCGCCACGCAATAATGGATGACGCCGTCGATCTCGTAGACGGGATCGTCATGGGTCGTGGCGCGGCTGGTTTCGAAGCAGCCGCCCTGGTCGATCGCGATGTCGACCAGCACGCTGCCGCGCTTCATGGTCTTGAGCTGATCGCGGGTGACGAGCTTGGGCGCGGCGGCGCCCGGCACCAGCACGGCGCCGATCACCAGTTCGGCCTCGGTGATCGCCTGCGCGATCGCGGCCTTGGAGGCGAAGGCGGTCTTGATCGTCGTGCCGAAATGCATGTCGAGCTCGGCCAGGCGGTCGTTGTTGATGTCGTAGATGGTGACATCGGCGCGCTGCCCGGTGGCGATCTGCGCGGCGTTGATACCGGCGACGCCGCCGCCGAGGATCGCGACCTTGGCCGGCGCGACGCCCGGGACGCCGCCCAGCAAGACGCCGCGACCGCCCTGTTCCTTTTCGAGGTAGTGGGCGCCGACCTGGACCGACATGCGGCCCGCGACTTCGCTCATCGGCTTCAGAAGGGGCAAGGCGCCCGACCGGCTGGTGACGGTCTCGTAGGCGATGCAGGTCGCGCCCGATTCCATCAGGCCCTTGGCCTGTTCGGGGTCCGGGGCGAGGTGGAGGTAGGTGAACAGCAGGTGATGCGGCTTCAGCATCGCGATCTCGACCGGCTGCGGCTCCTTGACCTTCACGATCATCTCGGCCTTCTCGAACACGTCGGCCGCGGTCGGGACGATCGTCGCGCCGACCTTTTCATAGGCCTTGTCGGAGAAGTCGATGCCGGTGCCGGCCTTGGTCTGGACGAACACCTCGTGGCCGCAGGCGACCAGTTCGGCGACGCTCGCCGGGGTCATGCCGACCCGATATTCATGGTTCTTGATTTCCTTGGGAACGCCGACGCGCATCGTAGAGTTGCTCCGATGATGGGAATGTGGCGCGCCTATAGACCGCTCGCTCGCCGATTGCAGCGCCTTTTTGCCGGTGCTAGGGCGGCGCGCCGCCGCGTCAGGGCGGGATGGAACCATTGATGACCGCCACCACCGACCAGGCGCCCGGCGCGCACCACGCCGCAAATCACGGACCGCTCGCCAAGCTGATGCTCGGCGCGATCGGCATCGTCTACGGCGACATCGGCACGTCGCCGATCTACGCGTTCCGCGAAACCTTCGCCGGGCACCACATCCTCGCGCCCGACGCGTTGCACATTTACGGCATCCTCAGCCTGATCTTCTGGTCGATGATGATCATCGTGACGTTGAAATACGTCCTCATCATCATGCGCGCCGACAACAAGGGCGAAGGCGGGAGCCTTGCGTTGCTCGCGCTCATCAACCGCTCGAACCAGGGGCGCAAGCGCTGGACCGCGGGTATCATCATGCTCGGCGTGTTCGCTACGGCGCTGTTCTACGGCGATTCGATGATCACGCCGGCCATTTCGGTGCTGTCGGCGGTCGAGGGTCTGACCACCGTCAACGCGGGTTTCCAAAGCTGGGTCATCCCGCTGGCGATCGCGATCCTCGTCTGCCTTTTCGCCATCCAGAAGCGCGGCACGGCGAAGGTCGGCCTGCTGTTCGGCCCGGTCATGCTGGTCTATTTCGCGACGCTAGCCGTTCTTGGGATCATGCACATCGTCGATCATCCGCAGGTAATCGTGGCGATGCTCAATCCGCTCAACGCGGTCAATTTCTTCGTCGAAGAGCAGTCGCGGGCCTTCATCGCCATGGGTTCGGTTGTCCTCGCGGTAACCGGGGCCGAAGCGCTTTACGCGGACATGGGTCACTTCGGGCGCAAGCCGATCGGGTACAGCTGGGTATCCTTCGTGATGCCGGCGCTGCTGCTGAACTATATGGGGCAGGGGGCGATGCTGCTGGCCATGTCGCCCGAACAGGCGGTCGAGACCGTCAAGAACCCGTTCTTCTTCCTTGCGCCGGAAATGCTCCGGCTCCCGCTTGTCATCCTGGCGACCATGGCGACGATCATCGCCAGTCAGGCCGTCATTTCGGGGGCCTTCTCGGTCACCCAGCAGGCAATCCAGCTCGGCTTCATTCCGCGTCTTCGAATCCTTCACACCAGCGAGACCGCCGCAGGCCAGATCTACATCCCGCTGATCAATTGGGCGCTGCTGTTCATGGTGATCCTGCTGGTGCTGATGTTCGGGTCGTCGTCGAACCTTGCCGCCGCCTACGGCATCGCGGTTACCGGTGCGATGGCGATCGATACCGTCCTGATCGGTGCCGTCTTCTTCAGCCTGTGGAAGTGGCCCCTCTGGAAGGCCGTGCCGTTGCTGATCATTTTCGCCTTGATCGACGCGGCCTATTTCGGCGCGAACCTGCTCAAGGTACCGGACGGCGGTTGGTTCCCGCTGCTGATCGGCGCGATCGCCTTCACCCTCCTCACGACTTGGGCGCGGGGCCGGAAGCTGATGCTCGACCGGATGAAGGAGGCCTCCCTTCCGATCGAGGTGTTCATCAAGTCGGCATCGGTCAGTGCGTCGCGCGTGCCCGGCACGGCGGTCTTCATGACCAGCTCGGCCAGCGGGGTGCCGCATGCGCTGCTGCACAATCTCAAGCACAATAAGGTGCTTCACGAACGCATCTTCCTGCTGACCGTGAAGATCGAGGACGTGCCGTTCGTGCAGGGCGACGGCCGGGTCGAGACGAAGGACTACGGCAACGGCTTCTACCGGATCATCATCCGCTACGGTTTCATGGAAGAGGTCAATGTTCCGGCCGAGCTTGCCGCGATCAAGACCTGCGGGGATGCGGCCAAGATGATGGACACCAGTTTCTTCCTGTCGCGGCAGACGCTCCTCGTCTCTGCGAAGCCCGGCATGTCGATCTGGCGCGAGAAGCTGTTCGCCTGGATGCTGCGCAACGCGGAAAGCGCGATGGAGTTCTTCAAGCTCCCGACGAATCGCGTGGTCGAACTGGGCAGCCAGGTCGAAATCTAGGCGGGAGCCGGTGGGCCGCCCACTCATCCTTTCCGCCCTTCTGGCCAAGGCGGATTTTGCCTGGCTCGATGCGCAGCGGCGCCAGTATTTCCCGCCGGAGCGCAACCTGCTGCCAGCGCATTTGACGATGTTCCATGCGTTGCCGCCAATGATCGAGGAGGAGCTCCGCGATCTGTTGCGGGTATTGACCTCGGTGAACGCGCCCGAGGCGCGGATCGTGGCGCTTATGAGCCTCGGGCGCGGCGTCGCTTATCGCGTTGAGAGCACCGGCTTGAGCGATATCCGCGCGGCGATTGCCGACCGGTTCAAGGGCATGCTGACCACGCAAGACTCGCACGGATGGCGCCCGCACGTCACCATCCAGAACAAAGTCGAACCGGCCGATGCCCGGCAATTGCTGGCGCGCTTGCAGGTGGATTTCGCACCGCGCCCCGTTGGGATCATCGGACTAAGCCTTTCCGCGTACGACGGCGGCCCTTGGGAGCGTCTTGCGGACTACCGGTTCAGGTGAGATCGCCGATCCCGTCGCAGCTGATGTCGAAGGCCGCAAGGCCGCTTTCCAGCACGGACGCCATCATCGGCATTTCCAGCAATTCGTCGACCGGATTGGTTTCTTCACCGGCCTCTTCGATCGCTTCGTCCCAGTCGGACGCGTCGTAGGTGCCCTGGCCGACCCAACAGAAAGCCAAGACTTCGGCGATCTGGTCGTCGGCGAGATCTTCGAGAATGCCCCTGAGTTCCTCTTCGACGCTCGAATTCGCCGAATCGTCGAGGACCGAGAGGGCATCACCATCCTCGCCGTCGATATTCTCGGGATCCTCCCCGTCATCATAGTCGGTCGGAACCTGCGCCTCATATTCCTTGGCGCGAAGGATGATGCGGCAAAGCGTTTCCAGCGGGGTCGACGGTTCCATTTTTTCCTCTCCGATCTTCGTCCGCTTAACGAGGCGTGAGGGCGGCGGTTCCTTTGAGGCGAAACGCGCGTTGACCGGCCCGCAATGCCTGCCTATATGCCCGCCCGCCGGACGTGTTTTTCGCCGTCCGTTGCCCCTTGGGGCGGAGTAGCTCAGCTGGTTAGAGCAGCGGAATCATAATCCGCGTGTCGGGGGTTC
>CAZKCD010000105.1:0-7039 GCA_964551235.1 uncultured Sphingomonas sp.
CGTGCCTAGCGCGGAAGCGGTCCGCCCGATCTCCGCGACGCCCGGCAGGAAGGCGAGGACCGAGCCGTCGCGCTCGGCCAGCGCGCGGCGGCAGGCGGCGGCGACCTGTGGTTCGAGACGGTCGGCGGTGTTCCTTCCTACATAAACTATTTCCAGCGGGAAACTTTTGCCCTCGGAGACGATCGTTGGCGGATCGCCCAGCAGGCGCGCGAAGCGTTCGCCGTCGAGCGTCGCGGACATGGCAAGGATGCGCAGGTCCTCGCGCAACCCCGCCGCGGCGTCGAGCGCGAGCGCGAGGCCGAGATCGTTATCGAGGCTGCGCTCGTGCATTTCGTCGAACAGGACGGCCGACACGCCCGAAAGCTCGGGGTCGTTCTGGATCCTGGCGAGGAAGACGCCGTGCGTCATGACGACGACACGGGTGGCCTTGCCGACGCGGCTGTCGAGGCGGGTCTGGTAGCCGATCGTGTCGCCCGGCTTCTCGTCGCGGGCGCGGGCCATGTATTCGGCGGCGGCGCGCGCGGCGAGGCGGCGGGGGACGAGCAGCAGCACCTGGCCCGCGCACCACGGCTGGTCGAGCAGGGCGGGGGCGACCCGCGTCGTCTTGCCCGCGCCCGGCGTCGCGATCAGCAGGGCGCGGGTGCCGCCGCGAAGCGCGACCAGCACGTCGTCGAGGACATCATCGATGGGCAAGCGATCCGGCATCGCGTTCCGCTCTAGGCGCGATCCCGCAGCGGTCAACGTGGCGCGCGCTTCATCGAACGTCGGGCAAGGCGGTCGTCAGGGTCAGACCCCGAAGCTGTCGAGGATCGGGCAGGAGCGGCCCCTGCCGCTGCCGCATTCGGCGGCGAGGTGGGCGAGGGCATCGCGAGCGCTCGCCAGCGCGGCGATTTGCGCATCGAGCGCGGCGATGCGGGCGCGGGCGAGGGCGCGCACCCGCGCGCGGTCTTCACCCCCGTCGAGCGCGAGGAGCTCGGCGACTTGGCGCAGGGTGAACCCGGCGGCCTGCGCCTTGCGGATGAAGCGCAGGCGGCGAAGATCGGCGCCGCCGTAGCGACGGATCCCGCTCTCGCGCGTTGGTTCGTCGAGCAGGCCCTTGCGCTGGTAGAAGCGGACCGTTTCGACGCCGACCCCGGCGGCGGTGGCAAGCGA
Source organism: uncultured Sphingomonas sp. (assembly GCA_964551235.1). GTDB lineage: Bacteria > Pseudomonadota > Alphaproteobacteria > Sphingomonadales > Sphingomonadaceae > Sphingomicrobium. The sequence continues at coordinate 1,153 of CAZKCD010000105.1, forward strand.
TCCGATGGTGAGCGATGCGGGGGCTTGATTCCGTACCATGGTACGGAGGGTATAGCGTCGGCGACTCGAAGGAAACAGGAGATGATCGATGCCGGACACGGCGATGAAAACGCGCGATGCCCGCGTGGCGACGCTGTATCGGATGGTGATGCCGGGGCACGTCTGCCCCTACGGCCTGAAGGCCAAGCATCTGCTGGAGCGCGCGGGCTACCGCGTCGAGGACCGGCACCTGACCACGCGCGAGGCGGTGGACGCGTTCAAGGCGGAGCATGACGTCGCGACGACGCCGCAGGTGTTCATCGACGGCGCGCGGATCGGCGGGCACGACGACCTGCGCCGCTTCCTGGGCAAGCGCGTCGCGGATCCCAAGGCGACGACCTACCGCCCGGTGATCGCCCTGTTCGCAATGACCGCGGCGATGGCGATGGCGGCGAGTTATGCGGTGAGCGGCGAGGCGCTGACGATGCGCGCGGCCGAATGGTTCATCGGCATGTCGATGGTCGTCCTTGCGCTCCTGAAGCTTCAGAATGTCGAGACGTTCGCGACGATGTTCCTGAACTACGACCTGCTGGCCAAGCGCTGGGTGCCCTATTCGTACATCTACCCGTTCGCGGAGGGGCTGGCGGGCGTGCTGATGGTTGCCGGGGCGCTGACCTGGCTGTCGGTGCCGATCGCCCTGTTCATCGGGACGATCGGCGCGGTGTCGGTGTTCAAGGCGGTCTATGTCGACAGGCGCGATCTGAAATGCGCGTGCGTAGGCGGATCGAGCAACGTGCCGCTGGGCTTCATCTCGCTGACCGAGAACGTGATGATGGTGGCGATGGCGGTGTGGATGGTGGTGGGACGCTGACGCCGCCCAGCGGCGCGCCCCGCCGGCCGATGTTCGCCCGCTCTGCGCGCTGCTCCGGCGATGCTTCGCATCGGCGTCGCTGCGCTCGGGGGCTTACTGGGGCATCTCCACGTGCCCGCCGAAGCCCTTGCGCATGGCGCTCAGCATCTGGTCGGCGAAGCTGACCTCGACGCGGCTGCGGAAGCGGGCGAAGAGGGCGGCGGCGAGGACGTCGACCGGGACGGCCTCCTCGATCGCGGCGTCGATGGTCCAGCGCCCTTCGCCGCTGTCGGCGACCCGGCCGCTGAATGAGGCCAGTTCGGGATCCTGATGGAGCGCGAGGCTGATGAGGTCGAGCAGCCAGGACGAAATGACGCTGCCGCGCCGCCACACTTCGGCGATGTCGGCGAGGTTGAGGTCGTAGCTGACGGGAAGGTCGGCCTTGGCGCGTTGCTTCAGGATGTCGAAGCCTTCGGCATAGGCCTGCATCATCCCATATTCGATGCCGTTGTGGACCATTTTCACGAAGTGGCCCGACCCGGCCGGGCCGCAGTGGACATAGCCCTGTTCGGCCTTCCACGACCCGGCGGGCAGCGCCGGGCCGGTGCGGGCGATCGTGCCCATGCCGGGCGCCAGCGCCTGGAAGACGGGATCGAGGTGGGCGACCTGCTCGGCCTCGCCGCCGATCATCATGCAATAGCCGCGATCGAGGCCCCAGACACCGCCGGACACGCCGACATCGACGAAGTGGAGGCCCTTGTCGGTGAGGAAGGCGGCGCGTTCGAGATCGTGCTTCCAGAAGCTGTTGCCGCCGTCGACGATAATGTCGCCGGGGGTCGCGACCGAGGCGACGGCGTGCATCACGTCGTCGGTGATCTTGCCCGCCGGCAGCATCAGCCAGAAGACACGCGGCGCGGGCAGCGCGGCGGCGACCTCGGCGAGATTGGCGGCGCCGGTCGCGCCCTCCGCAACGAGGGCGGCGACGGCCTTGTCGTCGCGGTCGTGGGCGACGATCTCGTGCCCGGCCTTCATCAGCCGCCGCGCCATGTTGCCGCCCATCCGGCCGAGGCCGATCATCGCCAGTTTCATGTGCTTGACGCCCCTTCGTTCGCTGATCCTCGATGGGGCAACGCTATGCGCGCGAAAAGGGTGCGCCGCTAGTGGCGGGCGAAGACCTGAGTCTTGCCGTCGGCGGTGAACAGGATCGTCTGGTAGGGCTCGCGGTGGTCGCCATGCTCCATGCCGGGCGAGCCCATCGGCATGCCGGGAACGGCGATGCCTTTCGCCCTTGGCTTCGCGGCGAGCAGCTTCTTGATGTCGGCCGCGGGAACGTGGCCTTCGACGACGTAGCCGCCGACCAGCGTCGTGTGGCAGCTGGCAAGGCTCATCGGCACGCCGTGCCGGCCCTTGACCGCCATGATGTCGGGCACTTCGACCACCTTGACGGTGAAGCCATGGGCTCGGGCGTGCTCGACCCACTTGGCGCAGCAGCCGCAGGTCGGCGACTTCATCACCGTCATGGTGGCGGCGTTGGCGGTGGCGGAAACGAGCGCCATCGCGGCGCCGAGGATGGTGAGGGTGCGCTTCTTCATGCGACTATCGGTAGCGCCTTGGCGCTGAACCGTCGATGATCGCTTGATGCGGGCGGGCGGCCTTCCCATGTCGGCTGCCACCATGAACGGCTACGATCCCCCTTATTCCCCGTCGACGCTGGTAAGCCGCGTCGACCGCTTCGTCGCGCGCGGCATCCACCTGACCAAGCGCGCGGCGGTGGCCTTCGCGCTGGCGGTGCTCGCCGCGATCGGGCTGGGCGCGGCGGCGACCGACAACGATGTCGTGCAGCTTATCGTCACCTTCGTCGCGGCGATCGCCTTGTGGGTGCCGATCCTGGTCGCGATCCTGTGGGGTGAGCGCGCGCTGGGCCGGCGGTCGCAGCGACGCGCGGCGCGGGTGGTCGAGCCCATGACGAGCGGCGGGGCAGGCGACGCGCACTGGCAGCGGCTGGCGCGGCTGGCGCCCGAGCAGCGGGAGCGGATCCACGGCCTGCAGCAGTCGGTCGCGCGCTCCCACCGGCGGCTGGGCAGCGCGGGCCTCGACCCGGAAGCGCACGATCTGTGCATCCTCATCGACCGGCGCCTGCCCGAGCTGATCGACCGCGAGCTCGACGCGCTGCCGCCCGACGACCGCGGCCGCAAGGCGCGGATCGACGGGCTGATCAACCTCGTCGACCAGTTCGCGCGTCATTGCAGCCGGCATGGCAGCGGCGATGCCGCGGCGGACGAACGGGAAGCGGAAATCCTGCGCCGGCGGTTCCAGGAGCGGCTTGCGCCGCCGCCGTTCGACGGGATCTAGTAAGCCCTCGCCACGGCGAACTCGACCGCTTCGACCATCGCCGCCTTGGCGCGGCCGTTGGGAAAGGCGCTGAGAGCGTCGATCGCGCGGCGGCCGTAGAGGCGCGCGCGCTCCATCGTGTCGTCGAGCGCGCCGCTTGCCTGGATGAGCGCAGTAGCGTGGGCGAGGTCGGCATCGCTGGTGCGATCGCCCTGCATCGCGGCCTTCCAGAAGGCGCGGTCTTCCGCGTCGCCACGGGCGAAGGCGAGGATGACCGGAAGAGTGACCTTCCCGTCGCGGAAATCGTCGCCGCGGCCCTTGCCCATCACCGCGCTGTCGCTGGAATAGTCAATCGCGTCGTCGACCAGCTGGAAGGCGATGCCGAGGTTGCGGCCATAGGCCTCGAGCGCGTCCTCGGCCTCCTCGCCCGCCTCGGCGACGACCGGCGCGATGCGGCAGGCGGCGGCGAACAGCTGGGCGGTCTTGGCGTTGATGATCTGGAGGTAATGGTCCTCGCTCGTCTCGACCTGGCGCTGGGCGGTCAGCTGGTCGACTTCGCCCTCGGCGATGACGGCGCTGGCGTGGCTCAAGATCTTGAGGACCTTGAGGCTGCCGTCCTCGACCATCAGTTCGAAGGCGCGGCTGAACAGGAAATCGCCGACCAGCACGGTGGCGGGATTGCCCCAGATGAGGTTGGCGGCGCGCTTGCCGCGGCGCATCTCGCTGCCGTCGACCACGTCGTCGTGGAGGAGGGTGGCGGTGTGGATGAACTCGACCGCGGCGGCCAGCTTGTGGTGGCGCGTGCCGGGGTAGGCGCACAGCTCCGCGCTCGCCAGCGTCAGCATCGGGCGCATTCGTTTGCCGCCGCCGGCGATGAGGTGGCCGGCCAGTTCGGGGATCATCGCGACCTTCGACTGCATGCGCGCGAGGATGATGGCGTTGACGCCGTTCATCGCCTCGGCGGTCAGGCTCATCATCGGTTCGAGCGAGGGCGCGCGGGCGCCGTGCAGCGGATGGATGGTCGCGGTCACGGCGCCGCCGTAATCGCCGCGTCGGCGGAGGGCAAGCGCAGGCGCACGAGAAGGCCGCCGAGGTCCTCGCTTTCCTCGAGCGCGACATTGCCGCCGTAAATCTCGGCGACGTCGCGGACGATGGCGAGGCCGAGGCCGGTGCCGGGCTTTTCGGTATCGAGCCGCGCGCCGCGGGCGAAGATCGCCTCGCGCTCGCTTTCGGGAATGCCGCGCCCGTCGTCCTCGACGAGGATCGCGACCATGTCGCCGTCGCGCTCGACCGTCACGAAGACGCGGCCGCCGCCATATTTGGCGGCGTTTTCGACGAGGTTGCCGAGCAGCTCGTCGAGGTCCTGCCGTTCGACCCGCACCTGCGCCTTCTTGTCGCCGGCAATGTCGACGGTGACCTGGTCGTAAAGCCGGGTGACGGCGCGCTCGACCGCTTCCAGGCTTTCGAAGACGAAGGCGCGGGCCTGCACCGACGAGCGGCGGCCGATGGCGCGGGCACGGGCAAGGTGATGGTCGACCTGGCGGCGCATGGTGGTCGCCTCGCGGCAGACGGTGGCGGCGAGGTCCGGCGCCTCGGCGGTCGCGGCGTTGGTGATGACGGTGAGCGGGGTCTTGAGCGCGTGGGCGAGGTTGCCGGCGTGGCGGCGCGCCTCCTCGGCCTGCGCCTCGCCATGCGCGAGCAGCTCGTTGATCTCGCGGACGAGGGGATAGACCTCGCTCGGGAAATCCTCGCTGATGCGCTGCTGGGTGCCGGAGCGGATGGCGATGACCTCGCTGCGCACGCGGCGCAGCGGCCAGAGGCCATAGAAGGCCTGCAGCGCGGCGAGGACAAGCAGGCCGAAGCCGAGCACGCCGAAGCTCCAGAACAGGGTCGAGCGCAATTCGCGGATCTGGCCGTCAATCAGTTCGCGCGACTGGGCGACCTGGAAGCGCCAGCGCACCTCGCTGCCCGGCAGGATGATGTCGCGCTCGAGGATGCGCAGCGGCTCGTCGGCGAACTCGCCGCTGTCGTAGCGGTGGAGTTTCGTGTCGTCGTGCGGCGTGACCTTCAGGCGGCGGTCCCACAGGGAGCGCGAGGGAAAGGTGTCGGCGCCCTGGCCCGAAATCTGGAAATAGATGCCCGAATAGGGCTCGAGGAAGCGCTGGTCGGCGGGCGGGCGCGAGAAACGCACCTCGCCGTCCGGTCCGATCTCCGAGGCGGCAAGCATGCCGTTGAGGATCGATTCGAGCTGGCTGTCGAAGTTGGAGACGAGGGTGCGTGTCAGCGCCCGGTCGAGCGCGAAGCCGCCGAACAGCAGCAGCACGCCGATCCATACCGCGGCAATCCCGAGGATCCGCCGGGTCAGCGAGCTCCGGCCGCGCCGTCCACTCACGGCCGGCACGACCGGGGCGTCGTCACTCAAGCGTCAGGGTCCTCGAGGCTGTAGCCGAGGCCGCGGATGGTGGTGATGGTATCCGCGCCGAGCTTCTTGCGGATGCGCGTCACGAACACCTCGATGGTGTTCGAATCGCGGTCGAAATCCTGGTCGTAGATATGCTCGATCAGCTCGGTCCGGCTGACTACCTTGCCCTTGTGGTGCATGAGGTAGCTGAGCAGTTTGTATTCCTGCGCGGTCAGCTTGATCGGCTCGCCGCCCTTGCTGACCTTGCCCGAGCGCGTGTCGAGGCGAATGTCGCCGGCGATCAGCTCGCTCGACGCATTGCCCGA
>CAZKCD010000106.1:0-7039 GCA_964551235.1 uncultured Sphingomonas sp.
AAGACCGACCATATCCTGTTCATCGCGTCGGGCGCCTTCCACGTCGCCAAGCCCGCCGACCTGCTGCCCGAATTGCAGGGGCGCCTGCCGATCCGGGTCGAGCTGTCGGCGCTGACCGAAGCGGATTTCGTGCGCATCCTGAGCGACACGCGCGCCAGCCTGACCGAGCAGTATCGCGCGCTGCTGGCGACCGAGGAAGTCGCCGTGTCCTTCACCGACGACGGGATTGCGGCGCTGGCGCGGATCGCGGCGGAGGTGAACGAGGCGGTCGAGAATATCGGCGCGCGGCGGCTGTCGACGGTGATGGAGAAACTGCTGGAAGAGGTCAGCTTCACCGCCGAGGATCGGGCGGGGGAGACGGTGACGATCGACCGCGCCTTCGTCGATGCGCAGCTGGCCGGTATCGCGAAAAACGCCGATTTGTCGCGCTACGTGCTGTAGGGGCGACCGTCGTCCCCGATGAACGGTTGGCCGTTTCCGTACTGCTTTAACAGGCTGAAATCCTTATGCTTCTGGCATCCAACGACGGAGACATACAATGATTTCGAACGTTATCTTGCTAGCCGCCATGGTAGGCCTGAACCCGGCGGTAACCGCCCCGACGTCCGCCGAAACCGCCGCCGCCGAAGCGGCGCCCCCGAGCAGTGAACCCGCTGCCGCAGCGGCGCCCGCCGCCGATGCGGTGCGTCTCGCGACCGAGGCGGACGTGAAGGTCGGGGCGACGGTCAACTCGAAGGATGGGCTGGCCATCGGCACCGTCGCCTCGGTGGATTCGACCGGAGCGGTCATCGACGGCGGAAAAGTGAAGGCCAAGGTTTCGCTGTCCGGCCTCGGCGTGAATAGCAAGGGCCTGTTGATCGGCATGACGAAGGCCGAGTTCGAGTCGGCCACCGCCACCACTGCAAAGGCTTCGTAGCGGCTAGTCGGGCGATCCGGATCGTGGAGCGACCGGCCGGTAGCGCCAGGTGAGGCCCTGGACGAACGGGCTCCACAGCGGCGCCTCGACCCCGGCGAGGCGGAGGCGGCCGGCGACCCACTGGTTGCAGGTGTCGATGGCATTGGCCCTGCCCACCCCGGCGAAGAAGGCGTCGCTGCCCCAATAGCCGGGGTGGTCGAGGGCCACGGCGCGGCCCTGCGAATCGAGCGCGAAGCCGGCGCGGACGGCGGCCCACAGGCGGCGATATTGTTCGGGGGTCAGCCGGATTTCGCGGACCGCCAAAGACGGATCGGCGACCCACTGGGCGTGCATCACGCGGTCGCCGCCGCCGATCGCGCTGCTGATCGTTCCCGGGCGGATGTCCCACCAGGTCGGTGTTTCGAGGTAGACCCGGCGCTCGCCCGCGCCGAACGCCAGCCAGCGCGCGCCGCCCGGCTTTTCGGCGAACGCGGCCGGGGGAAGGACCGTCTCCCAGTCGAGCCCGCCTTCGTTGACCGGCAGGATGAGGTCGGCGTGGATGCCGTTATCGGCGAGGTAGATGGTGACGCCCTCGTCCGGCTCGACCCAGGCGCGGTTGACCGCGAGGAGGCCGCCGAGCAGCGCGGCGGCTAGGTAGGCGAGCGGAAGCGCGAGGAGCGCCAGCGCGATCCTCTTGGCCGTCTTCGCTTTTTTCCGTCGCCGCCGCGCCATGATCCTTGCCTGCCCCATCTTGCCTATCGGGCTTCCCCCCACTAGATGCCCCGACGCGCCCCGTCATCCGTTCGGGGCGCACGGTCGGGGCGTAGCGCAGCCTGGTAGCGCATCACACTGGGGGTGTGGGGGTCGCAGGTTCGAATCCTGTCGCCCCGACCATTCATTCACGAGGACCTTCTCCTGATATGACCTTTTCCGCACTTTCGCTGATCGCCGCCGCGGCCGCCGCCCCTTCGGGAGGCGCGGCCTTCTTCATCCAGACGGCGCCGCTGATCCTCGTCTTCCTGATCTTCTATTTCCTGATGATCCGCCCGCAGACCAAGCGGATGAAGGAGCATCGGGCGCAGATCGAGGCGGTCAAGAAGGGCGACAAGGTCGTCACCGGCGGCGGCCTGATCGGCCGCGTGACCAAGGTCACCGACACCGAGGTCGAGGTCGAACTGGCGCCGAGCGTGAAGGTGCGCGCGGTCAAGTCGACGCTGACCCAGGTCGTCGATCCCACCGCGACGCCGGCGGCGAACGACTGATGCTCGACTTTCCGCGCTGGAAGGTCCTGGCGATCTGGGGCGTCATCGCGCTCGGCCTGATCCTCAGCCTGCCGAGCTTCTTCCCCAAGGCGCAGGTCGCGACCTGGCCGTCGTGGGCGCCGCACAAGCAGGTCAGCCTCGGGCTCGACTTGGCCGGCGGCAGCCAGCTGCTGCTGGAAGCCGACCTCGCCGACGCGGAAAAGCAGCGCCTCGCCGCCAAGGAAGACGAGATCACCACCGAATTGCGCCGCGGCGAGCCGCGAATCGCGATCGGCGACGTGTCGACCAGCGGCGGCCGGGTCAGCTTCGTGGTGCGCGACCCCACCCAGCTCGACGCGGCGGTGGAGCGGATGCGCACGCTGACCCAGCCGGTCGGCCTTACCGGCACGCGCGACTGGACGGTCGAGGTGATGGACGGCAACCGCGTCGTCGTCGCGCCGACCGAGCAGGGCGCGGCCAACGCGCTCAAGGACGCGATGACCGTCGCGCGCGACGTCGTCGCCCGCCGCATCGATCCGAGCGGCACCAAGGAAATCACCGTCATCAACCAGGGCCAGCGGCGAATCCTCGTCCAGGTCCCGGGCGTCGAGGATCCCGATGCGCTGAAGTCGCTGATCGGCCAGACCGCGCGGCTCGAGTTCAAGCTGGTGGCCACCGACGCCAACCCGCAGGAAGTCGCGCAGGGCCGCGCCCCGGCCGGCGCGCAGGTGCTGCCGATGGCCGACGGGTCGGGCAACATCGCCGTGCAGCGCCGCGTGATGGTGTCGGGCGACCAGCTGGTCGATGCCAAGCAGGCGTTCGACCAGAACGGCCAGCCGGTCGTGTCGATCCGATTCAACACCGCGGGCGCACGCCGCTTCGGCCGGGTGACGCAGGAGAACGTCAACAAGCCGTTCGCGATCATCCTCGACGACAAGGTGCTGAGCGCGCCGAACATCAACGAGCCGATCATCGGCGGGCAGGCGCAGATCAGCGGCAATTTCACGGTCGAAAGCGCCAACGCGCTGGCCGTCAGCCTCGCCAGCGGCAAGCTGCCGGTGAAGCTGAACGTGATCGAGGAGCGCACCGTCAGCGCCGACCTCGGCAAGGATTCGATCGAGAAGGGCGTCATCGCCTCGGTCGCCGCGACGCTGGCCGTCATCATCTTCATGCTGGTGACCTACGGCCGGTTCGGCGTCTACGCGACGTTGGCGCTGGTCGCCAACGCGCTGATGATTCTGGGCGGCATGGTGCTGTTCAACGGCACGCTGACGCTGCCCGGCATCGCCGGCTTCGTGCTGACGATCGGCGCGGCGGTCGACGCCAACGTGCTGATCAACGAGCGAATCCGCGAGGAGCAGCGGCGCGGCCGCAAGATCCTCGACGCGCTGGAAATGGGCTACAAGGAGGCGTCCACCGCCATCTTCGACGCCAACATCACCAACGTGATCGCCGCGGTCATCATGTTCTACTTCGGCTCGGGGCCGATCCGCGGCTTCGCGGTGGTGCTGATGATCGGCATCATCACCTCGGTCTTCACCGCGGTCAATTTCACCCGGATGCTGGTGGCCCAATGGGTCAAGGCCAAGCGCCCGCGCGAACTCCATATCTGAGGCGACTGAACCGATGCCCCTGCTCAAGCTTGTCCCGGACAACACCAACATCGACTTCATGAAGGTGCGCAACATCGCGCTGGTGCTGTCGATCCTGGTGACGGTCGCCAGCCTCGTGCTGGTCGGCGTCAAGGGCCTCAACTTCGGGATCGACTTCGTCGGCGGGCAGGTCGTCCGCACGCAGTTCGCCCAGCCGGTCAACATCGAGGATTTGCGCGCCAAGGTGTCGGCGCTGGAGCTGGGCGACGCCAGCATCCAGGAATTCGGCGACGGCAAGACCTACCAGATCCGCCTGCCCAAGCCCGACGGCGGCGACGCCCAGGCGGCCGCGGTGGTCACCAAGCTGCGCCAGGGCGTGGTCGACGCCTATCCGGGCGCGCGAGTCGATGCCGGCGAATCGGTGTCGGGCAAGGTCAGCGAGGAGCTGGCCCGAGACGGCGCCATCGCCATCGCGCTCGCGATGCTGGGCATCGCCATCTACATCTGGTTCCGCTTCGAGTGGCAGTTCGGCGTCGGTGCGCTCGTCACCCTGTTTCACGACGTGTCGATGACCCTGGGCTTCTTCGCGCTGACGCAGCTCCAGTTCGACCTCAACGTCGTCGCGGCGATCCTGACCATCGTCGGCTATTCGCTCAACGACACGGTCGTCATCTACGACCGCATCCGCGAGAATCTGCGCAAGTTCCGCAAGATGCAGATTGTCCCGCTGCTCAATCTGTCGCTCAACGAGACGCTGAGCCGGACGATCGTCACCTCGCTGTCGATCATGTTCGCGCTGCTGGCGCTGCTGCTGCTCGGCCCCGACGTCATCTTCGGGCTGACCGCGGCGGTGCTGCTGGGCATCTTCATCGGCACCTATTCGTCGATCTACATCAGCTCGCCGATCCTGGTGTGGCTGGGGGTCGAGCCGGACAGCTTCCTGAAGCCCGAGGACGGCCCCGCCGCCCAGCCGAAGGAAGCCTGACGCGCGCAAGCCAAGGTTCATCTCGCCGGGGTCAATTTCGGCGCTTGGCCTTATCCCGACCCCTCGCTAGAAGGTTCGCCATGTCGACGCTTCCCCGTTTTGTCCTGCCGCTCGTCGCGGTCGCCCTCGCCCTTCCGATGTCGGGCTGTGCCCGCAACCGCGACAAGGGGGACGATGCCGGTTACGTCGCGCGCGACGTCAACACGCTCTACAACCTGGCGAAGAAATATGTCGACCGGGGCGACTATGCGGTCGCCGCCAAGCTGTTCGACGAGGTCGAGCGCCAGCACCCCTATTCGGTGTGGGCCCGCCGCGCGCAGCTGATGAGCGCCTTTTCCTATTACATGGCGCAGCAATATCCCGACACGATCAGCTCGGCGCGCCGCTTCCTGACGATCCACCCGGGGAACAAGGACGCGCCCTACGCCAATTACCTGATCGCGATGAGCTATTACCAGCAGATCGCTGACGTGAACCGCGACCAGAAGATCACCCAGCAGGCCGCCGACGCCTTCGGCGAGCTGATGCGCCGTTACCCCGGCACCCGCTACGCCGCCGACGCGCGGCTCAAGATGGACCTCATCAACGACCATCTGGCGGGCAAGGAAATGGAAGTCGGCCGCTTCTACCAGCGGCAGGGCAAGTGGCTGGCCTCGGCGGTCCGCTTCCGCACCGTGATCGACAAGTATCAGACCACCAGCCACACGCCCGAGGCGCTCGAGCGGCTGGTGGAGAGCTACCTCGCGCTCGGCATGAAGGAGGAGGCGCAGAAGTCCGCCGCCGTCCTCGGCAAGAATTATCCGGGCAGCGAATGGTATGAGCGCGCCTACAAGTTGATCCAGCGGCACGGGCCCCAGGCCGCGTCGCAAAGCTGATCGCGGGCGGCCGCCGGTGCTTCGGCAGCTGTCGATCCACAACGTCGTCCTGATCGACCGGCTCGAGCTGGAGTTCGAGCCGGGGCTTGGCGTGCTGACCGGCGAGACCGGGGCCGGCAAGTCGATCCTGCTCGACAGCCTCGGGCTGGCACTCGGGGCGCGCGCCGACACCGGGCTGGTGCGCAGCGGCGAGCCGCAGGCCGCGGTAAGCGCTTTGTTCGAGCTGCCCGCCGACCATCCCGCGCTGGCCGACCTGGCCGAGCAGGGCATCGAGACCGAACCGGGGGAGCCGCTGATCGTTCGCCGCACGCTGAAGTCGGACGGCGGCAGCCGCGCCTTCGCCGGCGGCGCCAGCGTCAACGCGGCGGTCTTGCGCGAGCTTGCCGGAGGCCTCGTCGAAATCCACGGCCAGCATGACGACCGCGGGCTGCTCAACCCCAAGGGGCACCGCGCGCTGCTCGACAGCTTCGGGCGGCTCGACACGGCGGCGGTCGCCGCCGCCTGGACCGAACGGGCGCGCGTCGAGGCGGCGCTGGAGAGCGCGCGGGCCGAGGCCGAGACGGCGCAGCGCGACCGCGAGTGGCTCGAGTTTTCCGTGAACGAGATCGGCGCGCTCGCCCCCCTGCCGGGCGAGGAAACGACGCTGGCCGAGGAGCGCGCGGCAATGCAGGCCGGGGCGCGGGCGGGCGAGAGCCTGACCGGGATCGACGAATTGCTCGACGGGTCGGACGGCGCGCTCGCCAAGCTGCGCAGCGCGGCGCGCAAGATCGAGCGCGGCGCGGCCGACCACCCGTTGCTGGCCGAAGCGCTCGCCAGCCTCGACCGCGCGGTGATCGAGGCGAGCGAGGCCGAGGAGAAGATCGCGCGCGCCGCCGACGCGCTGGCCTTCGAGCCCGCGCGGCTCGACGCGGTCGAAGCGCGGCTGTTCGACATTCGCGGGATGGCGCGCAAGCACCGGGTCGAGCCCGACGCGCTGGCGGCGCTCGGTGAGGAACTGGCCGGCAAGCTCGCGGCGATCGACGAGGGCGGCGCGCGGATCGCCGCGCTGGAAGCCGAACTGGAGGCGGCGCGCGCGGTCTACGCCGCGGCCGCGGCCGAGCTGACGCAGGCGCGGCACGCGGCGGCCGCGCGGCTCGACGCGGCGGTGGCAACAGAATTGGCGCCGCTGAAGCTGGACGCCGCACGGTTCCGCACCCGCATCGATGATGCCGAGCCTGGCGCGGCGGGCAGCGACCGCGTCGAGTTCGAGGTTTCGACCAATCCCGGCGCGCCGTTCGGGGCGCTGACCAAGATCGCCTCGGGCGGCGAATTGTCGCGCTTCATCCTGGCGCTGAAGGTCGCGCTGGCCGAGGAAGGCGGGGCGGCGACGATGATCTTCGACGAGATCGACCGCGGCGTCGGCGGCGCGGTGGCGAGCGCGATCGGCGAGCGGCTGGCGCGGCTGGCCGACG
>CAZKCD010000107.1:0-6922 GCA_964551235.1 uncultured Sphingomonas sp.
GCCGGTCGGGATGGTGCGGATGCCCCAGCCGGTAAAGAAGCTGTTTCCGATCAGTTGGTCCGCCACCCGGCGGGCGCGTTCGGGCGAGGCTATTCCGCAGAACAGGGCATGGCCGGCGTTGGAGGAGGGAGTCGCGCACGGCTTCTTCTGGCCGTCGAGCGCGATCGCATAGGTCCCGATCGATTCGACCCAGAAAGCGTCCTCGAACCTCTGCCGAAAGGCCTCAGCCTCGTCGCGTAGCGCCGCCGCCCGGTCCGGTTCGCCGAGCGCCTCGGCGAGGGTAGCCGCGCCCTGCTTGGCCGCGAAGACATAGGCTTGCACCTCCACCAGCGCGATCGGCCCCTGCGCGAGCCGGCCGTCGTCGTGGAAGATGCTGTCGCTGCTGTCCTTCCAGCCCTGGTTGCTGAGACCCTTGTCGGTCATCCGGGCATATTCGACGAAGCCGTCGCCATCGACGTCGCCGTAATGGTCGATCCAGTGGAGCGCGGACTGCACGTTCGGCCAAATCGAGCGAAGGAAATCCAGGTCGCCCGAGCGCTCGTAATATTGGGCTGCGAGCATCACGAACAACGGGGTCGCATCGACTGTGCCGTAATAGCGACGGAACGGGACCTCGCCGAGGCGCGCCATTTCGCCATCGCGCATCTCGTGGAGAATCTTGCCCGGCTGGGCATCGGCGGCGGGGTCTTCCTCGGTCGCCTGCAGCGCGGCCAGCGTGGCAAGCACGCCGCGCGCGATGTAGGGCGCACACCACAGCATCTGCATGGCGGTGATGATGCCGTCGCGCCCGAAGACCGTGCTGTACCAAGGGACGCCGGCATAAGGGTAGGCGCCCCACGGGGTCTCGGTTGTCAGCATGTCGAGATCCGACCACGCCCGGGCGAGGAGCGTGTCGAACAGGCTGCTCGAGCTTGTGATGGCGGCGCGGCCCTTGTGCTGGCTCTTGCGCGAGCGGCAGGCGTCCCGGAAGGCCGCCGGTGCCAGCGCGTCCGGAAATTCGGCGCCGTCCGACGCGCATTCGATGCGCACCATGATGTGCGACTGGCCGCCGCACGCGTCGAGATCGACCGACCACATCGCGCCGTTGGTGGACAGATGGTCGGGGGCCGGTTCGAAGCGGATGCGGGTGCATCGCTCGACCTTGTCGAGGCCGCGATACTTGAATTCGACGGTCCGATCGTCGGTCCGTTCGGCGCGGACCACGCCGCGCGCGTCGCGCCGCGTGCCGCGCACCTCGAACAGGTCGGCGAAGTCGGTCGCGAAGCGCAGCTCGAGCGGGATGGCGCGGCCGATCGGCGTGAAGCTGCGCAACCGGATACGCTCGAACGCCGCCTGCGATTTCAGGAACTTGAAGCGCTGGAGATGGATCGATTCGCGCTGGAGCCACGTCTGGCCGGTGTCGGTGTGCAGGTCGGCGTTGGTGGCATCGACCACCATCGCGATATTGTCGTCGAGCAGGACCGAGCCGAGCTGGAGCGGCTCGATCCCGCCCAGCCGAAGCTCGAACTGGCTGAGGTAGCGCGTGTCGCGATAGTAGATGCCATCCGGTCCCGAGGGACCCGACTGAAGATTGCCCTGCTGGTCGAAGACCGCGAACAGGTCGTCATGCTTGAGGGTTCGGAGCGTCCGCTCGACGAGGCTCTCGGTTGCCTCGATATGGTAATCGCTGGAAACGGGTTTCGAGCCCTTGGGACGGGGCGGGTCGCTGACGTCGTTCATTCCAGCTCCCTAGCAGGTTGTCAGGCGCGGATCAGGAACGACGCACGTTCCGCCCCGCGTGGCGCACGGATGGCCGTTTCAAACAGGTCGACATAGGCCTGCGCCATGTGCCGCGCGGTGAAGAGCTGCTCGAAGCAGCCGCGAACCGCGGCGCGCGGGAGTGTGGCGCAACGGGCGACCGCCTCGACCGCCTGGTCGATGCTGTCGACGAGATAGCCGGACTGGCCATGATCCATCACTTCGAGCGTCGAGCCGTTCTTCCAGGCGATCACCGGTGTGCCCGCGGCCATCGATTCGATCATCACGAGGCCGAAGGGTTCCGGCCAGTCGATCGGGAACAGCAACGCGCGGGCGTTGCCGAGAAATTCGGGTTTCTGGTCGTCGCCGATCTCGCCGACATACTCGACCAGCGGGTGGTCCATGAGCGGTGCGATCTCGCGCTCGTAATAATCGCGGTCGGCATCGTCGATCTTGGCCGCCATCTTGATCTTCATGCCGCTGCGGATGGCGATCTCGATCGCCCGGTCGGGGCGCTTTTCCGGGCTGAAGCGGCCGAGGAAGGCGAGATAGTCGCCGCCGTCCGGATTGAAGGGGATGAGCGTTTCGGGAAGGCCGTGGTGGATCGTCTTGACGAAATTGGCGTCGGCGATCGGGCGGCGCTGGTCGTCTGAGATGCTGATCAACGGCATTTCCGGGAAGGCGCGGAACGCCGGCCAGAAATCGGCGATGTCGAGCCGGCCGTGAAGCGTGGTGAAGCAGCGGCCGGCCATGTGGCGGAAGGGCGCGAAATGGACGAAATCGGTGTGGAAGTGGAGGACGTCATACCGGTCGCCGTCGTCCATCACCTTGCGCAGCATGGCGACCGTGTAGCTGAGGTGGTTGTTGATGCCCTGCAGGCGCAGCGCCTGATCGGCGCATGGAACGAGCCGCGCCGAGGTCCGGCTGTCCCCGCTGGCGTATAGCGTCACGTCATGACCCAGATCGACCAGCGCCTCGGTCAGCCACCAGATGACGCGTTCGGTGCCCCCGTAGAGGCGAGGCGGGACGGCTTCGGCGAGAGGGGCGATTTGGGCGATATGCATGGACTGGCCTCTCGGAAATGGGGAGTGAGAAGCCAACGATTGGCCGAGGCGCACCGTTCCGGTTGCGCAAGGTTTATTTTGCGTTGCAGCATCGGGGGCGGAAACTCGGCGGCCCAGCCGCGTTGATGAGCCATGCGCGCATTGCCCATCCCGCCGCCGTCCCTGTTGAGGGAGGCGTCGCTGTTCCTCGACTTCGACGGCACACTGACCGACTTCGTGGACCCGAGAGGCGATCCGTCGCCCGGGCAGGCGACGCTCGACCTGCTTGCCGCGCTGGCCGAGCGGCTGAACGGGCGCGTCGCGATCGTCAGCGGACGCTCGCTCGACAGCCTGGCGGGGCTGGTGCCGGTGGACGGCCTCGACCTGACCGGCAGCCATGGGCTGGAGCGGCGCCGGCCGGACGGGACGCGGACGGCGCCGGCTAGCGGAGACTTCGGTGACCTGCATGCCGACGGACGACGGCTGGCGAGCCAACTCGGCATTCTTCTTGAGGAGAAACCGACGGGCGCGGCCTTCCACTATCGTGGCAAGCCGCGGGTGGAGCGCGAGGTCGCGGCCGCCGTGGCGGAGCTGGCCGAGCGGCACCAGGTCGAGTTTCGTCGCGGGGCGATGGTGGTCGAGGTGCGGGCGCCCGGACCGCACAAGGGCGACGCGCTGCGGACCATGATGGGCGAGGAGCCGTTCGCGGGCGGGACGCCGCTCTTCATCGGCGACGACATTACGGACGAGGACGGCTTCGAGGCGGCGATCGCGTTGGGCGGACATGCCATCCTGGTCGGGGAGCCGCGGGCGACCGCGGCCGATTTCGGCCTGCCCTCGGTGGCCGCCACGCTGGAATGGCTGGCGCGATGAGGCCGGACCTCAATCTGTGGCCGATCGGCAATTGCCAGGTGAGCGCCTTGCTCGACGGGCGGGGCGGGTTCGTCTGGGCCTGCCAGCCGCGGGTCGACGGCGATCCGCTGTTCAGCGCGCTGCTGTCGCCGCGGCAGGCGCAAGGTGGGCCGCCCGCCGGCGAATGGCGGGTTAGCCTGGAAGGCGAGGTGGAGCATTCGGCGCGCTACCTGCACAACACGGCAATCCTGGTCACGCATCTTCGCGACGAGCGTGGCGGCGAAGTCGAAATCCTCGACTTTTGCCCGCGCTTCGAACGGTCGGGCCGCAACTATCGCCCGACGGCCTTCTGCCGGATCGTCCGTCCAATCGCCGGAAGCCCGCGTATCCGCGTCAACCTGACGCCGACCCGCGACTGGGGCTCGGCGCGGCCAGATACGACGCGCGGCACCAACCACATCCGCTTTCTGGTCGATCCGCAGCCGATGCGCCTGTCGTGCGATGCGCCGGTCGAGCGGCTGCTGGACGGAGAGGTGTTTCGCCTTGAGCGGTCGATGCACTTCTTCTTCGGACCCGACGAGCCGTTCGTCGGCAATCTCGAGCAGGAAGTGGCGCGTATGCTTCACCAGACCGCGCGCCACTGGAAGCATTGGGTGCGCGGGCTCAACGTCCCGCTCGAGTGGCAGGAAGTGGTGATCCGCTCGGCGATCACGCTCAAGCTGTGCCAGCACGAGGATAGCGGCGCGATCGTCGCCGCGCTGACCACGTCGATCCCGGAGCACGAGGGGTCGCAGCGCAACTGGGACTATCGCTACTGCTGGATTCGCGATGCCTATTACACGGTCCAAGCGCTGAATCGGCTGGGCGCGCTCGATGTGCTGGAAGGCTATCTCTACTACCTGCGCAATATCATCGATTCCGCGCGCGACGGGGAAATCCAGCCGCTGTACGGGGTCGGCGGGGAGACGCGGATCGAGGAATGGGTCGCCGAGGGGCTGGACGGCTATCGTGGCATGGGCCCGGTCCGCGTCGGCAACGCCGCCTACACGCAGGTCCAGCACGATGCCTATGGGCAGGTCGTCCTGTCCGCCGCCCATGCCTTTTTCGACCAGCGGCTGTTCCGCCGCTCGGGCGAGGCGGATTTCGCGATGCTCGAGGCGGTGGGCGAGCAGGCGCTGGCACGCTTCGACAGGCCCGATGCCGGCCTGTGGGAATTCCGCACCCGCGAGGCGGTGCACAGCTACAGCGCGGCGATGTGCTGGGCGGCGGCCGACCGGCTGGCAATCATCGCCCGCGAACTGCGGATGCCGGACCGCGCGGATTATTGGCGAAACGCCGCGAACCGCATGCGCGACGTGATCGAGGATCGCGCGGGGCTTCCGGACGGGCGCGGCTTCGGCGCGACGTTCGGGAATGACGACCTCGATGCCAGCCTGCTGCAGCTGGTCGATATCGGCTTCGTCGCGCCCGACGATCCGCGCTTCCTCGCGACGCTGGAGGCGGTCGAGCATGGCCTTCGGCGCGGCGAGCACATGCTGCGCTATGCGAGCGAGGACGATTTCGGCCTGCCGCAGACGGCGTTCAACTTCTGCACCTTCTGGCTGATCGAAAGCCTGGCGCTGACAGGGCGAACGGCGGAGGCGCGGGCGCTGTACGAGCGAATGCTCGCTCGCCTGACTCCGGCGGGGCTCCTCAGCGAGGACACCGATTTCGAGACCGGCGAGCTGTGGGGCAACTACCCCCAGACTTATTCGCTCGTCGGCCTGATCAATTGTGCCGTGTTGTTGTCGCGTCCCTGGAGGCATGTCCGATGAGTAGGCTGATCGTCGTTTCGAACCGTGTGAGCCAGCCAAAGGGGCGGGCGGGCGAAGCGACCCAAGGGGGCCTCGCGATGGCGCTGGCCTCGGCGCTGAAGAAGTCCGGGGGATTGTGGGTCGGCTGGTCGGGCAATGCTACCGATCAGTTCACGGGCGCGATCGGCCTGTCCGAGAATGACGGCGTGACGGTCGCGACGATCGACCTCGAGCAGCAGGACATCGACGAATATTATAACGGCTATGCCAACCAGACGCTGTGGCCGGTGCTTCACCACCGCATCGACCTGGCGGAGTTCGACCGCTCGTTCGGCGCGGGCTATGAGCGCGTCAATCGCCGCTTCTGCACCACGGTTGCGGCGCTGGCGAAGCCCGACGACCTTATCTGGGTCCACGATTATCACATGTTGCCGCTGGCCCAGTGCCTGCGCAGCAACGGCATGGCCAACCGCATCGGCCTGTTCCTCCACGTGCCGTGGGCGCCGCACCGGCTGATGACGTCGCTGCCCTATCATCGGCGCCTCCTGGAATCGATGCTGTCCTACGACGTCATCGGCTTCCAGGCTCATGAGTGGCACGAGAATTTCCTCGACTACGTCCGCGCCGAGCTGAAGCTCGACGTCGCCGACGACGGGTCGTTCGTGGCCGCGGGACGACGGATCGATACGGGCGTCTTCCCGATCGGGATCGACCTCGCCGAAATCGACACGTTGCTGAAAAGCCCGGACGCCGCCGAGGCCGAGGCGACGCTGCGCAGGGTCGCCTACCAGCGCAAGACGATCATCGGCGTCGACCGGCTGGACTATTCGAAGGGGATCCCGGAGCGCTTCCTCGGCTACCAGCATTTCCTGGAAACCGCGCCCGACGCCATTCGCAAGAGCTTCCTGCTGCAGGTGGCCCCGCTGTCGCGCGACGACGTCACCAGCTACGTCAACATCCGCGAGCAGCTCGACGGCCTGTCCGGGCATATCAACGGTGCCTTCAGCCATGTCGACTGGATGCCGATCCATTACGTCAACCGCAGCTACCCGCGCGACGGGTTGATGGGCCTTTATCGCGCGGCGGACGTGGCGCTCGTCACCCCGCTTCGCGACGGCATGAACCTCGTCGCCAAGGAATTCGTCGCCGCGCAGGACCCGGGCGACCCGGGTGTGCTGATCCTCTCGCGTTTCGCGGGCGCGGCGGAGCAATTGACCGATGCGTTGCTGATCAATCCGCACAGCAAGGAAGAGGTGGCGGACGCAATCGCTCGGGCGGTCGCCATGCCCCTCGACGAGCGGGTGCGGCGCTGGACGAGCCTGTATCGAACCCTTCAGGACTACGACGTTCACCGCTGGCAGGCCGAGTTTCTCAAGGCGCTCGAGGCGCCAAAGAGGCAGGACGACCCGATGCTGCTGACGATCGTTGCCTGAGCGTCGGATGAAAGGCGGCGATGGCAAATCGCGCAAGCAGTTGAACTTCGCGCACGCTTAAGCT
>CAZKCD010000108.1:0-6900 GCA_964551235.1 uncultured Sphingomonas sp.
CCTTGCCGTCGATCACCTGCTCGTTGGCCAGCACGGTCATGTCGACCGGGTCCCAATTGACCTCGCTCTCCTTGCGGAAGACGAGGCCCGCCTTCATCAGGTCGAGGAACAGCGCCTGCTCGTGGCCGTAATAATCGGGCTCGCAGGTCGCCAGCTCGCGGCTCCAGTCGAGCGCGAAGCCGATGCGCTTCAGCTGCGCGCGCATCGCCGCGATATTTTCGCGCGTCCAGGCGCCGGGATGGACCTTCTTTTCCATCGCCGCATTCTCGGCCGGCATACCGAAGGCGTCCCAGCCCATCGGGTGGAGGACCTCGAAGCCCTGCATCCGGCGGAAGCGCGCCAGCACGTCGCCCATCGTGTAGTTGCGGACATGGCCCATGTGGATGCGCCCCGACGGATAGGGGAACATCTCCAGCACATAGGCCTTGGGCTTGGGGCTCGCGCTGTCGGCGGCGAAGCATTGCGCCTCGTCCCAGCGCTGTTGCCAGCGCCGGTCGGCGTCGCGGAAGTTGAAACGGTCGCTCATCGCCTGTCCCCTAAGCACGGACAGGCGATGCTCGCCACCCTGGATTTGCGTGAAGCGGGCTTAGCCGGCGACGCTGCCGCGGCGCAGGTCGCGAGCGCGGGTGAGGATGATGTCCTCTAGCTTCTGCACCGTGGCGGCCGACACCGGGGCGTCGACCCAGGCGCCGCCCTGGTTCACCTGGCGGCTGGCGGCGACGCGCAGCGCGTCGGCGCGCAGGTCCTGGTCGAGGATCGAGACGGTCAGCTTGATGCGCTCCCCCGGGTTCGAGGCGGCGGTGTACCAGTCGGTGATGATGATGCCGCTGTTGGCATCGGCCTGAAGCAGGGTCGCGAAGCTCACCGTGTCGACGGCCGCACGGAACAGGTAGGCATTCACGCCGATCGAGGTCATGCGCGACGGGGCCAGCTGGGTCGGCGCTTCCTTGTTGCGCGAACAGGCGGTGGCGGTCAGCGCGACCGAGGCGACGAGAAGCAACTTGAGCGGCTTGGCGAACATGGCGCGTCCTGGATGAAATGATCGGTTGGCCTTGCGTTATAGGCGGCTGGCGCGGCCCCGCAAGCGCCTTCGCGCCGCCGGGCACCGTTCATCCGCGGGACAGAGTTGTGCCTATAGGGCAACAGGCGCGCGGGGAATCGTCCGGGGGCCTTGGAACCTTCGCTCCCCCGACGCTATATCGTTCGGACGAAGGAGTCGTTTTCCCGTGTCTGACAGGACGAACAAGATTGGAATGGCACTCGGCGCGGCATTGCTCGCGTCGGCGGTCGCGATTCCGTCGGTCGTCCTGGCCAAGCCGGCCAAGCGTCCGCCGCCCGTCGCGGTCAGCTTCGACCGCGTCAGCGGCTTCACCCCGGCGACCACCGATCCGCGGCTCGCCGCGGCGCTCGCGCAGCGCGGGCTGACCGCCAGCGATTTCAAGTTCACCCCGGCCGCGCCGAAGGGCCGTCCCTCGCAGGTTCGCGTCGCGATCCGGGCGCGTGGCGCCGCGCCGGCCATCGGCAATGGCGAGGCGACGCCGGCGATCGGGGCGCTGACGCAGGCCAGCTACAACCTCGGCATGTCGGTCGGCTGGCGGCGCTTCGCCGTGACCGGCGATGTCGCCAAGACCGGCGGGGCCGGCCTCGCCATCGGCGGCCGCGAGAGCGCGGTGGTCGGCGTCAACTATTCGCTCGGCAAGCGCGTGACCGCGCGCGTCGCGGCGGGCGCCGAACGCAGCGATGCCACCCGCGCCCCGGCGCTGGGCAGGGAAGAAGCCTATTCGCTCGATGTCGGCGGCGCCTACAAGCTGACCCGCAACATCGCAGTGACCGGCGGCGTGCGCTACCGCATCGACGAGGAACGCACCCCCGCCCTCAAGGACAACCGCCGCGACAGCCAGGCGGTCTACGTCGGCACCGCGTTCAAGTTCTAATCGAGCAACCGAGCGCAGCGACGCGATTGCGTGAGCAATCGTGCCCAGCGCGAAGAGATTGGTCGATGCGGCCAGCCTCGCATGGCGAGGACTGACGGCGCGGATTTACTCCGCGCCGCTGCGCCCATAGGGAAAAATCCATGACCCCCGCCGACCGCCTCGCCGCGATCCACGACCGCATCGCCCGCGCCGCGCGCGCCGCCAAGCGCGACGCGTCCGCCATCACGCTCATCGCCGTCAGCAAGACCCGTAGCGCGGAGGCAATCGAGGCGCTGATCGCCGCCGGCCAGCGCGATTTCGGGGAAAGCCGCGTGCAGGAAGCGCAGGAGAAATGGCCCGCGCTGAAGGCGCGCCACCCCGACGTGCGCCTGCACATGATCGGCCGGCTCCAGTCGAACAAGGCGGCGGAGGCCGCGGCGCTGTTCGACACCATCCACTCGCTCGACCGCGACAGCCTGCTCGACGCGCTGGCGAAGGAGGTCGCGCCGCCCTGCTTCGTGCAGGTCAATATCGGCGCGGAGGAGCAGAAGGGCGGTGTCGCCGTCGCCGACCTGCCGGCCTTCCTCGACCGCGTCCGCGCGCGGCCCGTGCCGCTCGCTGGGTTGATGGCCATCCCGCCCGCCGACCGCCAGGCCGGCCCCTATTTCGCGCTGCTGGCGGAGCTGGCGCGACGTCATGACGTCAGCGGCCTCAGCATGGGGATGAGCGCGGATTACGAGACAGCGGTGATGCTCGGCGCCACCCACCTGCGCGTCGGGAGCGCGCTGTTCGACGACTGACCCCGTCAGTCGCCTCGCACGCGCGCTGTTCGACGATTAATCGAGGTGGCCGCTCTTGGCCTTCTTCGTCGCCACATAATCGGCGTTGTGCGGATTGGTCGGCATGTGGTGCGCCACCCGCTCGGCGACGGTCACGCCCGCCGCTTCCAGCCCGCGCACCTTGGCGGGGTTGTTGGTCAGCAGCCGCACCGCCTCGACCCCCAGCGCGCGGAGCATCGCCGCGGCCACGCCGAAATCGCGTTCGTCGTCGGCGAAGCCCAGCCGCCGGTTGGCCTCGACCGTGTCGAGCCCGCGATCCTGCAGCGCATAGGCGCGGATCTTGTTGGCGAGGCCGATGCCGCGCCCTTCCTGTCGCAGGTAGAGCAGGATTCCGCCCGCCTCCGCGATTAGGCGCAGCGCCGCGTGCAGCTGCGGCCCGCAATCGCACTTGAGGCTGGCGAAAACGTCGCCGGTCAAACACTCGCTGTGCAGCCGGACGAGCGGCGGCGCATCGCCCCATTCGCCGAGCAGCAGCGCGACATGCTCGTCGCCCGACGGCGTCTCTCGAAACACCACGATCTGCGTCGACCCGATGCCGTCGACCGGCAGCCGCGCCCGTGCGACCACCGCCGCGCCCACCGACGCCAGTACCTCGTCGGTCGCGATTACCACCGATTCGGCCGTCTCGGGCAGGAGCCACAGCGCCGGCATCACCCCGGCGATTCGCGCCAGGCGGAGCGCTCCGGCCGCGTCGCGAGTGGCCGGCGGTTCTTCCGGGGTCAGCGGCCCCTGCGCCATCCGGTCGAAATCGCGCGCCGGGTCGGCCAGCGCGCGCACGGTTTCCTCGTCCATCCACGGCTCGCGCCGAATGACGACCGGGTCGCTGCCCGAGGCCTCGCGCCGGTTGCCGAGGCCCAGCGCCGCGGCGCGTTCATGGCTCAAAAGGATGCCCGCCTCGTCCGGCACGCCGCGCGCGGTCTCGACCGACGCGACCGTCAGCGTCCCGACCGTCACGGCCCGCCCGCCCGCCAGCGCGGCCAGCGCCGGGCCAAGGCTCAAACGTCGAGCTCCACCACCAGCGGCACGTGGTCGCTCGGCCGTTCCCAGCTGCGACACGGCTCGTGCACCGCGTGCGCGACCGCCTGCGGCGCGAGGCTGGGCGAGGCCCACATGTGGTCGAGCCGGCGCCCGCGGTCGTTCTTGGTGAAATCGGGTGAGCGGTAGCTCCACCAGGTGAAGTTGCGCGCCGGCGCGGGGATGAACTGGCGGCCGAGGTCGACCCAGCCGTGGCTCTGCTGCAGGCGATTGAGCGCGTCCACCTCGACCGGCGTGTGGCTGACCACGTCGAGCAGCGCCTTGTGGCTCCACACGTCGCACTCCAGCGGGGCGATGTTGAAATCGCCGACGATCAGCGTCGGCTCGGCCAGCTTGTCCGACCAGCGCGTCATGCGCTCGACGAAATCCAGCTTCTGCCCGAACTTCGGGTTGACCGTGCGGTCCGGCACGTCGCCGCCGGCGGGGACGTAGACGTTCTCGATGCGGACGCCGCAGTCGAGCCGCGCGCCGACATGCCGCGCCTCGCCATTGTCCTGCCAGTCGTGGCGGCCCTCATCGTGCAACGGCAGCTTCGACAGGATTGCCACGCCGTGGTGCATCCGCTGGCCGTTCAGCTTGTGGTGGACGTAGCCCAGCTTGTGGAACAGCTCGCCCGGGAAGACCTTGTCCTCGGCCTTGGTCTCCTGGAGGCACAGCACGTCGGGCTGCTCCTCGTTGAGGAATCGCTCGACGATCCCGGTCCGCGCGCGCACCGAGTTGATGTTCCAGCTGGCGATCTTGATCCTGCTCACGGCGCTCCGCTTAGCGGGTGGGGGATAAGGATTGAAGGGAAAAGGGGGGCACTTCGCTTCAGAAAAAGGGGGGCCTCGTCGTTCCTGTCCCCCGGACAGGAAAGAAAAGGCCCCCGCTCCGGGGGCATTGGAGCGAGGGCCGACCAAGCGTCATCACGCAAGGTGATCGATGCGGCCCAAGTAACAGGGGGAAACCTCAGGCCCGGTGCATCGATCGAGGATCGAATAACGCACCGTGCCTGACCGCATGATGAACGGTTTTCGTTTGCTACCCGTTCTAATCTAACGCTTTTTGATGTCCTTGAAGGCGAAGGCCGTTTCCGGCACCGCGACATTGTAGCGCTGGTTCGACAGCGTGACCTTGGTCCGCTTGTTCTGCGCGTCGATCGCGGTCCAGCCCTGCAGCAGCAACCCGCCCGGCGAGGCCGGCGACCGGATGAAGCCAAGCAGCAGCGTCCCGAACTCCGGCCGGCGCGAATCGCGGGCGCGGACGACCAGGATGCGCGGATCGGCGGTCGGCACCACGCGGGCGATGCGCTTCAGGTCGGGGTTGCCCGACAGCAGCACCGACAGCGGCGACTTGGCGATCGGCCACGCCGACTTCTGCTGCACCTCATAGTCGAGGAAGGTCAGCGTCTTGCCGTCGCTGACCAGCAGCATATTGGCGCCCGCGCCATATTCGAAGCGGATCCGCCCCGGCCGCTTGAGCTGCAGCTGGCCGCTGATCGACCGGCCCTTGGCGTCGGTCTGGGTGAAATTGGCGGTCATCGACTGGGCCGACTTCAGGTGCGCCTCGACCTTGGCGATATCGGCGTTGCTCTGCGCGGCGGCCGGCGCGGCCACGACCATGATCGCGGCGACGGGCGCAAGCGCGCGGAAGGGGGTCGAAAAACTCATCGGACGAATCTCCTGGAAATTCCTTGGGCGCCGTTGTGGCGTTCGGGCATTGAATGCGTCCTGAACCCGTCGGTTCCGCCGCGTTCATGGGTCCAAGGCCTCAGATCGGGTGCCCGTCGGTGTCGATCAGCACCTCGCGCCGGCCGACATGGTCGGGGGTGCCGACCAGCCCGTCCTTCTCCATCCGCTCGATCAGGCGCGCCGCGCTGTTGTAGCCGATGCGCAATTGCCGCTGGATGTAGCTGGTCGAGGCCTTCTGGCTTTCGGCGACGATCTGCACCGCCTTGCGATAGAGCTGCGTCTCGGGATCGTCGTCGCCCTGCGGCGCCCCCTCGATGAGGTAGCCGCCGTCCTCGGGCTCCTCGGTCACCGCCTGGATATAGTCGGGCACGCCCTGCTTGCGCCAATGGTCGGCGACGGCGCGCACTTCCTCGTCGCTGACGAACGGGCCGTGGACGCGCAGGATCTGCTTGCCGCCGGGCATGTAGAGCATGTCGCCCTTGCCCAGCAGCTGCTCGGCGCCCTGTTCGCCCAGGATGGTGCGCGAATCGATCTTGCTGGTGACCTGGAAGCTGATGCGGGTCGGCAGGTTGGCCTTGATGACGCCGGTGATGACGTCGACCGACGGGCGCTGCGTCGCCATGATCAGGTGGATACCGGCCGCGCGCGCCTTCTGCGCCAGCCGCTGGATCAGGAATTCGACCTCCTTGCCGGCGGTCATCATCAAATCCGCCAGCTCGTCGACCACCACCACGATCTGCGGCAGCACCTCATATTCCAGCTCTTCGGTCTCGTAGATCGGCTGGCCGGTGTCGGCGTCGTAGCCGGTCTGCACCTTGCGGCCGAGCGTCGAGCCCTTGGCCTTCGAATCGCGGACGCGCTGGTTGAAGCTCGACAGCTGGCGCACCCCGAGGCTCGCCATCATGCGATAGCGCTCCTCCATCTGCTCGACGGTCCACTTGAGCGCGCGGATCGCCTTGCCCGGCTCGGTCACGACCGGGGCGAGCAAATGCGGAATGTCGTCGTAGATGCTCAGCTCCAGCATCTTGGGATCGATCATGATCATCCGGCACTCGTCCGGCCCCATCCGGTAGAGCAGCGACAGGATCATGCAGTTGAGGCCCACCGACTTGCCCGATCCGGTGGTGCCCGCGACCAGGAGGTGCGGCATCGGCGCGAGATCGGCGATGACGGGGTCGCCGGCGATATTCTTGCCCAGGATCAGCGGCAGGCTCATCGCCTGGTCCTCGAACGCCTGGCTGCCGACCAGTTCGCTCAACGAGACCATGTCGCGCTTGGGGTTGGGCAGTTCGATACCGATGACGCTGCGCCCCGGAATGGTCGCGACGCGCGCCGACAGCGCGCTCATGTTGCGGGCGATGTCGTCGGCCAGCGCGATCACCCGGCTGGCCTTGATCCCGCTCGCCGGCTCCAGCTCGTACATGGTGACGACCGGGCCGGGGC
>CAZKCD010000109.1:0-6763 GCA_964551235.1 uncultured Sphingomonas sp.
CCCGGCCGTCGATGGCCCGGCGGCGACCGGCCTCGTCCACCCGCTCATCCTTCTGCCCGAGGATTTCGCGACCCGCTTCACGCCCGAACAGCAGCGCATCGCTCTGCTGCACGAGAGCCTGCACCATCGCCGCGGCGACATCTGGGCCTCGGCCGCGGCGCTGGTTGGCGCTTCGGCGTTGTGGTTCAGCCCGCTGACCTGGCTCGCGCTCGGCGCCTTCCGCCGCGACATGGAGAGCGCCTGCGACGCCAGCGTGCTGGCCGACGACGCGCCGGTCAGCGCGGCTTCCTATGGCGAAACCATCCTGCGCAGCGCGGCCCGCCCGGTGCCCCGCTCGCTGTGTGCGCTTACTTCCCTCGACGAACTGAAAGGACGATTGACCATGCTGAACGCGAACCATGGAACGACCCTCCGCCTCGCCGGCATCGGCCTGGTCGGCACGCTGGCGCTGGCCAGCCTCGCCATCAGCGCCCCGGCCCGCGCCGACGAGCCCAAGAAGGAAACGCGGGTCGAGAAACGGATCATCGTCCACTCGTCCGGCGGCGACCAGACCGTCGACTGGAGCGAGAAGGACGGCAGCTCGATCAAGACCGACTGCCCGGGAGCGCTGAGCGTGATCGAGGCCGGACCCGCCGGCACCGAGCAGAAGAAGGAAAAGGCCAAGATCGTCGTTTGCAGCAAGACCGCGAACAAGGCCGACATCGCCAAGGGCCTCGAAACCGCGCTCGAGAATGTCGAAAAGAACAGCGACATGGACGCGGCCATGAAGGCGGAAATAGTCGCCAAGCTGAAGGCCGCGATCGCCGACGCCAAAGCCGGCTGATCGTCGCTGCGCGATGCGACCGACACGCCCGCGGGACCGGTACGTTCCGCGGGCGTTTCTTTTTTCGTTTACAAACGTAATCGCATTGGATTACATCTGTAATCGAACGAAGGGAACCGACTCGTGGAAAAACGCCTGAGCGACGCGGAATGGGACGTGATGGAGGTGCTGTGGACGGCCGGCGAGCCGCTCACCGCGACCGATATCGCCGAGCGCGTGCCGGCGGAGCGCGACTGGTCGCTCGCCACGGTCAAGAGCCTGCTCTCGCGTCTGCTCGCGAAGAGGGCGGTCGCCCCGGCCAAGCATGGCCGCGCCTTCCTCTACACGCCGGCGATCGACCGCGACCCCTACGTCGCGGACGAATCGCGCCGCTTCGTCGACCGGCTGTTCGGTGGTAAATTGTCGCCGCTGTTCGCGCACCACGCCGAGGAGGAGGCGCTCGACGCCGACGACATCGCCCGGATCGAGGCGCTGCTGAAGGAGCTGAAGGCATGACCGACTGGCTGGTCGATACGCTGATCGCGACCTCGGGCCTGATGCTCCTCGTGCTGCTGGTGCGCGAACCCGTGCGCCGCCATTTCGGCGCTGCCGCGGCCTATGGCCTGTGGCTGATCCCCGCCGCCCGGCTGCTGATGCCGACGCTCACCACCACGGTCGAGCGCGTGGTGCCCGCCGCCGCGCCGAGCGCGATGACCAACGCGCCGATCGCCCAGACGCTCGCCCAGCCGGTCTATGCCATGACCATGGCCGAACCCACGCTTCTCGACCGCATCGGCGGCTGGGGCGGAGTGGCGCTCTACGCCTGGCTTGCCGGTGCCGCGGTCATGCTGCTGCACGGCCTCATCGTCTACCGCCGCCAGCGCGCCCGCGTGCTCGGCGACGCGGTGCAGGTCGCGACGCTCGGCAATATCCGAATCGTCCGCAGCCTTGCCGTGCGCGGCCCGCTCGCCTTCGGCGTGATCGACCGCGTGATCGCGCTGCCGGACGATTTCGACCAGCGGTTCGACGCCGCCCAGCGGCGCCTCGCGCTCGACCACGAGCTTGCCCACCACCGGTCGGGCGACCTCGTTATCAACCACCTTGCCTACGTCCTTCTTTGCCTCATGTGGTTCAATCCACTTGCCTGGCTGTCGCACGTGGCCTTCCGGTTCGACCAGGAAGCCGCCTGCGATGCCCGGGTGCTGGACAAGGCGAATGCCCGCGATCGTGCAGCCTACGGGCAGGCGATCGCCAAGGCCGCCTCGGGACGGGCGCTGCTGTTTGCCGGCGCGCTCGATCGTCCAAGCACCCTGCAACGGAGATTGACGTCCATGTTGAACGCTTCCAACCCCCGCCGCCGTACTGCCGGCAAGGCCCTGACGCTCGCCGGCATCGCCATCGCGCTGCCGCTGACCGCCTCGTGGGCGACCCGCTATGTCGATGTGCCGCAGGCGCCCGATGCGCCCGCCGCGCCGATCGCCGCCGCTTACGCACCCCCCGCGCCGTCCGCGCCGCCGGTCCCGCCGGTCGCGCCGGCCCCGCCCGCGCCGGGCCAGGGAGACCGCATCATGATCAACGGTGACGAAAAGGACTGGAAAGACCTCACCCCCGCCGAGCGCGCGGAAATCCGCCAGTCGATCGCGCAGGCGCGCGCCGAAATGGCCAAGGTCGATTTCGCCGGGATCGAGCGCGACGTGGCGGAGGCCATGGCGCAGGTGAAGGTCGACAAGGCGGCGATGCAGCGCGAGCTGGCGCAGGCCCGGGTCGAGGTCGACGAGGCGATGCGCGAGATTGACGCCAACGCCGACGAGATTCGCAAGGCCGGCCAAGACCCCGAGGCGATCAAGGCCACCGTCCGCGCCAGCCTGAAGGCGGTCGAGGCGATCGACGTCGAGGCAATTACCCGCCAGGCGCTCGCCGCGGTCGACAAGGACACCATGCGCCGCAGCATGGAAGCGGCGCGCGCCGGGATGCGCGAGGCCGAGCGCGAAATCGAGCGCCTCGAGAAGCGCACCCGCGACTAAAGTCCCGAGCGGCAGGGGCCTTCGTCGAAGGTCCTTGGCGTGGCGGGGGCGTCCGTGGCACAGGCAAAGCCGTGGACGCCCCTTACGCCATCCTGGAAGAGCTGGAGCCCGGCATCGGCCGGCTGCTCGCGCGCAATCCCTCGCCCTACACCTACACCGGCACGCAGACGTACCTCGTCGGCACCGATGCGGTGGTCGTGATCGATCCCGGTCCGGCGATCGACGAGCATGTCGACGCCATCCTCGCCGCGGTCGGCGGGCGGCCGATCCGCGCCATCGCCTGCACCCACACCCACCGCGACCACAGTCCCGCCGCCGCGCCCTTGAAGGCCCGCACCGGCGCGCCGGTCATCGGCTGCGCGCCCCTGAGCCTCGCCGCGGTCGGTCCGCGCGCCGACGCCGCCTTCGACGGCGATTATGCGCCCGACCAAGTGCTTGCCGACGGCGAGGGAATCGAGCTGGGCGACGGCACCGCTCTCGTCGCGGTGGCGACGCCCGGCCACACCTCCAACCATCTGTGCTTCGCCTATCGGGGCGCCCTGTTCACGGGCGACCACGTCATGGGCTGGTCGACCACCGTCGTCGTCCCGCCCGACGGCGACATGGGCGCCTTCATGGCCAGCCTGGCGATGTTACGGGAACGCAACGACCGCATCTTCTACCCCGCCCATGGCGCTCCGGTCACCAACCCCCAGCAGATGCTGCGCGGCCTTCTCGGCCACCGGATGCAGCGGGA
The DNA here is from genome assembly GCA_964551235.1 of uncultured Sphingomonas sp. Classification (GTDB taxonomy): domain Bacteria; phylum Pseudomonadota; class Alphaproteobacteria; order Sphingomonadales; family Sphingomonadaceae; genus Sphingomicrobium. The sequence continues at coordinate 3,563 of CAZKCD010000109.1, forward strand.
AAAACAGATCCTCAAGCTCGTTTCCCATGGTGCCCGCAGCGTGACCGACATCGTCGCGCAGGCCTACCCGGGCCTCGACCCGCGCCTCGTTCCCGCCGCCGGCGGGTCGGTCACCGCGCATCTCCTGGACCTTGAACGCCGCGGGCTCGTTCAGCAGGTGGAGGACCAATGGACGACCGCCTGACCATCTCGAAGAAGACGCTCGCCGCGATCCTCGCCGTCGCGCTGCTGGTCGCCCTCGTCGTGGCGTGGCAGTGGCGTTCGGCGGAGGAGAAACGCCGGGCCGAGGAGATCGCGACCGCGCAGGGTATCGCGCAGGTCCTCACCTCGACCTTCGCCGGCAAGACCGACCTCAAGGTGGCCAGCGTCAACGGCACGATCGACGTCACCTCGGTCAACCAGGGCACGCTCTTCTCCTCGAAGCTCAACGGCACGCTGCCGTTCGCGGTCGACTATTTCGTCGACCTGTCGGGCCTGACGCTCGACGACGCCAAGTTCGACCCCGCGACGAAGCGCCTCCTGGTGACCATCCCCGACGTGCGCGTCGCGGACCCCAACATCGACCTCGCGAAGGGCAGCATGGGCAACGCCCAAGGCTGGTGGGTCTCGCGGCAGGCCAGCCAGGCGCTCGTCACCCGCTCGGTCAAGCTCGCCGACGCGCAGGCCGAAGCGACCGCCAAGGAACCCGCCAATATCGCCCGCGCCCGCGACGAGGGCCGGCAGCGGGTGGCGCACCTGCTCGAACTGCCGCTCGAAGCCTCGGGCGTCGAGGGCGTCACCGTCGAGGTGCGCTACGCCAGCGAGGGCAAGCCGTCGGACGAGCGCTGGGACGTCAGCCGATCGATCCAGGAAGTCCTCGACGAGGCGCGGGCCAACCGGTAAAATCGTTCGGCCGCGCGGGGGCGCGGCGTGTGACTTTTCCAGAGGGGCAAGCGACATGGCGACGACCGCCGACACCATCGCGCCGCGCGACGGCCGCGGCTTCATGGCCGACCAGCCATTCTTCACCCGCATGGCGATCGCGCTGGCGCTGCTCATCCTGTTCGGCTTCGCCCAGTTCGCGGCGCGGGGCTTGGTCGACATCAGCAAGGTGCCGCCCTTCATGCACGCGCACGGCATCATCATGGTCGCCTGGCTGGGCCTGTTCGTAACGCAGAATGTGCTGGCCCAGCGCGGCAGCATCGCGGTCCACCGCACGCTCGGCTGGGCCGGGGTCGCGCTGGCGACCGCGGTGGTCGTGTCGGGGGGCTACACCGTGCACCAGGCATTGGCGCTCGGCATGGTGCCGCCCTTCTTCAGCAACGCGTTTTTCTACGCGCTGGTGGTGAGCGGGCTGGCGGGCTTTCTCCTCCTGGTTTTGCTCGCCATCCTGCAGCGCCGCGACACGCAGGCGCACCGCCGGCTGATGCTGGGATCGCTCATCCTGATTACCGAGCCGGCCTTCGGGCGCCTTCTTCCCGCGCCCTTGATCGGCGGCGAGCTGACCGAGTGGCTGATCCTTGCCATCCAGCTGGCGATGGTCGCCCTGCTTGCCCGTCACGACCGCAAGGTGCTGGGCGGCATCCACCCGGCGACCGTCGTCGTCGCCGCGGTCGCCTTCGCGGTCCATCTGGCGCTGTCGCTGCTGTCGCGCACCGCGATGGTCGAAGGGATTGCCGCGGGCATTGCGGCGGGCTGATCGGGGCCATATCTGGGCCTTCGGGCGTTGACGCCCCGACCAAGCCGGAGAGTGACCACGTGACCGCACCGACGACCAGCCTGAAGGGCCACGACCTTCTCGCCGAAATCCAGCGCCTCAAGGAGGAGCGGAACGCGGTCATCCTCGCCCATTATTACCAGAAGCCGGAAATCCAGGACCTCGCGGATTTCGTCGGCGACAGCCTCGACCTGTCGCGCAAGGCGGCGGCGACCGACGCCGACGTCATCGCCTTTTGCGGCGTCCGCTTCATGGCCGAGACCGCCAAGATCCTGAGCCCGGACAAGACGGTCATCCTGCCCGACATGGAGGCCGGCTGCAGCCTCGAGGACAGCTGCCCGCCGGACCAGTTCGCGGCGTTCCGCGCCAAGCACCCCGACCATATCGCGCTGACCTACATCAACTGCTCGGCCGAGGTGAAAGCCTTGAGCGACATCATCGTCACCTCGTCGAGCGCCGAGGCGATCCTCGACCAGATCCCAAGGGACCAGAAGATCATCTTCGGACCGGACCGCCACCTCGGCGGCTATCTGGCGCGGCGGTTCGACCGCGAGATGCTGTTGTGGCCGGGCATCTGCATCGTCCACCAAGCGTTCAGTGAAACCGAATTGCTCAAGCTCAAGGCCGAGCATCCCGGGGCGCCCGTCGCGGCGCACCCCGAATGCCCGCCGCACATCATCGATCATGCCGACATGGTCGGATCGACCAGCGCGATCCTCAAGTTCGCCAGCACGAGCGACGCGAAGGTCATCCTCGTCGCGACCGAGCCGCACATCATCCACCAGATGGAAAAGGCCGCGCCCGACAAGACGTTCATCGGCGTGCCGGGCGGCGACGGCAACTGCAACTGCAACATGTGCCCGTACATGGCCCTCAACACGCTCGAAAAGCTCTACGTCGCGCTGCGCGACCTCGAGCCGCGGATCGAGATGTCGACCGAGCTGATGGACGCGGCGAGGCTGCCGCTCATGCGCATGCTCGACATGGCCGGGCACACCGTCGGGCAGGGCGACGTCGGCAAGCCGAAGCTCAGTGGGGACTGATCGCCCCGACGCGGCGAATTCCTACCCGCAAGTTGCTGACTCAGAACGCGAATTCCGCCCAGTCTTCACGATTGTTCACGGTCGTGACGCCGGTCGGTCACGCGCGATCGAGGTTTCTCCGACAATCTGAAACAGCCGGGTTCCTCATGGCATGATCGGGCGGCTGTAGGACAGGAATTTCTAATGGCAGCTTTGGGCGGAAAGTTGCCATTAGGAAGCTGTAGCGAGGCGGCTGTGTACCTGGCCAACTTCTGCCTGCGTTAGCGGCGCGCTGTCGTCAGCCAGAAAGTGCACCGCTTCGGCCACTGCGTCGTCTTCAAATTCGAAGGTATGGCTCATGATAATTGCGTCCGCGATGTAGCTAGCGGCTTCCAGCGGCACCTTGCCTTCGGCGAGTGCCCCTAAGAGCACGGTCATATCCTTGCGCGTGAGCGGCGTATCTGGAGCGTCGTTGATGATGAC
>CAZKCD010000110.1:0-6716 GCA_964551235.1 uncultured Sphingomonas sp.
ATCAAGCTGATCGAGCCCGACGACGTGATCCGCGGCCAGTACGAGGGCTACCGGGACACCGAGGGCGTCGCGCCCGACTCCGACACCGAGACCTTCGCCGCTGTCAAGGTCGAGATCGACAACTGGCGCTGGGCGGGCGTGCCCTTCTACCTGCGCACCGGCAAGCGGCTCCCCGCGCGCAAGACCGAGATCGTGATCCGCTTCAAGTCGATCCCGCACTCGATCTTCAACAGCGCGACCGTGCCCAACGAGCTCGTCATCTCGATCCAGCCGCGCGAGAACATCCATTTGTCGGTGATGGCCAAGGTGCCCGGGCTCGACGAGAAAGGCTTGAAGCTGCGCAGCGTCCCGCTCGACATCTCCATGCCCGACGCCTTCGCCGGCCCCAAGCGCCGGATCGCCTACGAACGGCTGCTGCTCGACCTGACGCAGGGCGACCAGACATTGTTCGTCCGCCGCGACGAGGTCGAGGCGCAGTGGCAGTGGGTCGATGCCATCCGCGCCTGCTGGGCCGACAACGCCACCCGCCCGCAGAATTACACCGCGGGCAGCAGCGGCCCGTCCTCGGCCATCGCGCTGATCGAGCGCGACGGCCGAAGCTGGCATGACTGAGCCGCGATGAGCCGCATTGCGGTCGTCGGCGCCGGCGCGATCGGCGGCTGGATCGCCGCCCGGCTCGCGCTTGCCGGCCATGATGTCAGCGTTCTCGCCCGCCCGGGCCGCGCCGGCGCCTACGCCGCGGGCATCACGCTGGTCGAGGAGGACGAGCGGGCCCGCGCCAGCGTCCGCGCATCGGACGATGCCGCCGCTCTCGGCGAGCAGGACGTGGTCTTCATCGCCACCAAGGCCTTCGCGCTGGCCGACGCGGCCGAGGCCGCCGCGCCGATGATCGGCCCGGTGACGCTTGTTGCCCCGCTCATCAACGGCGTGCCCTGGTGGTTCGACGCCGCGCCCCTGGCCAGCGTGGATCCCGGCGGGCGCATCGCCGCCGCCTTGCCCGCCGACCGCATTCTCGGCGCCGTCGTCCACGCCTCGATGCGCCGCGAGGTCCCGGCCGAGGTCCATGTCCAGAAGGTCGACCATCTCGTTCTCGGCGAACCGGCGGGCGGCTCAAGCGCGCGCGTCGAGGCGCTCGCCGCGCTCGTCACCCATGCCGGAATCCCGACCCGCGCCGATCCCGCGATCCGCCGCGCCATCTGGTACAAGGCGTGGGGCAACATGACGATGAACCCGATGTCGGCACTGACGCTCGCCACCTCGGACCGGATCCTGTCCGGCTGCCGCGCCGCAATGCTCGCCGCGATGGAGGAAGCGCGCGCGATCGGCGTCGCCATCGGCTGCCCGATCACCGAAAGCGGCGAGGCGCGCCTCGCGGTTGCCGAGCGGCTCGGCGCCTTCAAGACTTCGATGCTCCAGGATGTCGAGGCGGGCCGCCCGATCGAGCTCGACGCCTTGCTCGGCGCGCCGCTCGAACTCGCTCGTCGGCACGGAATCGCCGCGCCCACGCTCGACCAGCTCTACCAGCTGACGCGCACGATGGCGGCGGCGCGCGGCCTCCTGCCTTAAGCGGCGGGCAGCACCCGTCCGGTCACCCAGCCGAAGCCGATCGGCGCCGCGCCCGGCTTCTCGCACAGCGCGGTCAGCGTCAGCTCGTCGCCATCCTCCAGGAAGCTGCGCGTCTCGCCGTTGGGCAGGGTCACGGGCGCCTTGCCGCCCTTCGAAATCTCCAGCAGCGATCCCAGCCCGCTCTCCTCGGCGGTCGACAGCGTGCCGGTGCCGATGAGGTCGCCGGGCATCAGGTTGCAGCCGTTCGAGGCATGGTGGGTCACGATCTGCGCCGCCGACCAGTACATCGCCGCCGCCGCCTCGCCCTCGCTCAGGACGTACGGCGCGGCACCCTCGCGGCGCATCCGCTCGGTGACCAGCACGGTGCGCAGCTTGACGCCCAGCCCGCCACGCGCGCGATCGTCCGCATCGTCGAGATAGGGAAGGGGGGCGGGATCGCCCTCCGGCCGCGCCGGCATCGGCGTCCGGAACGGCGCCAGCGCCTCGGGCGTCACCACCCACGGGCTGACGCTCGTCAGGAAGTTCTTGGCCAGGAACGGCCCCAGCGGCTGGTATTCCCACGCCTGCAAATCGCGCGCCGACCAGTCGTTCAGCAGGCAATAGCCGGCGATATGCCCGCCCGCCTCGCCGATCGGGATGGTCGTGCCCAAGTCGTTCCCGCGCCCGATCCAGATGCCCATCTCCAGCTCGTAATCCAGCCGCCGCGACGGGCCATAGTCCGGCGCGTCGGCCTCGGGCGGCTTGCGCTGGCCCTTGGGTCGCACCAGCGGCGCGCCCGACACGCGCACGCTGCTGGCTCGCCCGTGGTAGCCGATCGGCACATATTTGTAGTTGGGCAGCAGCGGCTGGTCCGGCCGGAACTGCTTGCCGACGTTGGTCGCGTGATGGATGCCGACGTAGAAGTCGGTGTAGTCGCCGATCGTCGCCGGCAAATGCATAACGACGTCGAGCGCGCCGAGCAGCGCGCCTTCCAGCTTCCCGCGCCACGCCACGTCCGAGAGCATGGCGCCGAGGTACAGGCGAAGCTCCCGTGCATCCTCCGGCCCCCGCGCGAACCAGGCGTTGAGGCTCGTCGCGCCCAGCGCCTCGCTCCACGCCGCCGGCAGGTGCCGCCGCGCCGCTTTCAGGTCGAGGATCGATTCGCCGATCGCCACGCCGATCCGTGGCTCGCCGCCATCCACCGAGAAGACGCCCAGCGGCAGGTTCTGGATCGGGAAATGCGGGTGGCCGTTAGCGCTTGCGACCCAGCTGGTGCGCGCCGGGTCGTGGGTTTCGTCGATCATGCTCATTCCGGAAGCTGCGCCTTGGGGAAATCCGCCCAGGCCTTGTCGTAATCGCTCTGCGCGCGTTCGAGCGCGAAGCGGGTTGGAACGTAGGGCCAGCAGGTCTCGACCATGAAGGCCATCGTGTGGTCGATCTTGTGCGGCTTCAGTTCCGCCGCGCTGGCCTTCGCCCACGCGTCCAAGTCGGGCCCGTGCCCGCTCATGATGTTGTGCAGCGACAGGCCGCCGGGCGCGAAGCCGCCGCCTTCCTTGGCGTCATAGTCGCCATGGATCAGCCCCATCGCCTCGCTCATCACGTTGCGGTGGAACCAGGGCGGGCGGAACGTGTCCTCGCCCACCATCCAGCGCGGCGGGAAGATCACGAAGTCGGCATTGGCGCGTCCCGGCGTTTCGGACGGGCTGGTCAGCACGGTGAAGATGCTGGGGTCGGGATGGTCGAAGCTCACGGTCCCGATCGTGTTGAAGCGCGCCAAGTCGTACCGGCAGGGGACGAGATTGCCGTGCCACGCCACCACGTCCAGCGGGCTGTGGTCGATCGTCGTCGTCCATAGCTCGCCGCCATATTTCTGGACGACCTCGTGATCCCCCTCGACGTCCTCATAGGCCGCCACCGGCACCTCGAAGTCGCGCGGGTTGGCCAGCCCGTTGGCGCCGATCGGGCCCAGCTCGGGAAGGCGAAACGGCGCCCCGTAATTCTCCGCGACATAGCCCCGCGCGTCGCCCTCGACCTCGACCCGGAACTTCATGCCCCGCGGCACCAGCGCGATCGATCCCGGCGCGACGTCCAGCCGCCCGAGCTCGGTGACGAGGTGCAAGGCACCCTGCTGCGGAATGATTAGCAACTCGCCGTCGGCATTCACAAACACGCGCTGCCGCATCGAGCGCGTCGCGCGGTAGAGATGGACCGCGACCCCGCTGAGGTCGGCCGGCGGGCGCGTGGTCAGCATCGTCGCCAGCCCGTCGACGAAATCCATGCCCTCGGGCAGGTCCGCCGCGACCGGGTCCCAGCGCAAGCGATTGGGGGGCAGCGGGCCGGCCGCGCCCTGGTGGCCGATGTGCCGCGCGCCCTCGTAGCGGCGGTACGGCGGATGCTCGGCGGTCGGCCGCATCCGGTACAGCCAGCTGCGGCGATTCTCGTGGCGCGGCGCGGTGAAGGCGGTCCCGCTCAACTGCTCGGTGTAGAGGCCGAATGCCGGCCGCTGCGGGCTGTTGCGGCCCTTGGGCAGCGCGCCCGGCACCGCCTCGGTCTCGAAGTGACCGCCGAAGCCGGTCAGATAGCGATCGTTCGCGCTCACTCGTCCCTCGCAAGAACCCCCTCGCTGCCGCGGGGGCAACGAGGGGGCGTTACAGGTCTCTCACACGACAATCAAATAAGAGGTCGCCTTAGTTGACGTTGACCTCGATCTTGTCCGGAATGTTGATCTCGGTGTCCTTGCTGCCGAAGCCCAGTTCCTCGCGGAACACGAACAGCAGCACCAGCACGACGATGATCAGCAGGACGACGGCCATCACGCCGCCGCCACCGCCGCCGCCATTGCCGGTTTCGATGATGGTCGTGCGTTCGACCGTATCGCGTTCGTCGGACATGCGTTTACTCCCCTTGTTTCTTTTTCATTGCCGTAACGAACGCGCGCTCACGCGCAGGGTTCCGGCGTGTCGCGGCGGGACTCGCGCAAGGGGGGCGACAACGCAAAACGGCCGGGACTTGCCCGGCCGCGTGTCGCTTGGTTGTGCAAGGTGGACCCGAACGGGCCCCGCCTGACTGCCTCCGCGCGGGAGTTAGCCCTGGCGCGCCTTGAAGCGGCGGTTCGTCTTGTTGATGACGTAGGTCCGGCCGCGACGGCGAATCACCCGGCAATCGCGGTGACGCGACTTGAGCGACTTGAGCGAATTACGAATCTTCATGGCCGGAACGCCTGCCTTGCTAATCTCGTGTTGTCGAAGAGGTCTTCGGGAAGACCGTCGCGGCACCTAGTGGGGCCGGCCCGCCAAGTCAAGGACAAGCTGCCGGGCCCGGGACTAGGCACGCGCCCGCGCCTTCTCTATCAGGCGCCGACTTCATTCTCAGCAGGCTGTCCATGTCCCTCATCATTTCCTCCGCGTTCGATTCCGGCAACATCCGGGTCCTGTCCATCGACGGCGACACCGCCGAACTGGAAATCGTCACCGACCATCTGAGCGACTTCTACCAGTGGTTCCACTTCCGCCTCGCCGGCGGCGGCGGGCGCGAGGTCACGCTGAAGATCACCAATTGCGCGGGCGCCGCCTATCCGGACGGCTGGCCCGACTATAAGGCGTGCGTCTCGGTCGATCGCGAAGACTGGACCCGCATCGCCGACACCACCTACGCCGACGGCACGCTGACGATGCGCTTCGTCCCCGAAACCGACGTCGCCTGGATCGCCTATTTTGCACCATATTCGATGGAACGGCACCACGACCTCGTCTCGACCGTCGCGGCCATGCCGGGCGTCGCCTACCGCAGCCTCGGCAAGACGCTCGATGGGCAGGACCTCGACTGCCTGACCATCGGCGAAGGCGCGACGACCGTGTGGCTCTACGCCCGCCAGCATCCGGGCGAATCGATGGCCGAATGGTGGATGGAAGGCGCGCTCGAAAAGCTGACCGATCCCGACGATCCCGTCGCCCGCGTGCTCCGCCGCGACTGCACCTTCCACGTCGTTCCCAACATGAACCCGGACGGCTCGAAGCGCGGCCACCTGCGCACCAACGCGGCCGGCATCAACCTCAACCGCGAATGGCACGCCCCGACGATGGAGCAGAGCCCCGAGGTGTTCCAGGTCCGCGCCGCGATGGATCTCAATCCGCCGGTGTTCGCGATGGACATTCACGGCGACGAGGCGATCCCCGCCAACTTCCTCGCCGGGTTCGAGGGCATTCCCTCGATCACCGACCGCCAGAAGAAGCTGTTCCAGCTGTTCGGCGACACGCTCGAAAAGCTCTGCCCCGATTTCCAGCAGCAGAAGGGCTATGAAATCGCCGCCCCGGGCCAGGCCAACATGTCGATGTCGACCACCCAGCTGGCCGAACGCTACGGCGCGGTGTCGATGACGCTGGAAATGCCGTTCAAGGACAATGTCGACCTGCCCGACGAGCTCTACGGCTGGTCGCCCGACCGTTCGAAATATCTCGCTTTCGCCTGCCTCGACGCGCTCCACGCCATCCTTCCGGAACTGACCGCCAACGCCCCGGCCGCGGCGCGCGAGAAGGCCGACGCCTGATGCCGACGCTCGTCCTGCTCCGTCACGGCCAGTCGCAGTGGAACCTTGAAAACCGCTTCACCGGCTGGTGGGACGTCGCGCTGACCGACACGGGGGTCGAGGAAGCCCGCGCTGCCGGCCGCCTGATGCGCGACAAGGGGCTCGACGCCGACGCCTGCTTCACCTCGGTCCTCAGCCGCGCGATCCGCACGCTCAACCTCGTGCTCGAGGAAATGGACCGGCTGTGGCTCCCGGTGACCAAGAGCTGGCTGCTCAACGAGCGCCACTATGGCGGGCTCACGGGCCTCAACAAGCAGGAGATGATCGACAAGGTCGGGGCCGAACAGGTCAAGATCTGGCGCCGCTCGTTCGACATCCCGCCGCCGCCGCTTGGGACCGACAGTCCCTACCAGCTGGCCAGCGACCGCCGCTACGCCGGCATCGACGTTCCGGACACCGAAAGCCTCAAGGACACCATCGCCCGCGTCCTGCCCTATTATGAGGCGAACATCGAACCGCTGCTGCGCCAGGGCCAGCGCGTGATCGTCGCCGCCCACGGCAATTCGCTGCGCGCGCTCGAAAAGCACCTGTCGGGGATCAGCGACGAGGATATCGTCAGCCTCGAAATCCCGACCGGCCAGCCGAT
>CAZKCD010000111.1:0-3628 GCA_964551235.1 uncultured Sphingomonas sp.
TGGAGCAGCCCGGTAGCTCGTCAGGCTCATAACCTGAAGGTCGCAGGTTCAAATCCTGCCCCCGCAACCAACAAAACAGCCCTCGCATCCGCGGGGGCTTTTTTGTTGCCTGCCGTCCTTCGCGCGATCCGCTCGCTCAATCGCCCGCCTGTGATTGACCCACCCGATTGAACAGATGAACGCAAACAATTGGACTTGGGCCGGTCACGAGCGCACGGCACCCTCACGAAATCCACATTCGAGAGGAGCGACTCCATGGACGCGAAGACTGGCGATATCGGCGGCTGCCCGATGAAGGGCACGAAGGCACGCTCGCTGCTGGGCCGCACGAACAAGGACTGGTGGCCCGAGGCGCTGCCGGTCGACATGCTCCACCAGAACGGCGTCTCGCCGGACCCGATGGGCCCCGACTTCGATTATGCGGCCGAGTTCGCGAAGCTCGACTACGCCGCCCTGAAGGCCGATCTCACCGCGCTGATGACCGATTCCAAGCCCTGGTGGCCGGCGGATTACGGTCACTACGGTCCGTTCATGATCCGCATGGCTTGGCACGCCGCCGGCACCTATCGCGTCACCGACGGCCGCGGCGGCGCCTCGAGCGGCCAGCAGCGCTTCGAGCCGCTCAACAGCTGGCCGGATAACGGCAACCTCGACAAGGCGCGTCGCCTGCTCTGGCCGATCAAGCAGAAGTACGGCCCGTCGATCAGCTGGGCCGACCTGTTCATCCTCGCCGGCAACGTCGCGATCGAAAGTATGGGCGGCCCGGTGTTCGGCTTCGGCGGCGGCCGCAAGGACGTCTACCAGTCGGAAGGGGACACCTTCTGGGGCGCCGAGGAACTGTGGGTCAGCGACGGCGCGCCCACCCGCATCACCGAGGAACTTCCCGAACTGGAAGGCCCGCTCGCGGCCATCCAGATGGGCCTCATCTACGTCAACCCGGAAGGCCCGGGCGGCAACCCGGATCCGCTGCAGTCGGCGCGCGACATGAAGGCGACCTTCGCGCGCATGGCGATGAACAGCGAGGAGACGGTCGCGCTCACCGCCGGCGGCCACGCCTTCGGCAAGGCGCATGGCGCCAAGCCCGCCGACACCTTCCGCAACAACCCGGCGTCGGAGGAAATCCACCTCCAGGGCCTCGGCTGGCTCACCGACGAGGACGAGATCGGCAAGGGACACATCACCACCTCGGGCATCGAGGGCAGCTGGTCGAACAACCCGACCAAGTGGGGCGGCGACTATTTCCGCCTGCTGTTCAAATATGATTACGAACTGGTCGAAAGCCCGGCGGGCGCCAAGCAGTGGACCCCGATCAACCCGGATCCCGAGGACCTCGCGCCCGACGCGCGCGATCCCTCGAAACGCGTGCCGACCATGATGACCACCGCCGACATGGCGCTCAAGATGGACCCGGAATTCCGCGCCATCTCCGAACGCTTCCGCGACGACCAGGCCGCGCTCGACGACGCGTTTGCCCGCGCCTGGTTCAAGCTGACCCACCGCGACATGGGCCCCAAGTCGCTCTACCTCGGCCCGGACGTGCCCGCCGAAGACCTCATCTGGCAGGACCCGGTGCCCGCCGGAACCGTCCCGTCGGACGCCGACGTCGCCGCCTTCAAGTCGGCGGTGCTGGCCAGCGGCCTCACCGTGTCGCAGCTGGTCAAGACGGCCTGGGCCTCGGCCTCGACCTTCCGCAAGTCGGACAAGCGCGGCGGCGCCAACGGCGCGCGCATCGCGCTTGCGCCGCAGAAGGACTGGGAAATCAACGAGCCGGCCGAGCTTGCCACGGTGCTCGCCAAGCTCAATGAGCTGCGCGGGTCGATGAGCCTGGCCGACGCGATCGTGCTGGCCGGGTCGGCCGCGGTCGAGAAGGCGGCCAAGGACGCCGGCCATGACATCACGGTGCCCTTCACCGGCGGTCGCGGCGACGCGACGCAGGAATGGACCGACGTCGACAGCTTCGTCTGGATGGAACCGCAGGCCGACGGCTTCCGCAACTACCTCAAGACCAAGCAGCCGGTGAAGACCGAGGAGCTGCTGCTCGACAAGGCGTCGCTGCTCGGCCTCTCGGCGCCGGAACTGACGGTGCTGCTCGGCGGCCTGCGCGTCCTCGGCGCCAACTATGGCGGCATCGAGGAAGGCGTCTTCACAGACCGCAAGGGCCAGCTCACCAACGACTTCTTCGTCAACCTGCTCGACAACGACACCTTCTGGGACCTGAAGGACGCGTCGAGCGATGAGCTGTTCGTCGGTTACGTCCGCGAGGGCCGCAAGGGCAAGTGGACCGCGACCCGCACCGACCTCGTGTTCGGCTCCAACTCGCAGCTTCGCGCCACCGCCGAAGTCTATGCCGAAAAGGGCGCCGACAAGAAGTTCGTCCACGATTTCGTGAAGGCCTGGACCAAGGTGATGAACGCCGACCGGTTCGACCTTCGCGGCTAAGCGCGCCCTGTCAGCGTGCCGAACGGAAAAGCCGGTCCCCCGCCCCCGGGGACCGGCTTTTCTTGTTCGGGGTGCGCCCCCATTTAAGGCCCATGCTCGACCTGTTCGGTCCCCCGATCCCCGGCCTCGCGCTGGCCGACGACCTCCTTTCGCCGGCGGACGAACGGGCGCTCGTCGCGCACGCCCTCGCCCTGCCGCTGACCCCGTTCAAGTTTCAGGGCTGGGAGGGCAAGAGGCTCACCCACAGCTTCGGCTGGCATTATGATTTCGACACCGGCACCGCCCAGCGCGCCGATCCCATCCCCGACTGGCTGCTCCCCGTCCGCGACTGTGCCGCGCGCGCCTTCGGCCGCGATCCCGCGGCGTTCGAGCAGGCGCTGGTCATCCGCTACGATCCGGGCGCCGGCATCGGCTGGCACCGCGACCGCCCGCAGTTCGACGAGGTGATCGGCGTCTCGCTCGCCAGCCCGGCGACCATGGCCTTCCGCCGCCGCCGCGCCGACGGCCGGTTCGACCGGGTGAAGGTCCCGCTCGCCCCGCGCTCGGCCTATTGCATCGCCGGCGAGGCCCGCCGCGACTGGCAGCACGGCATCGCCGACCACGTCGCGCAGCGCTTCTCTCTGACTTTCCGGAGCCTTGCCTAGGCCGCCGCCGCGCGCTGTGCCCGCCCGCGCGCCCATTCCAGCATCGCCGCGACCAGCTTGTCGCCCTGCGGCGTCAGGATCGATTCGGGGTGGAATTGCAGCCCGATCTGCCCCGCCCCCTCGTCGCGGATCGCCATCGCCATCCCCTCCAGCTCGGCATCGACGATCATCCCCTCCGGAAGCGCGTCGACCGGCGTGCACAGCGAATGATAGCGCCCGATCGCCAGCGGATCCGGCAATCCCGCGAACGGCCCGGTGCCGTGGTGGCGCAGCCGGCTGACCTTGCCGTGGCAGGGCTCGTCCGCGCGCCGCACCGCGCCGCCCCGCGCCCCGACGATCGCCTGGTGCCCCAGGCATATCCCGATCAGGGGCACCCGCCCCGCCGCAATCCGCACCAGCTCGAGGCAGCAGCCCGCCTCCTCCGGGCTCCCCGGCCCGGGCGACAGCAGGATCGCCGCGCCCTCCGCCTCGGCCCGCGCCAGCGCATCGGCGGCGGATATGCTGTTGCGCACCACCGCCACCCGCGCCCCCGCCTGCCGGAAGGC
>CAZKCD010000111.1:3728-6607 GCA_964551235.1 uncultured Sphingomonas sp.
TCGACCGACCGGATCAGCTCGATCGCCTTCAGCTTGGGCGCGCCCGACAGCGTGCCGACGTTAAGGCAGCATTTCAGCGCATCGACCGCGTCGCGCCCGTCGGCCAGCGTGCCTTCGACCCGCGACACCAGGTGCATCACCCGCGCGTACCGCTCCACCGCCAGCAGCCGCGTCACCCGCCGGGTCCCCGGCGTCGCGACCCGCGCGACGTCGTTGCGCGCCAGGTCGACCAGCATCATGTGCTCGGCATTCTCCTTGGCGTCGAGCCTCAAATCCGCCTCCATCCGGTCGTCGGCGTCGCCCTCGGCGCGCGGCCGCGTCCCCGCGATCGGGCTGACGCTCACCACCTTGTCCGCGCTCACCGCCACCGCCGTCTCGGGCGAGGCGCCGAACAGTACGCCCCCGGCCAGCGGCGCGCAAAACTGGTAGGTCGAGGGGTCGGCCGCGACCAAACGCCGGAACGCATCGACCGGCGCGGGGCAGGGCGCCGCGAACGCGCGCGAGGGCACGCACTGGAAGATGTCGCCCGCCGCGACATGCTCTTTCAGCCGCACCACCGCCGCGGCGAAGTCGGCGTCGCTGGTGTCGGCGCTCGCCGTCACGCGCGCCGCCGGCGCCAGCGGCGGCAGGGTCGCGCCCGCGATCCGCTCGGCCAGCCGCGCCACCCGCTCCGCCGCCAGCGATCGCTGCCGGTGCGCGTGCGCCTCGTCGCCGGTCACCGCCAGCGCGACGATCCGCGCCGCCCCGCCGGGCTCGACCAGGATCACCGTCTCGGCCAGCGCCATCGCCAGGTCGGGCACGTCCCCCGCCGCGGCGGGCGGCAGCTCCTCCAGCAGGTCGACATGGTCGAAGCCGATGACGCCGGCGACCACCGCTTCCTTCTCGCCCCCGGTCGCGGCGACCATCGCCCGAAGGAGGTCGAAGGCCGTGGGGTGCGCCAGCCGTTCCTCCTCGTCATGCGCGATCGACGGCGCGAACCGGAAGGTGACGGCGTCCGCCGCGCGACCGGTCACCGCCTTGGGGGTCGCCGCCGCCACCGGGTCGAGGAGCAATCGCCCCCCTTCGCTGGCCGCCGCCAGCAGCGCGTCGCGCCTTTTGGCCTCCAGCCGCAGCGCCTCGTCGACCACGATCACCGCGCGGCCCGCCGTGCGCCGGAACAGGAACGGCACCGCCCCTTCCGCCGCCAGCGCGGCGTGCAGCGCGACCGGGTCGTGCACCCCGTCGAGCCGCCGGGTCAGCGCCTCCATCCGCTGCGTCACAGCGATCGCCCGACCACCGGCAGGATCGCCGCCAGTTGGTTGCTCAGCGTCTTCATCTGGTCGGGGAACAGCGACTGCGGCCCGTCGCTCAGGGCGCAGGGCGGGTTGATATGCACCTCGACCATCACCCCGTCGGCCCCCGCCGCGGCGGCGGCGAGCGCCATCGGCGTCACCATGTCGCGCATCCCCGTGCCGTGGCTCGGATCGACCAGCACCGGCAGGTGGGTCTTCTTCTTGAGGTAGGGGACGGCGGCTAGGTCGAGCGTGTTGCGCATCGCCGTCTCGAAGGTGCGGATGCCGCGCTCGCACAGGATCACCTGGTCGTTGCCCGCCGCCAATATATATTCCGCGGCCAGCAGGAAGTCGTCGAGTGTCGCCGACATGCCGCGCTTCAGCACGACCGGCTTGCCGGCGCGGCCGACCGCCTTCAGCAGCGCGAAATTCTGCATGTTGCGCGCGCCTACCTGAAGCGCGTCGGCGTGCTTGGCGACGATGTCGACATCGCCCGTCTCGATTACCTCGGTCACCACCGGCAGGTCGAGTTCCTTGCCGATCTGCTCGAGGATCTTCAGCCCCTCCGGCCCGTGCCCTTGGAAGCTGTAGGGGCTGGTGCGCGGCTTGTAGGCGCCGGCGCGGATCACGCTCGCGCCCGCGTCCTTCGCGGCCTGCGCGCTCGCCCGCAATTGCTCCTCGCTCTCGACCGCGCACGGGCCGCCCACCAGCACGAAGCGGTCGCCGCCGAACACTGCCTTGCCGATCCGCACCTGCGTGTCGTGCGGGTGCAGGTCGCGCGCGACCAGCTTGTAGGGCGACAGGATGGGCTTGACCGACTCCACCTCGGGGTGCGCGTCGAGGCCGAGTTCGGCGAGCACGCGCTCGTCGCCCAGCGCGCCCAGCACGACGCGCTCGGCGCCGGGCATGTGGAGCGGCTTCAGCCCCTTGCCGGCAATCTGGTCGAGCAGGGCCTGGACGGTTTCGGCACTGGCCTCGGGCTTCATCACGATAATCATGGGAACAGACTTTCAATTGGAAGGGTGGGGAACGAAAAAAGGGCCCGCGTCGGGGGACGCGAGCCTTGCAAATCCTTGCGATCGATTCAGTCGATCAGATCAGCCGCGCACGCGCCATCGTTGGGGCGAGCGCCACCACCAACCGCGCGACGCGGAGGCAAGGATGGTGGCAAGGCGGATCGATTCCGTCATCCTCCTTAGGGAAGCCCAGCCGCGCGTCGCTGTCAAGGCCGCCGCGGATCGCCCGGCTTGTAGACCTCGGCCGCGGCCGCGCTGATCTCGGCCGCGCTGAACGGGACGGGCAGCAGGCGCCCGTCGGCATAGGCCTGTGCCTGGTCGGCGAAATGCGGGCTTGCCGGGTCGCCGTTCACCCCGCCGGCGGTCACCGCCATCGCCTTGGGACCCTGCGGCGTGAATTCGACCACCGCGACGAAGCTGTTGCCGCGCGTGCCGTAGCGCTTGGCAGTGCCGGGGTAGGTCGTCGCCTCGAACGCCGCCAGGCTGCCCCAGCGTGCCGAGGGAAAGGGGACGGCGATGCTCGCCTTGGCGTCGTCGAACCGCTGGGTGATCGCCCCGTCGTTGCGCTGGAAGCGGTTGATGGCGCCCCATT
>CAZKCD010000112.1:0-6576 GCA_964551235.1 uncultured Sphingomonas sp.
ATTTCCGCGGTTACATCCACCTCAAGACCATTCCCGACGCCGATCCTGAGCTGGTGCGCCAGGCCGGGCTCCACGCCGACCGCGTCTCGATCAACGTCGAGCTTCCGACCGAACGCGGGCTGACCGACCTCGCGCCCGAAAAGAGCGTGCCGCAGATCGAAGGCGCGATGCGCGCCATGAAAGGCGCGATCGAGGACGGGAAGGACGCGCGCAAGAAATACAAAAGCGCGCCCAAGTTCGCGCCCGCCGGCCAGTCGACGCAGATGATCGTCGGCGCCGACGCCGCCGACGACGGCGCGATCGTGATGCGCGCGAGCCAGCTCTACGACCGCTTCCGGCTTCGGCGCGTCTATTACAGCGCTTTCTCGCCGATCCCGGACGCGAGCGCCGTGCTGCCGCTCAAGCGCCCGCCGCTGATGCGCGAGCACCGGCTCTACCAGTCCGACTGGCTGATGCGCTTCTACGGCTTCCAGCCAAAGGAAGTGGTCGCCGCGACCGACGGCGGGATGCTGCCGCTCGACATCGATCCCAAGCTGGCCTGGGCGCTCAAGTTCCGCGAGAGCTTTCCGGTCGACGTCAACAAGGCGTCGAAGGAGCAGTTGCTGCGCGTGCCGGGGCTCGGCACCAAGGCGGTCGGCAGGATCCTGAAAAGCCGCCGCTGGCGCGCGATCACGCTCGCCGACGTGGCGCGGCTGACGGTGAGCGTGGCCAAGGTCCGGCCCTTCATCGTAACCGCGGACTGGCGCCCGACCCTGCTGACCGACCGCGCCGATCTGAAGACGCTTCTCACCCCACGCGCCGAGCAATTCGAACTCTTTGCCGCCTGAGCCGTTGGGACGGCGACGAAGGAGATTGACCATGGCCGAGCAAACGATTTTCGACCGCCTCATCGAGGACCACGACACCCACCGCGACCTCATTGCGCGGATCGAGCAGACCGAGGGCGCGAGCGACGAGCGCAAGGAGCTGTTCGCGCAGTTCAAGACCGACGCCACGGCGCACGCCGCGACCGAGGAGCTGACGCTGTACCACGACCTGATGGGCGAGAGTAAGATGCGCGCCTACGCGCAGCACGCCGCCAAGGACCATCACGAGCTGGAAGAATTGTTCAAGGAACTGGACGAGATGGACATGGCCTCGTCCGGCTGGCTCAACCGCTTCAAGACGCTGAAGGACGAATATCTCAGCCACTTGAAGGAAGAGGAAGAGACGATCTTCCCCGACGCGCTGAAGGATATCGGGACCGAGCGCGCGGTCGAGCTGCGCGCCGATTTCGAAGCGCAGAAGCCCGAGGAAATCGAGCGCGCCGAGGCCGGCTGCGACGAGAAGATCAACGAAAAGATCGGCTGATGTTGAAAGAGGGGCCGATGATCGACGCGTTCCGCGTGTCGCTGTCGGCCCCCGACGATTTCGACGGCTGGCGCGACGCCGCGCGCGGGCTCGCCGAGGCGGGCGTTCCGGCGAGCGCCATCGTCTGGGAAGTCGAGGGCGCGGACCGCGACCTGTTCGGCGAGGGCGCGCCACCGCCACCGCCGGGCCCTAGCTTCGCCGTCCCGCGCGATTTCATCAGCCTGGCCAAGGCAGCGATTTGCCACCGCGACCCCGAACGCTTCGCCCTGCTCTACGCGATGCTTTTAAAGCTGCGGTCGAACAAAAAAGCGATGGAGGATCGCGCCGATCCGTTGCTCGACCGGCTCGAGAAAATGGCCAAGGAAGTGCGCCGCGACGCGCACAAGATGCACGCCTTCGTCCGCTTCCGCGAAATCGAGGACGAGGAAGGGACGCGCTTCGTCGCCTGGTTCGAACCCGACAATCACATCGTCCGGCGCGAGGCGGGATTCTTCGTGCGCCGCTTCACCACCATGCGCTGGTCGATCCTGACCCCCGAACTCAGCATCCACTGGGACGGCGAGACGCTGACCGAGGGACCGGGCGCGACCAAGGCTGATGCGCCGCAGGGCGATCCGGTCGAGGAGACGTGGAAGACCTATTACGCCAGCATCTTCAACCCGGCGCGGGTCAAGGTGAAGGCGATGCTGAAGGAAATGCCCAAGAAATATTGGGCGAACATGCCCGAAACCGCGCTGGTGGCGCCGCTGCTCGCCGGAGCGCGGCAGCGCGAGATCGAGATGATCGAACGCTCGCGCGAGGCCGGCATCATGGCCCCCGCCCCGATGCCCGTCGCCGCGCGCGGATCGAACGGCGAGGCGTCGTGGGCGGCGCTGAAGGCGGAAGCGCTGGCCTGCACCCGCTGCGACCTCCACTGCCACGCGACCCAGACGGTATTCGGCGAAGGCCCGCTCGACGCGCGGCTACTGTTCGTCGGCGAGCAGCCGGGCGACCAAGAGGATATGGCCGGCCGCCCCTTCGTCGGCCCGGCGGGCGAGGTGTTCAACGCGGCGCTGGAAGAGGCCGGGATCGACCGGTCGGGCGTCTACGTCACCAACGCGGTGAAGCATTTCAAGTTCGTGCTGCGCGGCAAGCGGCGCATCCACCAGTCGCCCGGCTCCAGCGAGATCGAGGCCTGCCGCTGGTGGGTCGGACAGGAGCGCGAGATCATTCGCCCGCCGGTCACCGTCGCGCTCGGCGCCACCGCGGCGCGCAGCCTATTCGGCAAGGTCATGGCGATCGGCAAGAACCGCGGCGCCCCGCTGGTCCTGCCCGATGGCGGCGAGGCGTGGATCACCGTCCACCCCAGCTTCCTGCTGCGTCTTCCCGACGAGCAGGCGCGCGTCATCGAGCGCCGCCGCTTTGTGGAGGACCTGACGCGGATCCGGGAGCGCGTCGCCGCGCTCGCGGCTTGATCCTTACATGCCGAAGCTGAGCGTGAACTTGGCGCTGCGCGGCGCGCCGGGGGCGATGTTATTGTCGTTGTGCGCGGCCGGGAAATAATCGGCGTTGAAGATATTCTCGACGTTGACCTGCGCCTTCACGCCCTCGGCGATCCGGTAGTAGGCCGCGGCGTCGAGGCGCGCATAGGCGGGCAGCTTCACCGCGTTCGACAGCGACGTGTAGCTCTTCGACCGGGCGACGACGCCGAGGCCGAGCGCCAGCTTCTCGTCGACCTTATACTTGCTCCACAGCGAGAAGCTGTGCCGCGGCACCAAAGGCACCTCGCGTCCTTGCGGGGCGGCGGTGGTGGTCTCGGTGATCTCGGCTTTCTGCCACGCGTAGCCGGCCGAAATCTGCCAGCGCGCGGTGATCGAGCGTTCGAGCCCGAGTTCGAGCCCGCGGCTGCGCTGCGCCCCGGTCAGTACGACCTGGCCCGGATTATTGGGATCGGTGGCGCGGGTGTTGGTGCGGTCGAGCTGGTAGAGCGCGGCGGTGGCGAGCAGGCCGGGAACGGGTTCCCACTTCGCGCCGATCTCAACATTGTCGAAGCGCTCCGGCTTCAGCGCTTCGGTGTTGAGGTCGAGGCCACTGAACTGGTCGCCCGACTGCGGCAAATAGGAACGGCTGTAGCTGGCGTAGACCGACAGGTTTTCGCGCGGCTTCAGCACCAGGCCGAGGCGCGGCGAGACGAGGTTGTCGGTGCGCGCGAACGACGCGCCCGCGCCGCGGAAATCGTCGACCTCCAGGCGGAAGCGGTCGAAGCGCAGGCCCGCGACCAGTTCGATCCACGGCGCGAAGCGGATCTGGTCCTGCACGTAGACCGCCGCGATGGTCGCGCGGGTGCGGTTGTTGGCGTCGCTGGCGACGGGCGCATAGACCACGTCCACGTCGACCGACGGATCGGCCAGCGGGAAGCGATTGCCGCCGACGAGGCTGCCGGTGAGGCGGCGGTTGCGCGAGCTCTGGCGGCCCAGCTCGACGCCGGCGAGCAACGTCTGCTCGATCCCGCCGATGCTGCCCTCCCACACGAGGTCGGTCTGGCTGATGAGGTTCTTGCGGTCGTTGGTGCTGTTGTAGGCGCCCAGCACCACCTCGTCCGTCGCCTCGTCGAGGTTGGTCGGATAGATGTTCTGGTAGAATTTGTCGTAGACGCCGTAGCTCGTGCGGTGACGCAGCGTCAGCGCGTCGCTGAAGCGATGCTCGACCGACAGGCCGAGGCGATGGACGACGGCGTTGGAATTGCTGTCGTCGGCATCGCCGAAGAAGGTCGTGTCGAAGCCCTTGAGCGGCCGGTCGATCCCGGCCGGATCGGTCACCGACGGCACGCCGCGGTCGGTGGTGCGCTGGTCGCGGAAATATTCGTAGCTCAGGTCGATGCGGCTGTCGTCACCGTAGCGGAAGCCCAGCGTCGGATTGATGCCGTAGCGAAGAAGGTCGACGCCGCTGCGGAAACTGTCGCCATCCTCGTAGAGCGCGTTGACGCGCAGGCCGATCGCCTGCCCGAGCGGCTGGTCGAGGTCGGCGCTCGCGCGCCAGCCGCCGAACGTGTCGAGGGACGCGTCGCCGCCGTAATGCGGTTCGAACGTCGTGCGCTTCATCACGCGGTTGACGATTCCGCCGCCGCCGCCGCGCCCGAAGATCATCGCGTTCGGGCCCTTGAGCACCTCGACCCGGCTGACGTTGTAGAAGTCGCGGAAATATTGGACGTCGTCGCGCAGCCCGTCGACGAACAGGTCGGCGGTGGTGTTGTTGCCGCGCAGGGTGAACTGGTCGCGGTTGGCCTCGCCGGTGCCGGGCGACGCGCCGGGAACGAAGGTCAGCAGGTCGCCGACGGAGCGCAATTGCTGGTCGTCGATCTGGGCCTTGGTGACGATCGTCATGGCCTGGGGGACGTCCTTCACCTCGGTCGAGGTTTTCGTCGCCGAGGTCACCTTGGAGGCGCCGTAGCTCGACCGTTCGCCCTCGATGATGATCGGCTCCTCCTCCGGCGCGGCTTCGGCGGCGGCGGCTACGCCGGACGCGGCGAGCGCGGGCTCGGCGGCGGCGACCGGCGCGGTGAGCGCAATGGCGGAAACGGACAGGACGAACAGACTGGCACTCTTGGACACGGACAAACCCCTAGCTCTGATGGGCCGGGGTCTATCGTTATTGATAGTCATTCGCAATAGCGAATCTGGTCAGGGGCGCCGCTCCAGCCGCAAGGGCACGCCGGGATGCGGTCGCAACGTCACCAACCCGCTCGTGCGAACCGGCGCGCCAGTCGCGACGAATCGCCAGTCGGCCAGCCAGCGCGCGAGGATCGTCAGCGCCTCGAAGGTCGCGAACTGCGCGCCGACGCAGATGCGCGGGCCGCCGCCGAACGGGATATATTGGAAGCGGTGGCGCTCCCCGCCCAGGAAGCGGTCGGCGACGAACGCGTCCGGGTCGTCCCACAACGTGCGGTGGCGGTGCACCAGCCACGGCCAGATCGAGACGATGTCGCCGGGCGCGACGTCATGCTTGCCCAGCCGGAGGCGTGTCCGCGCCTGCCGGTCGAAGCGCGGCACCGGCGGATAGAGGCGCAGCGCCTCCTGCAGGAAGGCATGGAGCCGTGGGACCCGGCCCAGCAATTCGCCGGCCGTCGCGCCCGCCGCGGCGCGGGCCTCGGCCGCCAGTTCGTCCTGCAGGTCGGGCTGCGCGCCCAGCAAATACATCGACCAGGCGAGCGCGTTGGCGGTCGTCTCGTGCCCGGCGAGATAGAAGGTCGCGGCATTGTCGATCGCCAGCGCCCGCGCCTCCGCCGCGTCGAACTGCGCCTCCAGCGCCGCGACCAGCCCGGCGAGCCAGTCGTCGCCCTTCCCTCCGCGCCGCTCGTCCACCAGACGCGCCAGCGTGGCGCGCAGGTAGCGCTGGCCGCGCTGGCCGCGCAGCGCCTTGAAGCCGATCGGCACCAACGGCAGGCCGAGCAGGGCCTGCATCCGCGGCTGGCTGAAACTGTCGAGCGCGTCGGTGATGCTCTGCATCGCCGCGCGGCTGGTGAGCGCCGGATCGTCGTCGAACAGCGCGAGCGCGATGACCTTCATCGTGGTCGCGGTCGCTACCGCGGCAAGGTCGACGGTCGCGCCCGCGCGCCACCCGTCCATCGCCGCCGTCGCCGCGCGCTCGAACAGGGGTTGGATCGCCTGAACCGCCCTCGGACTGAAGCTGGCCGCGACGATCTTGCGCTCGCGCCGCCACAGGTCGCCGTCCGCCGTCAGCAGGCCGCGCCCAATGACCGGGGCGAGCAGCTTCAGCGCGATCCCCGGCTTGGGCAGATTCTCGGCATGATCGATCAGCGCCTGCTGGATGGCGTCGGGATCGAGCAGGACGTGGACCCGAAAGCCCAGCACGTCGCGGGTGAAGCCGTCGCTTTCGAACGCCTGCTCGGACCAGCCATAGACCGCCTGGCGCGCCCGCTCCCCGAAGAAGCCGCGCCACACGGGCACCGGCCCGGACGGCCGCGGCGGGTGGGGCGGGACGAAGCGGGCAATCATTCGGCGGCCAGCAATTCCTCCGCCCCGCCGAGGTCGACCGAGACGAGGCGGCTGACGCCCTTCTCGATCATGGTGACGCCGTACAGGCGGTGCATGCGCGCCATGGTCACCGCATTGTGGGTGACGATGAGGTAGCGCGTGTCCGTCTCGCGGCTCATCCGGTCGAGCAGGTCGCAGAAGCGGTCGACGTTGGCGTCGTCGAGCGGCGCGTCGACCTCGTCCAGCACGCAGA
>CAZKCD010000113.1:0-6556 GCA_964551235.1 uncultured Sphingomonas sp.
CCGCCACTTCCAGCTTGATCTTGGGCAGGAAGTCGACCACGTACTCGGCGCCGCGATAGAGCTCGGTATGGCCCTTCTGGCGGCCGAAGCCCTTCACCTCGCTGACCGTGATCCCGGATACACCGGTGTCGTGCAGCGCGTCCTTCACGTCGTCGAGCTTGAACGGCTTGATGATCGCTTCGATCTTTTTCATGGCTCCTGTCATAAGCGTGCCGCATCGCTGCCGCAATTGACCGCTTGAGGTCAGGACCATGAAAGCGATCATTCTCTCCGCCGGCCAGGGCTCGCGCCTCGGCCATCTGACCGACGACCGTCCCAAGTGCCTGATCGAATTCGACGGGCGCACGTTGCTCGACCGCCAGCTCGACACGCTGGCCGCCAATGGGGTGAACGAGGTCGTCGTCGTCACCGGCTTCCGCGACGACCAGATCGAGAAGGCGCTGCAGCGCCGCCGCGATGCGGGCGAGGGGCCGACGGTGCGGACCGTCTTCAATCCCTTCTACAAGGTGGCCGACAACCTCGGCTCGCTGTTCCTCGTCCGCGACGAGCTGAAGGGCGATTGCCTGGTGTGGAACGGCGATACCCTGGTGTCGAAGGCGCTGATGGCCAAGGTCGTCGCCAACGACCGGTCGGGCATCTGCGTCACCGTCGATCGCAAGGCCGGCTACGACGACGACGACATGAAGGTCATCCGCGACGAGGACACGGGTCGGCTGCGCGCGATCGGCAAGCGGATCGCCGAGGGGGTCAATGCCGAATCGATCGGGCTGCTGGCCTTCCGCGACGGCGGGGCGGAACGGTTCGCCGAGGCGATCGGCAAGGCGATGCGGACCAGCGAGGGCACGACCATCTGGTACTTGCGCGTCATCCACCACCTCGCCCAGAACGGCGAGGTGTGGACGCTCGACATCAATGGCGAGGAGTGGGGCGAAGTGGACTTCCCCGAGGACGTCGCCAGCGCCGAAGCGCTGGTCCAGGGCTGGAATTGACGCCGCGATTTCCTACGCGTAAGTCCCTGATCTCATAACGAAAACTGCTCGATCGTGCACAAAGGTTCACGGTCGTGGAGCGTCTCCACCACGCGCGCCTCGCCTCTTGAAACTGTCAAAGAGCCACTCGGACGAAACGTCGCACAATGACGGGGCTGTAGGACAGCGTTTTCTAGTGTCAGTTTTGGGTCGAAAGCTGACATCTCGTCCTACCCCGCGGTTACGTCCTTCACGTTATCGTCGCTGTTGCGGTCGATGTAGTAATTGTAGGGATCGACGCCCGCGAAGGTTGGCTTTTTCGCGCTTCGGACGGTAATTTTCTGGGTGCCGTTGCGCAGCGGTTGGCGCGTCATCGAAATGACGTCGGTTTTCGCGAATTCGCCAAGGCCGGGACGGGCGGTGAACAGGCCGATTTCGATCGCCTCGCTAAGCGGCGCACGGGTTTCGACGCCCTTGCCGCTGGCGTAATATTTGCCCGCGTCGACGGTCAGCGTCGTCAGCCAGCCATTCCCTTCCTTGCGCGTCACCGCGTCCTTCACCTTGAGATCGTAGACGGTGATCTTTTCGAACAGGTCGGTGATCAGCGCCTGCTGCTCCGGCGTGGTCGCTTCCTTGCGGAATTCGTCGATGAGGTCGGTCGAACGCAGGTAGGGCGCGCCCTTGAAGCGGAACTTGGCGACGAAGCGCGACAGCGCACGGTTGACCGCAGCCTCCCCCAGTCGTTCCTGCAGCAGGTACATCGCCACCGAGCCCTTGCGGTAGTGGATGTACTGCTGGTTCTCGACCCGGTTGAGGGGCAGTTCCTCCAGCGCCTCGCCCTTGCGGCCGCGCAGATAGGCGTCGAGCTCATATTTGAGGAAGCGGCGGATCTTCTCCGGCCCGTAGATCCTCTTCATGACCATCAGCGCGCTGTACTGGGCCAGCGTCTCGCTGGTCAGCGTGCCGCCCTGCATGTCGGCGCCGACCACCTGGTGCGCCCAATATTGGTGCCCGATTTCGTGCGCGATGACGTAGGTCGTCCAGTCGATCTTGGTGGGATCGTCGGTGTCGGCAACGAAGCCGATGCCTTCCGAATAGGGCATGGTCCCCGCAAAGGCCTGCGCGAAGCTGGCGTAGCGGGGGAATTCGATGATCCGCGCATAGTCGAACTGGTAGGGCCCGAAGTTGGCGCGGTAATAGCCCAGCGAGGCCGCCATCGCGTCGAGCATCTTGGGGACGTTGACGTCGTGGCCCGGCGTGTAGAGCACCGACAGCTTCACGCCGTCCTGCATCCGCGAGGCTTCCTTGTAGGCGGCCGACTGGATGGCGAAGAATTGCAGGATGGGCGCGGTGCTGACGAAGCGCGCGGTCCGGCGGTCGCCCCGGGTCGTGTCGCTGACCCGCTTGCCCGGCGCGACCGGCAACTGGTCGGCGTCGGTGTGGACGGTGATGTCGGACTGGACCCAGTCGGCGTTGATGTAGTTGCGACCGGTTGCGCTCCTATCCTCGAGCTTGGCGGGGCGAAGCTCGGCGGGCAGGCCCTGACGGCGGCGCTGGGTGCGGTCGGTCAACAGGCCGCGCTTGTCCATCCCGATGGCCGGGGTGAAGGCGCCGGCGTTGATGAACGTGCCGTTGTCGACGATGGAGGTTTCCTGCCGGTTGGCGCGGAACCCGCGATTCCACAGGCGCGAGCGGAAGGTAAGCGCCGTCGCCTGGCCAGGCTGGAGCGGGGTGTCGAAGCGATAGGTGCGGACCCCGAACGTCTCGTCGTCGCTCACGAGGCGGGCGCCCCGGACGTCGAGCGCCTGCCATTCGAGATCGTCGCTGGCCTTGCGGACGATGAGGTCACGGATGGGCTGCCCGCTGGCATTGACCATATCGTAGCGGCCGGTGGTGACCATCCGGCGCTCGCGCGGCTCGAGGTTCACGTCGAGCGTGACCTTGGTAACCGTCGGGCGCGGCATCTTTTCCATCGCCAGATACTTGCGCTCATAGTCGGCCGAGCGCTTCTCGGCTTCGTCCGCGGTCTCGTAGCGGTTGAGCACCTTGATGTTGTGGTAGGCGTAGGCGCCGGTGCCGACCATGGCGACGAGCGCGGCCGAGGCGATGGCGATCGGGCCGGCCGACAGGCGCTGCCGGAACTGGCCAAGGCGGCTGCGCACGGCGATGTCGGTGCCGCGCGGCCACAGCAGGTGCGCGACGACGACGAGGATGACGGCAAAGCAGAGCCAGTAGAATTGCAGCGTCGCGGCGCCGCGCCACAGGCCGGCGGTGCCGTTGAAATCGCTCAGCGGATAGCCGGGCGAGGCGGCGTAGGTGTAGAGCGGGTTGGAAAAGCCCATGTTCGACAGGAAGATGTTCGCCACGAACCAGACGAACAGCAGCCCCCAGCCGACATATTTGTTCGAACTCAGCACCTGCACGAACACCGCGAGGATCGCGATCAGAAGGCCGTCGATGGCGGAAGGAAGGACGAACCAGGTCGCGAACTGGGCGAGGCCGAGCGTCGTCGACCCCTTGCTGAGCATATAGGCCACGCCCATCACCACCCCCGTCAGGGTCACGCCGAGCAGGACGAGGAAGATGGCGATGACCTTGGGGACGGTCATCACCCAGGCGGGCACCGCGGTGCTGTCGACCAATTCGTTGATCTTGCGGTCGCGCTCGCGCCAGACGAGCTCGCCGCCATAAAAAGCCGCGACCATCAGGACGATGATCGAGGAGCCCTGGCGGACGGTGTCGACCACCGCCGCGACGGTCGGATGGTCGCTGGTGCCGTAGGTCGAGTTGCCGAGCCAAAGTCCGACGCCGTTGTTGACGAGGCCGAACAGGACGAGGACGATTAGGCCGGGGCTGGTCAGCACCTGGCGCACCTCGACCCGGACACGGGCGAGGAACTGGACCCACGTCGAGGGGGTGAGCGCGCGCGTGACGATCCGTTCGCCGCCGAGCGTCGGCGCGACGGCGGCGAGGGCGATTTCCTTTTCCTCGCGGCGCTTAAGCTTGCGCAGCTTGCGCTTGGACGGCGCACGTTCCGACTGGGTGAAGCGCCACAGGGTCAGGCCGAGGAAGGCCAGCGCCAGCACGATCGCGAAAATTCGGTTGAACAGCAGCGCGCCCGACAGGTCGACGAGGCGGGTGTTGAGGTCGGCGGCGGTCCAGTAGCGGGTGGTCTCGGCCAGCGCGGCATTCCCCAGCGGCTCGAACTTGGCGAAGGTCTCGCGATACTCCAGCTTTTGCCCGACGATGCCGATGGCGAGGAAATAGCCCATGACGAGCCCGACCGCGCCGATATAGGCCGCCATCATCGAGCGAAGGACGGTCGCCAGCGCGAACAGGATAGCGCAGCACAGGAGGATGTTGGGGACCGCGAAGACGAGGAAATTCCAGCCGTAATAAGCGAACTGCTGCGGCCCGACGGTTTCCGGGTCGACCCAGGGCATCATCGCACCGATGGCCATGCCGACCGGGACGGCGAGGTAGCCGAGCAGGGCGATCGTGTAGCCGCCGAGGAAGCGGCCCATGATGATCTGGAACTTGCTGACCGGCGTCGCGCGGATGATCGGTGCGAAGCCGCTGCTCTCGTCGCGCACGATCGCGTTGGCGACGAACGCGGTGACGATGAACAGGTAGAAGAGCGTCATGATCGCCAGCGCCGCGGCGATCGCATAGGGGGAATTTTCCTTCACGGATCCCGGCGTGCCGAGGCTGACATTCTCGCTCGCGGTAATACCGAAGCCGAGCAGGAAGAAGATGGCGATCGCAACCCAGAAGACGGGATTCTTCAGCTGGTAGCGAAGTTCGAAACGGGTGATGCCCAACAGCATGGCCGGCGCGTCCTTCAGGCGGCTTTGCGGAGGGTGGAAAGGGTCGAGAAATAGACGTCCTCGAGCCCGCCTTCGACCGGGTCGAAGCCGTCCGGCCGGGAATCGCTCATGACATGGACGATGGTCTCGCCCGCGAACAGGCGGGTGGAGATGATGTCGTGCGTCGCCTGGTAATCGTCGAGCGCCGCGTGCGGAATGGCCTTTTTCCAGATCCGCCCGCGGGTGGACGCGATGAGGTCGGCGGGCTTGCCTTCGAGCTGGACGCGGCCCTGCGCGAGGACCGCCATGCGCGGGCACAGGTCGGCGACATCGTCGACGATGTGGGTCGACAGGATGACGACGACATTGTCGCCGATCGCGGCGAGCAGGTTGAGGAAGCGGTTGCGCTCCTCCGGGTCGAGGCCGGCGGTCGGCTCGTCGACGATGATGAGCTGCGGGTTGCCGATCAGCGCCTGGGCGATGCCGAACCGCTGGCGCATGCCACCCGAGAAGCCGGCGAGGCTCTTGTTGCGGACGGCCCAGAGGTTGACCTGGTTGAGGAGGGTTTCGACTACCGCCTTGCGGTCGGCGGCGCCGGTGATGCCCTTCAGCACCGCCATCTGGTCGAGCATCGCATAGGCCGACACGCGCGGGTAGACGCCGAAATCCTGGGGGAGGTAGCCCAGGGTGCGGCGGATGGCGTCGGGATCGGCGAGGAGATCAATGTCGCCAAAGCGGATGGTGCCCGCCGTCGGCTGTTGAAGCGTGGCGATGGTCCGCATCAGCGTCGACTTGCCGGCGCCGTTGGGGCCGAGAAGGCCGTACATGCCGCGCGGGATCGACAGGTTCACGTCGTCAAGCGCGCGCGTCCCGTTGGCATAGACATGGCTCAGGCCCGAAATCTCGATCATCATACCCCCCGGTGTGCTATTTGAGTATGACAGTAGGGTGCGCCGCGGGACCGTCAAGCGGCGCTTCGACAAACGAGGGTTATTTCGACGAAGTGGCCGTCACGGGAGTGAATCCCGTGACGTCAGACCTGTCCGCTGTCGCGGCAGGCTGGCCGGCTTTCGCGCGCTCTCCGCGCTGCTAGCGATTGCGGTGCAATCGCGTCGCCACGCTCGGGCGCTCAGGCGTAGGGCGGTTTGTCGAGCCCTTTGGGACTTTTCGTGAAGATCTCGCAGCCGTCCTCGGTGATGCCGATCGAATGTTCAAACTGGGCCGAGAGCGAGCGGTCGCGGGTGACCGCGGTCCAGCCGTCGTCGAGCACCTTGCAGTCGGCCTTGCCGAGGTTGATCATTGGCTCGACGGTGAAGATCATTCCGGGCCGCAGTTCCACCCCGGTACCCGGGCGACCGACGTGGACGACTTCCGGCGCATCGTGGAAGACGCGGCCGAGGCCGTGGCCGCAGAAATCGCGGACGACGCCGTAGCGGTGCTTTTCGGCGTGGCTCTGGATGGCATGGGCGACATCGCCGAGGCGCTTGCCCGGCCTTGCCTGTTCAAGCCCGAGCATCAGACATTCGTAGGTGACGTCGACCAGCTTCTTCGCCTTCAGCGGCACGTCGCCGACCAGGTACATGCGGCTGGTGTCGCCATGCCAGCCGTCCAGGATCGGGGTGACGTCGATGTTGACGATGTCGCCGTCCTTAAGCGCCTTGTCCCCCGGGATGCCATGGCAGACGACATGGTTGATCGAGGTGCAGCAGCTCTTGGTGTAGCCGCGGTAGCCGAGCGTGGCGGGTACGCCGCCGCCGTCGAGCGTCATCTTGTGGACGAGGT
>CAZKCD010000114.1:0-6486 GCA_964551235.1 uncultured Sphingomonas sp.
CGAATTCGTCGACCATGACCGAGTGGTCGATGACGAGGTGGACGGGCACCAGCGGGTTGATCTTCTGCGGGTCGCCGCCGAGTTGCTTCATCGCGTCGCGCATCGCGGCAAGGTCGACCACCGCCGGAACGCCGGTGAAGTCCTGCATCAGCACGCGCGCCGGGCGATACTGGATCTCGCGGTTGATCTTCCGCTCCTTCAGCCAGTCGGCCATCGCCTGGAGGTCGTCGCGGGTGACGGTGACGCCGTCCTCGAAGCGCAGCAGGTTCTCCAGCAGGACCTTCATCGAATAGGGCAGACGGCTGATGTCGCCCAGCGTCTCGGCCGCCTTGGGCAGCGAGTAATAAGCGAAGCTCGACCCCCCGACGTTGAGCGTGCTGCGGGTCTTCAGGCTGTCCTGGCCGGTCGGGATCATGAGGGGGCGTGTCCTTATCGTCGAATGGGTTGGCCCCGCGCGCGCGAGCGCGGGAAAGCTCGCGCGCCCCTAGCAAGGATGTGGCCCTAGGGCAAAGGGGTCAGAGCCAGCCCTTGCGGCGCGCGAACAGGTAGGGAAGAATCGCGCTCACCAGCATCAGCGCCCCGGCGAAGGGATAGCCCAGCAACCACTTCAGCTCGGGCATATGCTCGAAATTCATGCCGTAGATCCCCGCGATCAGCGTCGGCGGCATCAGCACCACCGCCACCACCGAGAAGATCTTCATCACCAGGTTCTGCTGCAGGCTGATCATTCCCAGCGACGCGTCGAGCAGGAAAGTCAGATTCTCGCCGACGAAATTGCTGTGGTCGTTCAGCGCCTTGACGTCGCCCAGCTGGCTCTTGAGGTGGCGGCCCTGCGCGCTCTCGGTATCGACCCGGTCGGACGCGTGGAGATAGCCGATCATCCGTGCCGCGCTGACCGAGGCCTCGCGCGTCTTGGCCAGCACGCGCTGCGCCGCGCCGAGCCGAAGCATCAGCACCTCGTAGCGAAGCTCTGGCGAGCGGCGGGTCTGGCGCGGCTCGTCGACGAACACCTGCTGCGAGATCTTGTCGAGCTCGGCGCTGACTTCCTCCAGCCGGTCGGCCAGCCGGTCGACGATCGCGTCGAGCAGCCCGACCAGCGTGTCGAGCGGGTCGCGGACGATGGTCGGGTCGGCATAGGCATGGTCGGCGAAGGCCAGGAATGCCTTGGGCTCGACGTAGCGCACGGTGACGAGATGCTTGTCCGTCAGGATGAAGCTGACGGGATCGACGTCCGGGCAATCGTCGCTCGGCCAATAGAGCGCCGACAGGGTCATCACCATCGCCCCGCCGCGCTCGTACAGGCGGCTCGACGGCTCGATCTCCAGCATTTCGGCGCGGGTCGGGATATTCTGGCCGATCAGCCGCTCGGCCAGCTTCTCCTCCTCGCGCGTCGGCTCCAAGAGGTCGATCCACACCGCGCTCTCGGGCAGCGGGTCGTCCGACCCGGGATCGAGCGGCAGGGTCTGGCAGCCGGGTCCGAACAAGCGCAACATGGCCGCCGTGTCGCGCGAACGCGGGGGCTTTGCAAGCGCCGACGCGCTGCTAAGCCCTTGAACCATGACCCGCCATTCGGTCGCCGCCGCGCTCATCATCCTCGCCACCGTGGCCATCCTGGTCGCAATGGGCCGGCCGCCGATCTGCACCTGCGGCACGGTCGCGCTGTGGGGCCCGGTCGGCCCGACGCAGAGCCAGATGCTGGCCGACTGGTACAGCCCCAGCCATTTTATCCACGGTCTCCTCTTCTACGCCCTCCTGTGGCGGTTCGCGCCGCGGGCCGCGCCGGGCCGGCGCTTCACGATCGCGCTGCTGGTCGAGGCCGCGTGGGAATTGCTCGAAAACACGCCCCTCATTATCGACCGCTACCGCGAGGCGACCATGGCGCTGGGCTATTCGGGCGACAGCATCCTCAACTCGATGAGCGACATCGCGATGATGGCCTTGGGCTACCTCGCCGCGCGCCGCCTGCCGGTCTGGGCCAGCGTCGCGCTTGCCGTCGGGCTCGAACTGCTGACCCTCGCGGTCATCCGCGACAATCTCGCGCTCAACGTGTGGATGCTGCTCGCCCCCAACCGCGCCATTCTCGACTGGCAGGCCGGTGCCTGATTTTTCCGCGTGACGCGGCGCGTTGGTTCGGGCAGGAATGTGCCGGACAATCAAGGAGTTGTGCCCAGTGAAAGCGTATGCCCTCCCCCTCCTTGCGCTCGCCGTCGCCGCGCCCGCCCAGGCCGGCGAAGTCTTCGGCGGCCTCTACGTCCACGACGTCGACACCTTTCTCACCAAGAGCGGCGTCGAAAGCGGCCTTGACGTCCAGCTCGGCTATCGCGGCGACAGCCTGATGGGGAAAAGCGGTCCCCAGCCCTACGTCCACGTCAACGCCAACAGCGCCGGCAACACCCACTTCGCGGTCGCCGGCCTCGGCTTCAAGTTCGGCGAGGCGATCTACGTTCGGCCCGCGCTCGGCCTCGCCATCCACACCGGCTCGGCCAAGAAGTTCGACGATCCGACCAACGACAAGATCGAATTCGGCAGCCGCATCCTGTTCGCGCCGGAACTCGGCGTCGGCGCGCGCGTCAGCGACCGCGCCTCGATCGAGGCCAGCTGGGTCCACCTCAGCCACGCGACCGTATTCAGCCGGCAGAACCCCGGCATGGACAATTTCGGCGTCCGCCTGAACTGGAAGCTGTAGCGCCCTAGCGGCGCACGGCGTCGAGGTTCTTTTTCGTCACCGGCGCCGCCATTTGCGCCACCGGCTTCAGCGTCGGGCTGCTGCCGGCCCTGGCGAAGGTCTGGTGCGCCGACAAGGCGCGGGCCAGCGCGTCGCCGACCAGCCGCCGGTAATCGGCGTCGAAATCGCTCGACGCCTGCAACCGCTCGAGGTCGGCGGCCAGCGGCGGGTTGAGCGTCGCGCTCGGCAGCAGGTCGAGCCGCCGCCCGGCATAGCTCAGTTGCGCGCCCACCCCGGTCTGGTCGGCGATGATCGCCCGTGCCGCGTCGCGCGTCCGCGCATTGCCGCGCTGCTGGGCGATCTCCGACGCGCGCACCGCGAACAGGCTGACGTTGCTCACCAGGCTCATGTAGACCGCCGGGGTCAGCGAGGCGGCGGCGCTGGGCAGGACGAAGGTCGAGGGGGCGGGCTCGGGCTTCGGGCCCGACGAGCAGCCGGCAAGCCCCGCGATCGCGGCTACCGCCGCCCATTTGAACGCCTTCATCCGTCCCTCCTTCGCCGCTTTTTAGCGGCCCAGCATCGTCTCCGGCTTCACCACGCGGTCGAAGGTCTTCTCGTCGACCAGCGCGAGGTCGAGCCCGGCTTCCTTCAGCGTCATGCCCTTCTTGTGGGCATGCTTGGCGATGTTGGCCGCATTGTCATAGCCGATTTCCGGCGCCAGCGCCGTCACCAGCATCAGCGACTTGTTCATCAGCTCGGCGATCCGCGTCTCGTCCGGCTCCAGCCCGTCGAGCGTGCGCAGCGTGAAGCTTTCCATGCCGACCGACAAAAGGTTGATCGAGCG
Source organism: uncultured Sphingomonas sp. (assembly GCA_964551235.1). GTDB lineage: Bacteria > Pseudomonadota > Alphaproteobacteria > Sphingomonadales > Sphingomonadaceae > Sphingomicrobium. The sequence continues at coordinate 3,510 of CAZKCD010000114.1, forward strand.
GATGACGTTCGCGCCGATGAGCGGCTTGAACACGTTCAGCTCCATGTGCCCCTGCAGCCCGCCGACGGTGCAGGCGACGTGATTGCCCATCACCTGCGCGGCGACCATCGTCAGCATCTCGCACTGGGTCGGATTGACCTTGCCCGGCATGATCGAGCTGCCCGGCTCGTTCTCCGGCAGCTTCAATTCGCCCAGCCCGCAGCGCGGGCCGCTGCCGAGCAGGCGAATGTCGTTGGCGATCTTGGTCAGGCTCACCGCGATCGTGTTGAGCACACCCGACAGCTCGACCAGCGTGTCGTGCGCGGCCAGCTCGGCGAACTTGTTGGGCGCGCTGGTGAAGGGCAGCTGCGTCAGGTTCGCGACTTCCTTGGCGAAAGCCTCGGCGAAGCCCTTGGGCGCGTTGAGCCCGGTGCCCACCGCGGTTCCGCCCTGCGCCAGCATCATGACGCGCGGCAGCACCTGCTCGACCCGCTGGATGTTGGCCGCCATCTGCGCCGCATAGCCCGAAAATTCCTGGCCCAGCGTCAGCGGCGTCGCGTCCTGCAGGTGCGTGCGCCCGATCTTGACGATCCGGTCCCACTGCTCGGCCTGCGCGGCCAGCCGGTGGTGGATGGCGTGCAGCGCCGGCAGCAGCTTGCGATAGACGGCGATGCCCGCGGCGATGTGCATCGCGGTCGGGAAGCTGTCGTTGCTGCTCTGGCCCTTGTTGACATGGTCGTTGGGGTGGACCGGGCTCTTGCCGCCGCGCGTGCCGGCCAGTTGCTCGTTGGCGCGGCCCGCGATTACCTCGTTGGCGTTCATGTTCGACTGGGTGCCGCTGCCCGTCTGCCAGATGACCAGGGGGAACTGGTTGTCGAGATCGCCGCGCGCCACTTCGCCGGCCGCCTGCTGGATCGCCTCGGCGAGGTCGGGGTCGAGCCCGCCGATCCGCGCGTTCACCCGCGCCGCGGCCTGCTTCACATAGCCCAGCGCGCGGACGATCTCGATCGGCATCCGCTCGCGCTCCCCGAACGGGAAGTTGCCGATCGACCGCTCGGTCTGCGCGCCCCAATAGCTGTCGGCCGGGACCTCGATCGGTCCGAAGCTGTCGGTCTCGGTGCGGGTCGATGACATGGGCGTGGCAATCCTTCGGCTGGATGGGAAAACGTCCGCCGCCCCTACAAAGCCCGCCGTGGAGAGTCGAGCCTAACGCTTCTTGGTGAAGTCCACGCTGACGACGTTCGACCCGTCGTCGGCGCCCTTGGGCTCGACCGGCACGTCATTCTCGGCTTCCTCATGCTCCTCGGGCTCCAGGGGAACCGCGCTGGCATGGAATTTCAGGCTGAAGTCGACCGCCGGGTCGACGAAGTCGGTCACTGCCTCGAACGGCACCACCAGGGTCGAGGGCACGCCGCCGAAGGACAGGCCGACCGAGAAATGGTCGGGTGCGACCTTGAGGTCCCAGAAGCGGTGCTGGATGACGATCGTCATCTCGTCGGGGAAACGCTCCGACAGATGCTTGGGGATCGACACGCCCGGCACGCGGGTCTGGAAGGAGATGTAGAAATGATGGCCGCCCGGCAGGTGCCCGCCGCCCTGCTCGACTTCCGACAGGACGCGGCCGACCACCTGGCGCAGCGCCTCCTGCACGATTTCGTCGTAGGGAATCAGGCTTTCGGCCGTGTCGTCGCTCATGCCTTCGTGGTAGCGAAGCCCGCCATAGCGTCAAGCATTGCCACCCGGAGATTCGCATGCCGATCGACCATAAAGCGCCCTACGACGACCAGAACATCTTCGCGAAAATCCTGCGTGGCGAAATCCCCAGCCGGACCGTCGCCGAGACCGAGCACAGCCTCGCCTTCCACGACATCGCCCCCCTGGCGCCGATCCACGTGCTCGTCATCCCCAAGGGCGCCTACGTCAGCTTCGAGGATTTTTCGGCGCGGGCCAGCGACGCGGAGATCGCCGATTTCATCCGGCTCGTCGGCAAGGTGGCGGCCGACACTGGCGCCGACCAGCAGGGCTACCGCCTCCTCGCCAACACCGGCAAGCGCGCCGGGCAGGAGGTTCCCCACCTCCACGTTCACCTGTTCGGTGGCCAGCCGCTGGGGCCGATGCTGGCCCGCTAAGGCGCCAGGCCCTTGGCGCGCCGCCACTTTTACGATTGCGTGACCGCCAAAGCCCGCTAGGCTCGCTCGCGACTGAACACTAGCGCCCGGGCTACACGGGCGCACTTCGTCAAGGGGAGCCCCATGTTACTCGATCGAGTCAAACCGCTCGACGCCATCCTGGCAACGGCGGAAAAGAAATCGCTGCACCGCTCATTGGGTGCGCTTCAGCTGACCCTGTTCGGGATCGGCTGCATCATCGGCACCGGCATCTTCGTGCTGACCTCGGCCGGCGCGCAAAAGGCCGGTCCGGGCCTGATGCTGGCCTTCATCATCGCCGGCCTGGTCTGCATCGTCGCCGCGCTCTGCTACGCGGAAATCGCGGCGATGATCCCGGTCGCCGGCTCGGCCTACACCTACTCCTACGCGACGATGGGCGAATTCCTCGCCTGGACGGTCGGGTGGGCGCTCGTCCTCGAATATGCGATCGCGGCGTCCGCGGTGTCGGTCGGGTGGTCCGGCTACTTCACGGGGACGATCCTCAACGAATTCTTCGGCATCCAGCTACCGACCTGGCTCAGCGCCGGGCCGCTGGCGCTGGGCGGCGCGGCGGGCGGCTTCATCAACCTGCCGGCCCTGCTCATCGCCCTGCTCATCACCTGGCTGCTGATGATCGGCACGACCGAGAGCGCGCGCGTCAACGCCGTCCTCGTCCTCATCAAGGTGACCGCGCTCACGGCCTTCATCGGCCTGACGCTCACCAGCGCCTATTTCGACCCGGACAAGTTCAACCCGTTCCTTCCGGCCGGCATCTTCGGCGGCTTCGGCACGGGCGTCGGCGCGGTCGGCGCGGCGGCGACGATCTTCTTCGCCTACGTCGGCTTCGACGC
>CAZKCD010000115.1:0-6388 GCA_964551235.1 uncultured Sphingomonas sp.
AGTTGCGCTCGGTCGCTCAAGCATGCGGACGTGGCGGAACCGGTAGACGCTGGAGACTTAAAATCTTCTTCCCGTAAGGGAGTGTGGGTTCGAGTCCCACCGTCCGCACCAGCCTCCAAAAAGAAGCATGCGGGGCATGCTTTATTTTGGAGGCTCGGCGAAGCCGGCCAGATCATGCGGGGCTTGCCTCATGCTGGAGGCTCGGCGAAGCCGGCCACGAAGTACCTGGCCATTCTCGCCCCCCGTCCCAGAGACGATTTGTTAAATTCTCGGGCCTTATCCTGCAGTCGTGGGATGGAAAGACGCGCGTATCGGCGTTGGCCGCACCAGGGGACAGTCCGGCGCCCAGCCGGAGCTGCTGGTCTCGGTCATCCTCATCGTCGCGACGCTGCTGCTGATCCTCAACGCGGTCGCCTTTTTCTCCAACGCCAAGCTGACCGGCTCGATGACGCCGGAGGTCGCGCTGATCGTCGTCGTGCTCAACGTCGCGATGATCATCTGGGGGCTTCGCCGCCTCGCCGACCTGCAGCATGAAAGCGAGCGGCGGGCCGACGCCGAGCGCCGCGCCGCGCACCTCGCCACCACCGACATCGTCACCGGCCTGGCCAATCGCAAGGGGTTGGCCGACGCCGGCCAGCTGCTGCGCGACCGGCTTGCCGCAGAAGGGCGCCACCTCGCCATTATCTCGCTCCAGCTGCACCGCTTCAAGGCGATCAACGACCGTCACGGCTACGAGGTCGGCGACGAGTTCCTGCGCCGGATTGCCAGCGCGATCGGCCGGCTGGTGCCGTCGGACGCGCTTGTGGCCCGTCTCAACGGCGACGAATTCGCCATCGCGCTGCCCGTCGCCGACTTCGAATCGGGCGAGGTCGACAATATCGCGACCACCGTCCTTCGCCGCGTCGCCGCGCCGTTCGAACTCGACGACAAGATGCTGCAGGTCGGCGCCTACGCCGGCATCGCGGGCGGACCGGCGGCGGACCTGGCGCTGCCCGACATGCTGCGCCGTGCCGATATCGCGCTCGAACGGGCGCGCAGCGCGCGCTCGGCCCGCCCGATCTGGTTCGACGAGGGTATGCAGCAGGCGCTGATCGCCCATGTCGAGATCGAACAGGGCATTCGCTACGCGCTCGAGCACCAGCAGTTCGTGCCCTTCTTCGAACCGCAGGTCGATCTCGCCACCGGCCAGATCACCGCCTTCGAGGTGCTGGCCCGCTGGAACCACCCGCTGAGCGGCCTCATCCTGCCCGATACCTTCATCCCGATCGCCGAGGAGCATGGCCTGATCGCCCGCCTGTCGGAACAGGTGATCGCCGCCGCGCTGCAGCAGGCGTCGAAGTGGCCGGGCAATTTCAACCTCACCGTCAACATCTCGCCGGTGCAATTGAGCGACCCGTGGCTTGCCCAGCGGCTCGTCCGGCTGCTCGCCGAGCATGGCTTCCCGGCGCATCGCCTGGTGGTCGAGATTACCGAAAGCTCGCTGTTCGAGGATCTCGAGCTTGCCCGCTCGATCGCGGTCAGCCTCAAGAACCAGGGGATCCGCCTCGCGCTCGACGATTTCGGGACGGGCTATTCCTCGCTGTCGCACCTGCGCTCGCTGCCGTTCGACATGATCAAGGTCGATCGCTGCTTCATCGCCGCCGTCGCCCACGACCGCGAGATGGCGGCCATCGTCCGCGCGGTGGCCGATCTCGCCAAGGCGCTCAAGGTCCCCGTCGTCGCCGAGGGGATCGAAGATGCCGCGACGCACACCGCCGTGCTCGGCCTCGGCTGCGAACAGGGGCAGGGCTGGTATTTCGGCAAGGCGATGAACGGCAACCAGGCCGTGCAATTGCTCGGCCGTCCGCGCGACAGCGAGCCCGCGGCCCGCGCGCGCCGCGCCTCCTGACCCCTTAGCGCGCACCTCCCGCATCGCGCATCGCGACCTCGTCCCGGATCGGGACGGGGCGGAAACCTATGGCAAATGAAGTGTTGAAGGAGATGGTAAAGAAGGCATTAAGGAATATCGATGCACCGGCTGCGCGCCTCGTCCCGTCGCGATACCGCCCGTTTCGGGCGTCGCCCCGTCGCGGTCGCGCTGCCGGCCGCGGGAACGACCAGCCTGCTCAACGACCTCCGCCTCTTCGCCGCCTTCTTCCTCGGCGGCTTAGTGTTCATGAGCGTCTACCTGGCCTGACCGGCCGCGCCGGTTCGCCTAGTGGTGCCCGCCGATGTCGCGCGGTTCGAGCGGCGGGCAATCGTCGCACGCCTTGTGCAGCTTCCACCCCAGCCACGCGCTGACGAGGCACATCGCCGCGACCAGCAGCAACTGGTCGTTGGGCCCGAAGCCCAGGCTCGACATCGCCAGCGCCGCCATCGCGCCGACCGTCATCGCGCCGGCGTTGACGATGTTGTTGGCCGCCACCGTCCGCGCCGTCTCCGACTTGTCGACCGTGGTCGTCAGGAAGGCGTAGAGCGGCACCACGAACATGCCGCCGGTTACCGCGACACCCAGCAGCGCGAAGATCATCAGCGGCGCGCTCGGCTGGTGGATGAAGTTACCCAGCGTAATGAGTTCGCCCTCGGCATGGCCCGCCCAAGCCCGCGCGACGATGTCGAGCAGGATGACGAACGCCGCCATCGCCAGCACCGAGGCGGGGGCGTAGCGCGCCGACACCTCGCTCTTGAGCAGGCGGTTGATCGCACCCGACCCGATCGCCACGCCGACCGAGAAGATGGCGATGAACAGGCTTGCGACATATTCGTTCGCGCCCAGCACGTTCTTCACCAGCGGCGGGAAGATGATCACCAGCACCGCGCCGATCGTCCAGAAGAAGCTGATCGAGCAGATGGCAAGGAACAGCCGCGGGATCTTCATCGTGTCGCGGACCAGCCGGATCGAGGCGCGGATGATGTGCCAGTCGGGCGGCCGCGCGTCGCTGCTCGGCGGCGCCGGCGGCACCTGGCGCCCGGTCATCAGGCCGATCCCGGCAATGACGATACAGGTGATCGCCGCCGCCTGCGGGCTTGCCGCCAGCGCGCCGGCCGCGACCGTCCCCCCGAGGATCGCCATGTAGGTGCCGGCCTCGACCAGCCCGGTACCGCCCAGCACCTCGTCCTTTTTCAGATGCTGCGGCAGGATCGCGTACTTGATCGGCCCGAAGAAGGTCGAATGCACGCCCATCGCGAACACCGCGACCAGCATCAGCGCGATATTGTGCAGCCACAGGCCGATCCCGCCGACCACCATGATCCCGATCTCGGCCGCCTTGACGAGGCGGATGATGCTCGCCTTGTCGCGCACGTCGGCCAGCTGCCCGGCCGCCGCCGACAAGAGGAAGAAGGGCAGGATGAACAGGCCCTGCGCGATGGCGTTGAACTGCGCCTCGCGCGTCGGGTCGCTGTACAGCTGGTAGGTGACGAACAGCACGACCGCCTGCTTGAACAGGCTGTCGTTGAAGGCGCCGAGCGCCTGCGTGCAGAACAGCGGCACGAAACGCCGCGACCGCAGCAGGTGGGCAACATTTTGCATCAAGGCGAAAGGCGCCCTTCGACGTTGGACTCGGCGCCTGCGATAGCCACCTTTGATTGCTTGTCCAATTCCTATAGTCACCGCGGCGACCATGCTGAACCTGCCCAACATCCTGACGCTGTCGCGCATTCTGGCGGTGCCGATCCTCGTCTTCCTCCTGTGGAAGCCGACGCCGGTCGACTATCTCATCACCTTCGTCCTCTACTGCCTCGTCGGCATCACCGATTATTTCGACGGCTACCTCGCCCGCGCGCAGGGCCAGATCAGCCGGCTGGGCCAGTTCCTCGATCCTATCGCCGACAAGATCATGGTCGCGGCGGTCATCGTCATGCTGATGGCCTCGCGTCGTGCCGACGACGCCCCGCCGATCCTCCAGAATTTCGCGATCATCCCGGCGCTCGTCATCCTCCTGCGCGAAATCATCGTCTCGGGGCTGCGCGAATTTCTCGGTCCGCTCAACGTCTCGGTGCCGGTCAGCGCGCTCGCCAAGTGGAAGACGACGCTCCAGCTCGTCGCGCTCGGCGCGCTCATCCTCGGCGGCGGCTTCCCGGCGCAGGACTGGATCCACCAAACCGGCATCGTCTCGCTGTGGGCGGCGGCCGCGCTGACCTTGGTCACCGGCTACGATTACCTGCGGGTCGGCCTCAAATATATGGACTGATCAGCCGCGCGCCCGCGCCGCCGCGCGCAGCGCTTCGGCCAGCAGCTGGAATTCCTCCTCGCGCGGGCTCGACTTGCGCCAGACCAGGCTGATCCGCCGCGACGCGCCGTCCGAGTCCAGCCGCCGCGCCGTCACCCGCGTTCCCGCCAGCAGCCCGGCGTCGATCGCCATCTGGGGGACGAAGGTCATGCCCAGCCCATTGTCCACCATCTGCACCAGCGTGTGGAGCGAGGTGCCCAGCATCGTCGCGTCGGCGCGCAGGCCCGGGCGGTTGCAGGCCGACAGCGCATGGTCCTTCAGGCAATGCCCGTCCTCAAGCAGCAGCATGCGTTCGTCGTCGAGCGCATCGGCATCGACCGCCTCGGCCGCGGGCGCCTCGCCCGCCGGGAAGGCGACCAGCAGCGGATCGTCGAACAAATCGGCCTGGTCCACCTCGCCGCAGGCATAAGGCCGCGCCAGCAACACGCAGTCGAGCTGGCCGCGGTGCAGCGCCTCGCACGCCGCCGCGCTCGGCTCCTCGCGCAGGAACAGCTTCAGCTTGGGCCACTGGTCGCGCAGCCGCGGCAACAGCGCGGGCAGCAGGAAGGGCGCGATGGTCGGGATGACGCCCATGCGCAGATCGCCGGTAAGCGGCTTCCCTTCGGCGCGGGCGAGGTCGGCCAGCTCCTCGGTCTCGCGCAGCACCTTGACCGCCTTGTCGGCGATGCGGTTGCCCAGCGAGGTGAAACGCACCACCCGGCGCGTGCGCTCGACCAGCGTCAGGCCAAGCAGGCTTTCGAGTTCGCGGATGCCCGCCGACAGCGTCGATTGGGTGACGTAGCAGGCCTCGGCGGCGCGCCCGAAGTGGCCGTGCTGGCGAAGCGCGACCAGATATTGCAGCTGCTTCACGGTCGGCAAATGGACGGTCATCGCTTCCCTCGTTGGAGGCGCGTCCAATAATCGAACAGGGCGATTGGCGATAGGGGGGCGGGCGCGTCTGGATAAATGGCGGCGCCGCGCCTAAATTACGGGGCGAGAATGAAGGAGCCCAAGGGCGCGTGCAGTCGCTGATCGATTATCTGGACTCGGTGAAGGCCCGCGACCCCGCGGCGCGCTCGCGCTGGGAAATCCTGTTGTACCCCGGCGTCCACGCGCTGGCGCTGCACCGCGTCGCCCATTGGCTGTTCGGCGGTGAACTCTATTTCCTCGCTCGCATGGTCAATCACCTGTCGCGCGCGCTGACCGCGATCGACATCCACCCGGGCGCGACCATCGGTCGCCGCTTCTTCATCGACCACGGCTTCACCGTCATCGGCGAAACCGCGCTGATCGGCGACGACGTCACCATCTACCAGAATGTCACGCTGGGCGGGACCAACCCGTCGACCGGCGTCGGCGGCAAGCGTCACCCGACGCTGGAGGACGGGGTGGTCATCGGCTCCGGCGCGCAGGTGCTCGGCCCGATTACCGTCGGCAAGGGCGGCCGGGTCGGCGCCAACGCGGTCGTCACCAAGGACGTGCTTCCCGACACCACCGTGGTCGGCATCCCGGCGCGGCCGGTGCCGGTTGACGCCGTTCACTACAGCCCGGGCTTCGTCCCCTACGGCACGCCGTGCGGCGAGGACATGGATCCGCAGCGCGCCCGCCTGTGCGAGCTCGAGGAGGAAATCGCCGCCCTTCGCCGCGAATTGCAGGAAGTGCGCGCCCGTCTCCAGCCCGCGGCCGAGGAAAAGAGCGCTTGAGCGTCATCGCGCCCTTTCCGGGGCCGTTCGACCGTCATGCCGTCACCGCCTTCGACCGCGACGAGCTTCAGCGCATCCTCGACCTCTACGGGCGGATGGTCGCCGCCGGCCACTGGCGCGACTATGCGATGGATTTCAGCCGCGACGTCGCCTCGTTCGCGGCCTTCCGCCGCTACACTGAACGGCCCGAGATCCGCATCGAAAAACGCCCCCAGCTTCGGATGAAGCAGGGGGCGTATGCGCTCGTTTCCGAGCATGGGGTGGTGCTCAAAAGGGGCCACGACCTTGCCGGTGTCCTGGCCCCGATCGAGCGGCGCCTTATGCGGCTGGTGCGGGACTGACCGCCCGGTCGAGCAGCGGCAGCTTGCCCTGCAGCGACCCCGGCAGCTGGTGCACCACGATGCGCCGCGCCTGGTGCCAGAAGGCCGACAGCAGCAACAACGCCGACCCGATCACCAGCGCGGTCAGCGCGATGTTCAGCTCGACCGCGCCGAG
>CAZKCD010000116.1:0-4811 GCA_964551235.1 uncultured Sphingomonas sp.
CCAATGCCGCAGCGCTTGAGGTCGACGGCGTCGCCTATAACGCGCTGGCGGCCGAGCGGAGCTGGGCGAGCCTCGAGGATTATCTGGCCGAGAGTTTGCGTTGACGCCCTATGTCGCGCTGCTTCGGGCGGTGAACGTGTCGGGGACGGGGATGCTGCCGATGGCGACGTTGCGGTCCTTCGGCGAGGATTGCGGATTCGCCAACGTGCGTACCTTCATCGCCAGCGGGAATTTGCTCTTCCGGAGCGACGCCGGGGAGGCGGCCGCGCGCGATGCGCTGGCTCAGCGGGTGGCGGGCTTCTTCGGCAAGCCGGTGCCGGTGTTCGTCCGATCCGCCGCCGACATGCGCGCGATGGTCGCCGCCAATCCGTTCACCGACGACAAGCCGAGCCGCGTCATGGCCTATTTCCTCGACGAGGAGCCGCACCAGGCCATGATCGACGAAGCCCGCGATGTGGGTGGGGAACGACTGGCCCTCGGCCCGCGCGGGGTTTACGTTTCCTATGGCGAGGGCATCGCCAAGACCCGATTGAAAATCCCGACGATCCGGAAAGGCACGTCGCGCAACATGAACAGCGTCGCCAAAATCGCGGACTTGCTGGCAGGAATGGAATGACCGACACGACGACCCCGAGCGAGGCCGAGGCCGCCAACCGGTTGATGCGGCTGGCGCGCGAGATCGCCAAGCACGACCGGCTGTACCACGACCAGGACGCACCGGAGATTTCGGACGCGGATTATGACGCGCTGGTGCGCGAGAATCGCGCGCTGGAAGAGGCGTTTCCGCACCTCGTGCGTTCGGATTCGCCGTCCAAGCGGCTGGGCGCGGCGCCGACCTCGAGCCTCGCCAAGGTCACGCACGCGCGGCCGATGCTGAGCCTCGACAATGCCTTCGCCGACGAGGAAGTGGCCGAGTTCGTCGCGCGCATCCGGCGGTTCCTGTCGCTGCCCGCCGATGCGCCCGTCGCGCTGACCGCCGAGCCCAAGATCGACGGCCTGTCCTGCTCGCTGCGCTACGAGGATGGCGTGCTGGTGCTCGCCGCGACGCGCGGGGACGGGGCGGTGGGCGAGGACGTGACCGCCAACGTGCGGACGATTTCGGACATTCCGCAGCGGATCGAGGGCGCGCCGGCGGTGCTGGAGGTGCGCGGCGAGGTCTACATGGCCAAGGCCGACTTCGCGGCGCTCAACGAGCGGCAGGAGGCGAGCGGCGGCAAGATCTTCGCCAATCCGCGCAACGCGGCGGCGGGGTCGCTTCGGCAGAAGGATGCGGGAGTGACGGCGGCGCGGCCCCTGCGCTTCCTGGCCCATGGCTGGGGCGAGGTGAGCGCGGCATTGGCGGACACGCAGTCGGGCGCGATGGCACGGATCGCGGGGTTCGGCATCCCGGTCAGCGACCTCTTGGTGCGGGTCGAGGGCGTCGGGCAAGCGCTCGCGCATTACCGGCGGATCGAGCAGGAGCGGGCCGACCTGCCGTTCGACATCGACGGCGTGGTCTACAAGGTCGACCGGCTCGACCTGCAGGAACGGCTGGGCTTCGTCGCGCGGGCGCCGCGCTGGGGGCTGGCGCACAAGTTCCCGGCCGAGCAGGCCGAGACGACGCTGGAAGCGATCGACATCCAGGTCGGGCGGACGGGCAAGCTGACGCCGGTCGGGCGGTTGAAGCCGGTCGGGGTCGGCGGGGTGATCGTCAGCAACGTGACGCTGCACAACCGCGACGAAATCGCGCGGCTGGGGCTTCGGGTCGGCGACCGCGTCCGTATCCAGCGGGCCGGCGACGTCATCCCGCAGGTGGTCGAGAACTTGACGCGCGAAAGCTCACGCGATCCGTATGTTTTCCCCGATCATTGCCCGGAATGCGGCAGCGAGGCCGTCGCCGAGGAGGGCGAGGTCGACGTGCGCTGCACGGGCGGCCTCATCTGCCCCGCCCAGCGGATCGAACGGCTGAAACATTTCGTCTCGCGCGGGGCGATGGACATCGACGGGCTGGGGGCCAAGTCGATCGAGGAATTCGTCGCGCTGGGCTGGCTGGAAAAGCCGTCGGACATCTGGCGGCTGAAGGCGCGTCGCGACCAGTTGATCGGGCGCGAGGGCTGGCAGGCGGTGAGCGTCGACAAGTTGCTCGCCGCGATCGACGGCAGGCAAGGCTTCGACCCGGCGCGCTTCCTGTTCGGGCTGGGCATCCGCCACGTCGGCGCGGTCACCGCGAAGGACTTGATGAAGGCCTTCGGGACGATCGAGGAACTGGAGCGCGTGGCGCGCAGCGATGGCGCGGTGGCCGAATTGTCGAACGTCGAGGGCGTCGGCGGCGTGGTGGCCGAAGCGATCGTCGATTTCTTCCACGAGCCGCACAACCGGGACGAAGTCGCGGCGTTGCTGGCGCTGGCGAAACCGGCCGCCTTCGTGTCGACCGCGCGGGCGACCGAGTGGAGCGGCAAGACGATCGTCTTCACCGGCAGCCTCGAGACGATGAGCCGCGACGAAGCCAAGGCGCAGGCCGAACGGCTGGGCGCGCGGGCGGCGGGAAGCGTCTCCGCCAAGACCGACCTGGTGGTGGCCGGTCCGGGCGCGGGATCGAAGCTCAAGAAGGCCGAGGAACTGGGCGTGCGCGTGATCGGCGAAGCGGAATGGGCGGCCATCGTGGCGCAATATTAGCGCCGACCGTCCGGCCCCACGACCGGGCCGACCTGGGGTTATCCGAGGACGGCGATCGCGGACTCGACGGCGAGGAGACGGGCGGCATGGCGCTCGGCGGCGCTGAGGCGCCGGAACAGCGAGGGTTCGCGAAGCGAGCTACGCGGCGCGCGCTCGGCGCGCGACAAATTGGTCGTCATGAAGTTCATTTCTATTGATCGATGGGTTTGGGCCAGCGGGTTTCCGCGGACGGCTCGCCGGCGCGTTCGCGCTCCTTGGCGGCATCGAGGTTGGCGCGCATCTCGGCGACGCGCTGCACACGGCTGGCCATTTCGTCCCACGCCTGGGCGGAACGCAGGCAGCGGGCGCGGACATTTTCCAGCGTCGCGGCCTTGGCCTCGGCCCGGGCCTTGTCGGCCTGCGCGGTGAAGGATGCAAAATCGTTCAGGGGATGGCTTTCGTTCGGTCCCGGCCCGGCCCGCCCCATGACAATGGAACGGACCGGACCGGGAGATTAGGCTATTCGGCCTTGAGGTTGGTCGCGCAGGTCTTGCCGTTGCGATCGGGCTCGAGGTCGTAGCTGACGCGCTGGTCCTGGGTCAGCGTGCGCATCCCCGAACGCTCGACGGCGCTGATGTGGACGAAGGCGTCATTGCCGCCCTCTTCCGGGGCGATGAAGCCGAAACCTTTGGCGTCGTTGAAAAACTTTACGGTGCCGATGGGCATAACAGTTCCTTGGTCATATCCGGGGATCGCCAATCGACCCCTTCAGGCTAGAAGAGGCGAAGCGATTGGAATGAGGAGCTGGGTAGCGCCAAAAACCGTCAAGTAGCGACTGGTAGCGCCCCCCTTATAGCGCATCGGCGGCAAAATGATAGGTGCGGCGTTTCGCGCTCAGGCTCGCGCCTGCAAGACCAGAACGCACCATTCGCCGTTGCCGCGTTCGTGGACGGTGCAGCCTTGCGCTTCGTAGGCGGCGATGACGGCGTCGGCCTGGGTGTCGAGGAGCCCGGCGAGCACGATGGTCGCGCCGGGCGTCACCGCGGCGGCGAAGCTGGGGGCCAGCTCGATCAGCGGGCCGGCGAGGATGTTGGCGATCAGCAGGTCGTAGGGCGCGCGTGCGGCGATCATCGGATCGTCCATGCCGTCGGCGACCGCGAGCAGCAACTCGCCCGCGCCATGGCCGAGCGCGATGCCGTTAATCGCGGCATTGTCGCGCGTCACGTCGATGCTGATGGGGTCGATGTCGGTGGCGATGCCCTTCGCCTCGGGCCACAGCGCCAGCGCGGCGAAGGCGAGGAGGCCGGTCCCGGTGCCGATGTCGGCGATATTGGCGTAGGCGCGGCCCGCAACCGCCAGCCGGTCGAGCGCGGCGAGGCAGCCGGCGGTGGTCGCGTGCTGGCCGGTCCCGAAGGCGAGGCCGGCGTCGATCTCGAAATTGACGGTATCGGCGGGGCGGTCCTTGAAGTGCATCGGCGTGTGCACGAAAAAGCGTCCGGCGCGGATCGGGGCGAGGCCGGCCTGGCTCAAGGTCACCCAGTCGGCATCCTCGAGCCGTTCGAGCACGGGATCGCCGTCGCGGGCGAGGCCTTCAAGCACCTTCATCTCGTCCCAGCCGGGCTGGTGGTCGAAGTAAGCGTGGATGCGCCATTCGTCGGGCTTGGTCTCGTCGGGCTCCTGCGCGACGATGACCGGCGGGCTGTCGCTGGCCGGGAAGAGGTCGTCGGCGTCGGGCAGGGCCTCGGCCTCGGCCTTGGTGCAGTCGAGCGTCACGCGCCAGCTCATGGCGTAATCTCCTTGGCGAGGCGGGCGTCGAGCGCGGCGCTCTGCTGCGCGGCGTAGGCCTTGCAGGCATTCTCGTCGACCAGCGGCGCGGTGCCGGCGAGACGGTCGCGCATCTTGCTGCCCGAGGGGTGGGGGGTGAGGAGGATCTGGCAGGGGCTCGCGGCGACCCTGGCGAAGGACGCACGGAAGGTCGCGACGAGATCGGGGTGGTCGGCGAATTTGTAGCCGTCGCGGCTGACCGCGGTCATGCTGTCGGCATAGACCATCGTCCGGCAGACGCCGCCGTCGCAGCTTTCCCAGCGCCAGGTGAGGGCGCCCGGCGTGTGGCCGGGGGTGGCGATGGCGGTGAACTTCATGTCGTAGAGGCGAAGCTCGTCGCGGTCCTTCACGGT
>CAZKCD010000116.1:4911-6294 GCA_964551235.1 uncultured Sphingomonas sp.
CGGGCGTGTTCCAGTCGTCCCAGTCCTTGCAGGTCGCGGCCCATTGCTTGCCGGCGACCTCGATCGGGGCACGGGGGCGCTCGACCGGCGGCGGGGCCTTGCCGAGCGTAATCGCGATCTGCGCGGCGAGGAGCAGCAGGCTAGCGGACATAGGAGGCGCCGTTGGCGTCGATCACCGCGCCGGTCGCGCTGGCCGGCGCGTCGGTGGCGAGCCAGCGGATGACCTCGGCAATCTCATCGGGGGTGGCGACCCGGCCCAGCGGGATGTCGGCGAGCAATTTGGCGCCGCCGCGGCTGTCGAGATAATCCTCGACCATCTCGCTGGCGGTGAAGCCGGGGCAGACGGCGAAGGCGAGGATGTTCTCGGCGGCGTAGCCGCGCGCGATCGACTTGGTCATCGCCACCATGCCGCCCTTGGACGCGGCATAATGCCAGTGCTTCGGGCTGTCGCCGCGATAGGCGGCGCGGCTGGCGACGTTGACGATCCGGCCGCCGGTTCCGGCACCGCGCCACGTGGCGATGGCGAGCCGGCACAGGTCGGCGCTGGCCTGCAAATTGACCTGCATCGTCCGGCCCCAAGCGGCGTGCCAGGCGGCGTCGTCGGCATTGTCGTCGACCGGCTCGAAGATGCCGGCGTTGTTGACGAGGACGTCGATCCGTCCGTCCAGGGCCTCGAACGCCTGTTCCCACAGGCGGCGGGGCGCGTCGGGCTTGGCGAAGTCGGCGGCGATCAGGCCGTCATTGCCGAGGGTCGAATGGCCGGCGACGCGGTGGCCCGCGGCGGTCAAGGCGTGGAAGGTCGCGGCACCGATCCCGCGGCTGGCTCCGGTGAGCAGGATATGCATCGCCCCCGCCTAGCCGAGGCCAAGCGGGGGCGAAAGGGAGAGCGAAACGGACTTAGGAGGCGAGGCGGCTGACGAAGCTGCTGGTCGCGTCCGAAAATTCCTCGATCTGCTTCGACACGCGGCCGAAGCCCTGTTCGACATTGTCGATGTCGCGAGCGACATTCTCGGTGTCGGCGCGGATCGCGGCGATGGTCGAGCTCATCGAGTCGGCGGCGAGCGCGGTCTCGTCGACGGCGGCGGTGATCATCGTCACCGTCTGGGCCTGCAGCTCCATCGCCTGGCGATTGCGGCCGGCGCTGGCCTCCACTTCCTCGACGGTCTTGCTGATCGACGCGTTGCTTTCGACGGTCTGCTTGGTCGCGGCGGTGATCGCGCTGATCTTGGCGGTGATGTCGTCGGTGGCGCGGGCGGTCTGGCTGGCGAGGCTCTTCACTTCCTGCGCGACGACCGCGAAGCCGCGGCCGGCATCGCCCGCGCGCGCCGCCTCGATGGTGGCGTTGAGCGCGAGCAGGTTGGTCTGGCCGGCGATGTCGCGGAT
>CAZKCD010000117.1:0-6288 GCA_964551235.1 uncultured Sphingomonas sp.
TTCGCGTTGCCCACGATTGCACGGCAATCGTGTCGCACCGCTCGGGGGCGCTTAGCAAACTTCGTAATGGTCGCAGACGGCGGCCCAGGCTTCCTCGGCGGTTTCGCACCAGGTGATGAGGTCGAGGTCGTGCGGGCTGATGACGCCTTCCTCGGCCAGCGCCTCGAAATCCACCACGCGGTTCCAGAATTCCTTGCCGAACAGCAGGATCGGCAGCGGCCGGACCTTGCCGGTCTGGATGAGGGTCAGCAGTTCGAACATCTCGTCGAACGTCCCAAACCCGCCCGGGAACACCGCCACCGCGCGGGCGCGGAGCAGGAAGTGCATCTTGCGCAGCGCGAAATAGTGGAACTGGAAGCTGAGGTCCGGGGTGACGAAGGTGTTCGGCAGTTGCTCGTGCGGCAGCACGATGTTGAGGCCGATCGATTCCTTGCCCTCGTCATGGGCACCGCGGTTGGCCGCTTCCATGAACGACGGCCCGCCGCCCGAACAGACGACGAAGTGGCGCTCGCCGCTCTCGTCGACCGGGAAGGTGCTGGCGATCCGCGCCAGCTTGCGCGCCTCGTCATAATAATGCGCCTTGGCGACCAGCCGGTCGGCGACCGTCTTTTCCCAGTCAGTCTTGGCGCGCGCCGCCACCTCGGCGGCCTTCGACGGTTCGGGCACGCGGGCCGAGCCGTAGAAGACGAAGGTCGAGGCGATCTTCGCCTCGTTCATCAGCAATTCGGGCTTCAGCAGTTCCAGCTGGAAGCGGACGGGGCGCAGGTCCTCGCGCAGCAGGAAGTCATTGTCCTGGAAGGCGAGCTTGTAGGCTTCGCTCTCGGTCTGCGGGCTGGAGGGCACATGCTTGGCGGACGCGCTGTCGACCTTCGCGGTCGGAAAGATGCGCTTCGGGGGCTTCGGATCAGTCATAAGCGGCGCGGCTTAGCCGCTTGCGGGCGCGCTCGCCAGCCCCCGCTTGAAGCGGCCCCCCGCCTTCCCCTAGGCTCCGACGCGATGCGCGCGCCCGCCCTCCTGTTCGACCTTTTCCGGCTCGACCCCGACGAGCGGCGGCTCAGCCGCGACGGGCGGGAGGTCGCGCTGTCAGGCCGTTATTTCGACGCGCTCGCCCTGCTCGTCGCCAACGCCGGGCAGCTGGTGACGAAGGAACGCTTCAACGATGCCGTCTGGCGCGGCGCTCCGGTCACCGACGAGGCGCTGACCCAATGCATCCGCGCGCTCCGCCAGGCCCTCGGCGACAAGGCCGGCGACCCGCGCTTCATCGCCACCGTGCCCGGCCACGGCTACCGCTTCATCGCCCCGGTCGAGGCGGAAAAGGCCGTGGCGGGCCATGGCGACACCCGTCCCCGCGCGATCCTCGCCGACACGCTCGCGGCGGCCATCGGCGGCGGGCTGGCCGGGCTGGTCGGCGGCGCGCTCTATGCCTCGGCGGGACTGGTCAGCGCCGGCCTCGGCGCGGCCTCGACCATGCTGGCGTTCATGAGCCTGTGCCTGATGCTCGGCGTGCTCGGCGGCGGCTTCGTCGGCCTCGGCATTGCTCTGGCGGGCCGGGAATGGCGGGCGGCGCCGGGCGGCGCGCTCGGCGGGCTGGCGATCGGCGCGCTCGCCGCGATCGTCGGCAACGACCTGTTCGTGCTTCTGTTCGGCCGAGCGCCGGGGGCTTTCACGGGGCCGCTCGACAGCGCCGCAGTCGGTCTCGCGACCGGCCTGTCGGTGGCCCTCGCCCAGCGCCTGTGCCTCGCCGCCCCCGCGCTTCGCCTGCTCCCCGCGCTCGCCCTCGGCGGCGTGACTGGCGCGGCGCTCGCGCTCCTCGGCGGACGCCTGCTCGCCGGCAGCCTCGCCGCGCTGGCCGCCGCCTTCCCCGAATCGCCGCTCCGCCTCGACGGCCTGCTCGCCCTCGGCCTGCCCGCCGCCACCGCGTTCGAAGCGGCCCTGTTCGCGACCTTCGTCACCGCCGCCCTGCTCGCCCGCCAGCGGCTGTCCGCCCCCAATTCCTGATTGCTCACCCGCGCCTCATCCGGCGCTCATGACCATCAGCCTCCCCTGCCGCCACGGTCGCGCCTTCGATCAAGCAACAGGAGAAGACGCGTGCCCACCACCGACATGAGCGACCGAACCACCCGCACCCTGCGCATCGCCGGCTGGTCGCTGGCCGCCGGCCTGCTGCTCCTGCCCGCCGTAGCGATGCAGTTCGACAACGGGGTCAACTGGACCGCCAGCGACTTCGTCTTCGCCGGGATCATGTTCGGCATCGTCGGCGGCCTGTTCGAGCTCGCCGCGCGCGCCAGCCGCAACCTCGCCTACCGCATGGCGGTCGTCGTCGCGGTCGCCTGCCCGTTCCTGCAATTGTGGATCACGCTGGCGGTGGGGATTATCGGCAACGAGGACAATCCCGCCAACTGGACCTATCTGGCCATCGTCCTGATGGCGATCAGCGTCGCGTTGGTCGCGATGGGGGAGGCCCGGCTGATGGCCCGCGCCATGCTGGCCATGGCCGGGATGCAGGCGCTGTTCAGCGCGCTGCACCTGCTCGACGGCCATTTCACCCTGGTCATCGACTTCTTCTTCGCGGCGCTGTGGATCCTCGCCGCGCGCCTGTTCGCCAGGGCCGCCGCCCAGCAGGCCGCGTCGATCAGTACACCCGCGCCTTCGGCTTGATGTAGTCGATCTCGTCGGTCAGCGTGTAGGTGTGGACCGGGCGGTAGTCGATCTTGACCCCGCCGCCCGTGCCGCCCCAGCCGTCGAACCAGGCGATGGTGTGCTTCATCCACGTCTTGTCGTCGCGCTCGGGGAAGTCCTCGTGCATGTGCGCGCCGCGGCTTTCCTTGCGGTTGGCGGCGCAGTGCATCGTCACCGCCGCCTGGCCGATGAGGTTGTCCAGCTCGAGCGTCTCGATAAGGTCGCTGTTCCAGATCAGCGAGCGGTCGGACACGCGCACGTCGGCCATCTTCTTGTAGATGGCGTCGATCTTGGCGACGCCCTCGGCCAGCGTCCGCTCGGTGCGGAACACCGCGCAGTCGGCCTGCATCGTGCGCTGCATCTCCAACCGGATGTCGGCGGTCGGCGTGTTGCCTTCCGCGTGCCGGAACTTGTCGAGCCGCGACAGCGCCAGTTCCTCGCTGCCCTTCGGCAAGGCCTTCTGCACCGCGTTGGGCGTCAGGATCTCGCCAAGGCGAAGACCGGTCGCGCGGCCGAACACCACGAGGTCGATGAGGCTGTTGGAGCCGAGGCGGTTGGCGCCGTGGACGCTGACGCAGGCCGCTTCGCCGACCGCGAACAGGCCGGGCACGACGCTGTCCGGATTGCCGTCCTTCAGCGTCACCACCTCGCCGTGATAGTTCGTGGGAATGCCGCCCATGTTATAGTGGACGGTCGGCGTCACCGGGATCGGCTGGCGCGTCAAATCGACGCCGGCGAAGATCTTGGCGGTCTCGGTGATGCCCGGCAGGCGCTCGGCCAGGATGTCGGCCGGGATATGGTCGAGGTGCAGGAAGATGTGGTCCTTGTGCTCGCCCACGCCGCGGCCTTCGCGGATTTCCATCGCCATCGAGCGCGACACGACGTCGCGGCTGGCGAGGTCCTTGGCGCTCGGCGCGTAGCGCTCCATGAAGCGCTCGCCCTCGGAGTTGGTGAGATACCCGCCCTCGCCGCGCGCGCCCTCGGTGATGAGCACGCCCGCGCCGTAGATTCCGGTCGGGTGGAACTGGACGAACTCCATGTCCTGCAGCGGCAGGCCGGCGCGCAGCACCATCGCGTTGCCGTCGCCGGTGCAGGTGTGGGCACTGGTCGCGCTGTAATAGGCGCGGCCATAGCCGCCGGTCGCCAGCACCACGGCCTGCGCGCTGAAGCGGTGGATCGAGCCGTCGTCCATGTTCATCGCGATGAGGCCGCGGCAGGCCCCGTCCTCCATGATCAGGTCGAGCGCGAAATATTCGATGTAGAAGTCGGCGTCATATTTCAGGCTCTGCTGGTAGAGCGTGTGGAGCATGGCGTGACCGGTGCGGTCGGCCGCGGCGCAGGTGCGCTGCGCGGCGGGGCCTTCGCCCATGTTCTGGGTCATGCCGCCGAACGCGCGCTGGTAGATCTTGCCGTCGTCGGTGCGCGAAAACGGCATGCCGGCATGTTCCAGCTCGTAGACCGCGGCGGGCGCCTCGCGCGTCAGATATTCGATCGCGTCCTGGTCGCCGAGCCAGTCGGAGCCCTTGACGGTGTCGTACATGTGCCACTGCCAGTGGTCGGGCCCCATGTTGCCGAGGCTGGCGGCGATCCCGCCCTGCGCGGCGACGGTGTGGCTGCGGGTCGGGAAGACCTTGGTGACGCAGGCGGTCTTCAGCCCCTGCTCGGCCGCGCCCATCGTCGCGCGCAGGCCCGAGCCCCCGGCCCCGACGACGACGACGTCATAGACATGATCGATGATCTTGTAGGCGGACATGGTTGGGTCAGGCTCCGAAAATGATCTTGGCAAGCGCGAAGAGGGCGAACGCCAGCGCGCCGTAACCGACGAACTTGACGATGCCGGTAACGAGCAGGCGGCTGGCCTCGTCATGGACGTAATCGTCGATGACGACCTGCATGCCGTCGAGCGCATGGTCGAAGGTCAGCCAGACGAAGGCGATCATCGGCACCGCGCCGGTCGGCGCGCGCAGCCATTCGACGGCGGTCGTGCGGTCGAGCGTCGGCAGCAGCAGCAGCGAGACGATGAACCACAGGCCGAGCAGCAGCAGCGCCGCGCTCACCAGCCGTTCGTGGAGCCAGTGGGCGCCGCCATGGCCGGCCGACCCGAGGCCGCGGACCTTGCCCAGCGGCGTGGAGCTCTTGCCGATGCTCATGCGAAGACTCCCATCAGGATCGCCCAGGTCAGCGCGGTAAGGAACAGGGAAGCGGCCAGCGTCAGCACCGCAAAGAAGCGGTTCACGCGCGCCTCGAACCCCGCGCCGGTGTCGAGCACCAGGTGGCGGATGCCGCTCAGGAGATGCTGCCAGAAGGCCCAGGTCAGGCCGACGAGGACGATGAGGCCGAGCGGGTGGGTCGCCGCGGCGGCGAAGCGGTCGTAAGCCGTGCCGCCCGCTTCGAGGGCGACCAGCCACCACGTCAGCAGGGCCAGCCCGGCCACCGTCAGCGCGCCGCCGGTGACGCGGTGCAGGATCGACACCAGCATGCCGGGACCCCAGCGCCAGATGGTGAGATGCGGCGACATCGGCCGGTCGGGATTGCGCGTCATGATTCCTCGTGTCCGCAAAGGCAGGAAAAGTCTGGCTGCTCCCTAGAAAGCCGCGGCCCCGCTGGCAAGGCGGGCGCGCATCACTAACCGCCCCTTAACCATTGTGCGGCATCAGGGGGGCCACGCAATGACGCAACAAGGGTGATCGGGAATGGCAACGGTGGTCGGTTCGGGGGCGAACGGGGACTATGATCTGGGACGCGGGCTGGCGATGTACGATCTTGCCGGCGACCTGCCGCTCCGGGCGCGCGAATTGTGGTCGTATCTCGCCGACGATTCGGCCGAGATCGCGCGCGAATTCTGGGTCCGCTACGCCAAGTCGCCCGAGGTCCGCGACGTCTTCGATTCGAGCAAGATCGACGCGCTGTCGCGCAAGATCCAGCCCTATGTCGCCGCCAAGTTCGAGCGGATCGACCAGCCCGAATGGACGCGCATCGCCAACGATTTCGTCAAGCGCGCGCTCGACGCCGGGCTGACGCTCTCGACCCTGCTCGCCGGCCTCGCCGCCGAGACCGAGGCCGCCTTCGCCATCCTGCGCCGAAAGGTCGCCGACCAGGACGAGGTCGTGCGCTTCGCCCGCACCCTTTCGGAAGTCCAGGCGATCGAGATCGACTGTTTCATCCACCACGCCATCTGCATCACCCGCGACGAAAGCCTGCGCAGCCAGAGCCGCGTCGCCGGCGACTTCAACAGCAAGGTGCTCGGCGTGGTCCGCAACTGCACCGCCGAAAGCGAGGCGCTGCGCGCCACCGCCTCGGCGACCAGCGCGTCGGCCCGCGGCATGCTCGGCAAGACCAGCGAGGTCGCCGCCGCCGCCGAACAGTCCGCTACCGCGATGCGCGAGGCGGCGCAGACCGCCGCCGGCCTCATCCGCGCGATCGAGGACGCCCGTTCCGAGGTGGAGGTCGCCGCCGGCGTCGCCACCCGCGCCGGCGACCAGGCCGACCAGGCGGTGAAGGTCAGCCAGGCGCTGTCCGCGCACGTCGAGGCGATCGAATCGATCCTCGGCCTGATCCGCGACATCGCCGGCCAGACCAACCTGCTCGCGCTCAACGCCACCATCGAGG
>CAZKCD010000118.1:0-6162 GCA_964551235.1 uncultured Sphingomonas sp.
TGAGGTGAGCGAGACCGCACTTCCCGCCGACACGCCGCTGGCCGCGGGCGCGCCCAACCCCACTCGCGTCAAAAGGCATTGGAGCCGGCGGCTGCTCAAGGAAGTGGGATGGCTGCTCATCGCGCTGGCCGCGTTGCTGTCGATCGGCCTCATCCTGCTCGATACCGCACCGGGACATCGATTCCTGGCCGACCGGATCGCGCAACTGGAAATCAAATCGGGGCTGAAGATCGAGATCGGGCGAATCGAAGGATCAATTTTCGGCGAGGCGCATCTCCGAAATGTGCGCGTGTCCGATCCCGACGGCGTTTTCCTGACATCGCCCGATATCCTGCTCGACTGGGCCCCGGGCGCGTACCTGTTCAATCGTCTGCACATCGACCGGCTTGAGGCCGACCGGGTCACGCTGGTCCGCCTGCCCGAATTGCGGCCGACGGGGAGGACGCGATCGATCTTGCCTGGCTTCGATATCCAGGTCGGGCACCTCGAGATCCGGCGGCTGGAGCTTGGCAAAGCCGTCACGGGCACGCCCAGGGTGGGCGTGCTGCGCGGATCGGCGGATATTCGCGCGGGCCGGGCGAAGATCATGCTCGACGGCGCAATCCGCGGCGCCGACCGCTTCCGGATCGCGCTGGATGCCGAGCCGGACCGCGACGATTTCGACCTCGACGCAAAGGTCAGCGCGCCGGCGGACGGGTTGCTGCCGGCCATGATCGGGCGACGCTTGCCGATCGAGCTGCAGGTTGCCGGCGACGGAACGTGGACGCGGTGGCGCGGGCGCGCCGTGGCCGACCTCGACGGCGCACGGAGCCTCTCCCTGGCGCTGGCGGCGGACGGGGGACGCTATCGCCTGTCGGGCACGGCGGCGACGGGCAAGATCTTCAAAGGCAAGTTGCTTCGGTTGACCTCACCGGTCGTGGCCATTCGCGGTGAGGCGACGTTGAAGGAGCGGGTGCTGGACGGCGAACTCCGCCTGGGCTCGTCCGCGCTTCGGGCGGTGGCGCGCGGGGCGATCGACTTGGGCGCGAACCGGTACCGCGATTTGCGCATCGGCGCCGATCTGTTGCGCCCGCCAGCCCTGTTCCGAAACATGACCGGGCGCAACGTGCGCCTGGTCGCGACGCTCGACGGCCCGATCGGGACGGCGGACTATTCCTACCGGCTGACATCGCCGCGCGTGGCGTTCGACAATGTCGGCTTCGAAGGGGTGCGCGCCGAAGGACGCGGGACCGGATCGCCGTGGCCGGTGCGCGTGCCGTTGCGGCTGCAGGCGCAGCGCGTGACGGGCGTTGGCGATGTCGCCGGTGCGATCCTTGCGAACGTGCGGCTGGAGGGCGTGCTGACGGTGACCCCGCAGCTGGTGCGTGGCGAAGGCATCCAGCTCAGCAGCGACAAGCTGAAGGGCAAGGTGTCGCTGATGCTCGACCTGCGCAACGGCGCCTTCAACATCCTCGTGTCGGGTGGACTGACGCGGTACACGATTCCAGGGTTGGGGGTGGTCGACGTCAAGACCGACCTGCGCGTCGTGCCCGGACTGGGCGGGAAGGCGCGGGTGGTCGGCAAGGCCGAGGCGTGGGTGCGGCGGCTGGACAACGGCTTTTTCCGCGGGCTGACCGGCGGCCTGCCCCGACTGACGAGCGACCTCGAGCGCACCACCGACGGAATCCTGCGCTTCACCAACCTCCAGCTCTATTCGCCCAAGCTGCGCGTGTCGGGAAGCGGCATCCGGCGGCGCGACGGGACGTTCCAGATCACGGCGAGCGGACGGCAGGCGACCTACGGGCCGCTGCGCCTGGCTCTGGACGGGAGGATCGAGAAGCCGCGGGTCGAGCTATTCCTGGCGCGGCCGAACGAGGCGCTGGGGGTACGCGACATGCGCCTGACGCTCGACCCCATCGCGGAGGGCTTTGCCTACCGCGCGACGGGCCAGTCGAAGGGCGGGCCATTCACGTCCGACGGGCGAATCCTGCTGCCGAAGGGGCGGAGCGCGATCATCTCCATCGCCGCCCTCAATGTCGCGGGAACGACGGCGCGGGGTGACCTCGCCGCCGATCCGGGCGGATTCAACGGGTTGCTGCGGCTGGCGGGCGGCGGGATCGACGGAACGCTCGCCTTCCGGCCGGTTGGCGAGGACCAGGCGATCGAGGCGCATCTCAGCGCCACTGGGGCCCGCATTCCGGGTACGACCGACATCAGCGTGCGCGCGGGGAAGCTCGACGGGACGATCCTGCTGGCCGAGGGACGAACGACGCTTGACGGGACGGTGGTGGCGCGGGGGCTGACCTATGGCGCGGTGCAGGTCGCGCGTCTGACCGCCAGCGGCAAGCTGGTCGACGGTGAAGGGCAAATACGCGCGGCGATCGCGGGACGGCGGGGGCGGGCGTTCGAGGTTGTCGGCGTGGCCACCATCGGCCGCGAGCGGATCAGCATTACCGGGCGCGGGAATGTGGACGAGCGCGCGCTGACGCTGGAGAGCCCGATGGTCCTGACCGCTAGCGAGGACGGGTGGGCGATCGCCCCGACCCGCGTGCGTTTCGGCGGCGGGCGGGCGACGATTTCCGGTCAGACCGGATCGAGTCCTTCGATCCGCGCCGAGCTGGCGACGTTGCCGCTGCAGCTGCTCGACATCGGCTGGCCCAATCTCGGCTTGAGCGGGATTGCGAGCGGGACGCTCGACTATCGCTGGCGCGGGGAAGGCGGACGGCCGAGCGGTCGGGCCAACCTCAAGGTGCGCGGACTCAGCCGCTCCGGGCTGGTGCTGTCGTCCAAGCCGATCGACGTCGGGCTGGTGGCCGCGCTGGAGAATGGCAAGGCGGCGATGCGCGCGGTTGCGGTGAGTGACGGCAAGACCGTCGGGCGGGCGCAGGGACGCTGGGCACCGCTGGGCCGCGGCGGATCGATCTGGGAGCAATTGGTCGACGCGCCGATGCTGTTCCAGATTCGCTACAACGGGCCGGCGGATACGCTGTGGCGGCTGTCGGGGGTCGAGGTCTTCGATCTCAGCGGGCCGGTGGCGATCGGGGCCGATGTCGGCGGGCGGATCGTCGACCCGGTGATTCGCGGCAGCCTGCGCACGCAGGCGGCGCGCATCGAGAGCGCGGTGACCGGCATGGTGCTTCAGAATGTGGCCACTAGCGGGCGGTTCAACGGGTCGCGGCTGGTACTCGACCGGGTGAGCGGGCAGACGCCGGGCGGCGGGACGGTCAGCGGGACGGGCGCCATCGACTTCTCGGGCGGGACGCCGGCCTTCGACCTCAAGTTCCAGGCCGCCAACGCGCAACTGGTCGACCGCGACGATATCGCCGCGACGGTGACCGGACCGCTGGCGATCCGGTCGAACGGCAACGGCGGTACCATCGCGGGCAACGTCAAGCTGGAGCGGGGCCGCTTCACGCTCGGCCAGGCGACCGGCGCGCGGGGGGTGCCCAAGCTGGCGGTGCGCCACGTCGGGCGCGACGAAGGCGAGATCATCGAGGTCCGCCAATTGGCGCCGTGGACCTATGATCTCAAGGTGACCGGCGGGGACCTACGCGTGCGCGGGCTGGGCATCGACAGCCTGTGGACGACCGACCTCGCCATCGGGGGGAATATCGCCGCGCCGCGCCTCACTGGCCGCGCCGACCTTGTTCGCGGCAATTACGAATTCGCCGGGCGCGGTTTCCGGCTCGAACGCGGGATCATCCGCTTCCGGGGTGAAAGTCCGCCTGATCCGTTGCTCGACATTCGCGCGGAGGCGCGGGTGCAGGGGCTGGATGCGGCGGTGCTGGTGCGCGGCACGGGCCTCAAGCCGGAGATCACCTTTTCCAGCGTGCCGCAATTGCCGCAGGACGAGCTCCTGTCGCGGATCCTGTTCGGCACGTCGATTACCAACCTGTCGGCGGCCGAGGCGGTTCAACTGGCCTCGGCGGTGGCGGCGTTGCAGTCGGGATCGGGCAGCCTCGACCCGATCAACGCCGTGCGGCGCGCGGTCGGACTCGACCGGTTGCGGATCGTGCCGGCGGACGTCGCGACCGGCCAGAAAACGGCGGTCAGCGCCGGCAAATATATCGGGCGGCGGCTGTACGTGGAGGTGATCACCGACGGGCAGGGCTATTCGGCGACGCGCGTCGAATATCAGGTCACGCGGTGGCTCAGCCTGCTGTCGTCCATTTCGACCATCGGACGGGCAAGCGCCAACGTCCGCGTGTCGAAGGATTACTGAGCGCAGCTTAGCGCCGCAGGAAGCCTTCGATCTCGTCGAGCGAGACGTTGCTCCATGCCGATTCGCCATTGCGCCCTTGGCGCAAATAGTCGGGCTGCACCCAGTGATGGTCGGCGACCGCCGGCTTTTCGCGGGCGAGCAGCGAGAGGTCGAAGGGCTTGGCGAACTTGAGGCCGACTTGGTCGCCGCGCGACCAGCAGACCCGAGCGAAATGCTGGCCCGCGCCGCCGAGGTCGAGCATGACTTCCGCGTCGGGCGGGAAACATTCGGTGCTGTCGACGAGCGCCCCGGTATCGGAAATATTGCGCAGGCGAACGCGGGTCACGCTGTGCGCGTAGAGAATCTCACCCGACCAGATTAGCGGGTGGCGCGCCTCGGTGCGGCGCTGGTCGGCGGGTCCGGCGGGGGCGGGCTTCTCGACCGCGGCGGGTGCGGCGGGCGCCTGCTTCACGTCGGGGAAATTGCGCTTAAGGACGTCGAGCAGCAGCTTGTCCCGCTTCGGACGTGACGCGCCGATCTGGGTTTCGGGCGCGAACTCAAGGCCGACGCGGTCGCCCTTGATCCACAGCACCGCGCAGTCGAGGCCGTCGCAGTCACCGAGGATGAGCGAGACCTTCTCCCACATCTGGAGCGATGCGTCGGTGCGGACCATGGCGCCGCCGCCCGACAGATTGATCAGTTCGACATCGACCGTCTTGCGCCCCGCCTTGAGCCGCGCGGTTTCGCTGGCCAGCCGGTGGCGATCGTCTTCGCGGTGATTGGCGGTGCGGCGTTCGGCACGGCCGACCTTGATCGAATCGAGATCCTCGCTGGCGCCGCGCGGCTTCTTCGCCGGCATGACCGGGCCGGTCGCTTTCTTGAGGCGATCGTCGAGCGCGGAACGAAACGTATTCATCGAAAGGACCTCGCATGCCATGACGCGGCCCCTTGTGAAGGGAGAGGGTGAACAAAGAGCTAAGGACGCGAAAACGCCGCCCCGGAAGGTCCGGAGCGGCGCTGTTCGATCGGTGATGTCGGTTACGACGAGTAATACATGTCGAATTCGACCGGCGACGGCGTGGTTTCCCAGCGCATCACTTCTTCCCACTTGAGGTCGATGTAGGCGTCGATCTGGTCTTCGGAAAAGACGTCGCCCTTCAGGAGGAAGTCCTTGTCGGCGGCGAGGCTGACGAGCGCTTCGCGGAGCGAGCCGCAGACGGTCGGGACGTTGACGAGCTCGGCCGGCGGCAGGTCGTAGAGGTTCTTGTCCATCGCCTCGCCCGGATGGATGCGGTTCTGGATGCCGTCGAGGCCGGCCATCAGCAGCGCGGCGTAAGCGAGGTAGGGGTTGGCAAGCGCGTCCGGGAAGCGGAATTCGACGCGCTTCGACTTCTCGCCGGCGCCGTAAGGGATGCGGCATGAGGCCGAGCGGTTGCGGCTGGAATAGGCCAGCAGCACCGGCGCTTCGAAGCCGGGAACCAGGCGCTTGTAGCTGTTGGTCGTCGGGTTGGTGAAGGCGTTGAGCGCGCGGGCGTGCTTGATGACGCCGCCGATAAAATAGAGCGCGGTTTCGCTAAGGCCGGCATAGCCGTTGCCCGCGAACAGCGGCTTGCCACCCTTCCAGAGCGAGAAGTGGGTGTGCATGCCGCTGCCGTTATCCTTGGCGATCGGCTTGGGCATGAAGGTCGCGGTCTTGCCGTAGGCGGCGGCGACCATGTGCACGACATACTTGTAGATCTGCATGCGGTCGGCGGTCTGGGTCAGCGTGCCGTAGGTCAGGCCCAGCTCGTGCTGCGCGGCGGCGACCTCGTGGTGGTGCTTGTCGCAGGGCAAGCCCATTTCCAGCATGGTCGAGACCATCTCGGCGCGGATGTCCTGCGCGCTGTCCACCGGGGCGACCGGGAAATAGCCGCCCTTGGCGCGCGGACGGTGGGCGAGGTTGCCGCCGTCATAGTCGCGGCCGGTGTTGGTCGGCAGTTCGA
>CAZKCD010000119.1:0-6135 GCA_964551235.1 uncultured Sphingomonas sp.
TCGGCGCGGTCGGCGCGGCGGCGACGATCTTCTTCGCCTACGTCGGCTTCGACGCGGTCTCGACCGCGGCGGAGGAAACCAAGGACCCGCAGCGCAACGTGCCGATCGGACTCATCGGCTCGCTGCTCTTCTGCACGGTCTTCTACATCCTCGTCACCGCGGGCGCGATCGGCACCGTCGGCGGCCAGCCGATCATGGGCCCCAACGGCGTGCCCTTCCCGGCCGGCTCGGAAGAACTGGCCCGCCAGTGCGCGATGCCGGAACATGCCGAGGCGCTCGTCTGCTCGAAGGAAGCGCTTGCGCACGTCCTTCGCGTGATCGGCTTCTCGGGCATCGGCAACGCGCTCGGCATCGCCGCCTTCCTGGCGCTGCCGTCGGTCATCCTGATCCTGCTGTTCGGCCAGACCCGCATCTTCTTCGTGATGGCGCGTGACGGCCTGCTCCCGGAAAAGCTGGCCGAGGTCCACCCGAAGTGGAAGACCCCGTACATCGTCACCGCGATCACCGGCGTGGTCGTGGCGGTCGCGGCGGCCTTCCTGCCGGTCGGCGCGCTGGCGGACATCGCCAACGCGGGCACCCTCTACGCCTTCTTCATGGTCGCCATCGCGGTCATGCTGCTGCGCAAGAAGGAGCCGAACCGCAAGCGGCCGTTCACCGTGCCGGGGCTGATCATCGTCGGTCCGCTGACAATCCTCGGCACGTTGTTCCTGTTCCTCAACCTGCCGTTCGAGGCGATGATCGTGCTCCCGGTGTGGACCGCGATCGGCTGCCTCGTCTACTTCGGCTACAGCCGCAGCCGCAGCCATGTCGGCCGGGGCTCGGTCGAATTCCACGAAGACGACCTGCCGCCGCCGGTCGCGCAGCCTTAAGCGGCGCGTCCAACGCGGACAAAAAGAAGGGGAGGCTTTCGGGCCTCCCCTTTTCGTTTGGGGTGATCACTGTGTTCGTGACGCTGTAGAGCCCAAGTTGGCGAGGCCGCGCCCGTCCCTCGATTACGGCTGCCGAACCTCGCCTACGATGAGGAAGGCGCCACGCTCCTTCATGTGGCAGTAACCGCCGACATACTCCGCTTCGGCCCAAAGGGCGGCGCAATCGCCAACCAGTCCTGCCAGTTGGACCAGTCGCGGGCGTCGCGGGAAATCGGCCGCCATCTCGCGGTGATACAACCCTACGCGCGCCGCCTTACCATCCACCGCCTGCCGTGCCGTGCGTGCATCGGCGAAAGCCACAGACCCGTTGGCGACGGCCCGAAATTTCACGCATTGCGATCGGAAACGAACGGGATCGGCGACGACATCGGCGAACCGCACGCGCTTTGCGATGGCAAGGTTGCAGTCCTGCGGATCGACGCCAAGGCCGAACATCCCAGCGACCTCGCCCGGCTGAGCCGACGCCTGCGCCGTCAGCAAGGAAAAGGCCAAGATCGCGAACCAGCGTTGCATCGGCCCAGGCTATGACGCCCGGCGCCGCAACGCAAACGCCTCAAAGGATCCCGGCGGCCAGCGCCTTGAGGTCCTGCTCCGGCCGCGCGCCATAATGCTGGATGACCTCGGCCGCGGCGATCGCGCCGAGCTTGAGGCTCTTCTCCAGCCCCAGCCCGCGCGCCTCGCCGGCGAGGAAGCCCGCCGCGAACAGGTCGCCCGCGCCGGTCGTGTCGACCAGCTTGTCGATCGGCTCGGCCGGGACGCTCGCGCGTTCCTCGCCTTTCACCGCCACCGCGCCATGCTCGCTGCGCGTCACCACCAGGGTCGGCACGCGGCCCGCGAAATGGGCGACCGCCTCGTCGAAGTTGGCGATGCCCGCCATTTCCTCGATCTCGGCCTGGTTGGCGAACAGGATGTCGATCTTTTTCTCGTCGATCAGGCGCAGGAAATCGCCCTTGTGGCGCGACACGCAGAAGCTGTCCGACAGCGTGAAGGCGATCCGGCGGCCGGCGGCATGGGCCGCTTCGATCGCCGCCTCCATCGCCGCGCGCGGCGCCTCGGGGTCCCACAGATAGCCTTCGAGGTAGGTGATGCCCGCATCGGCCACCGCGCCCATGTCGACACCGCCCGTTTCC
The DNA here is from genome assembly GCA_964551235.1 of uncultured Sphingomonas sp. Lineage (GTDB taxonomy): Bacteria > Pseudomonadota > Alphaproteobacteria > Sphingomonadales > Sphingomonadaceae > Sphingomicrobium. The sequence continues at coordinate 2,060 of CAZKCD010000119.1, forward strand.
AGCAACTGCGCCGCGCCCAAAAAGGTGTTCATCGTGCGCTGCGCGTCCGGTGTGACCAAGATCAGGCAGCGCGCCGTCGCGCCGACGTCGTCGCGGGCGGGCACGAGGAACTCGACGCCCTGCGCCTCGATGTCGTGGCGGTAGATGTCGCCCAGCTCGTCGGTCGCGACCTGGCCGATGAAGCCGGTCTTGATGCCCAGCGCGGCCAGCCCGGCCGCCGTGTTGCCGGCCGACCCGCCGCTGACTTCGCGGCCCGGGCCCATCTCGCCGTAGAGGCGAACCGCCTCGGCCTGGTCGATCAGCCGCATCGAACCCTTGTCGAGACCTTGCGCCTCGAGGAACGCGTCGCTGGCGTCGGAAATCACGTCGACGATGGCGTTGCCGATGCACAGCACGTCGAAACGGGGAGCGGTCATGAGGGAAATCCTACAAAAAAGCGGGGGAAAGCCGCGCGCCCCCTAGCCGCGACGCGGGGCGCGAGCAAGCTTGCCATATGGTCCTCGCAATGTGACTAGTAGGTCATGCGCCGCCTCCTCACCGCCTCGATCTTCCTCGCCACCGCCGGTTGCGCCCTCGCCCCGCAGGACGCCCCGGTTACCCCCGCGCCCACCGTCCCGGTCGCGCACAATGCGGTCACCCTGATCGGCCTGTCCTCCTCCGACCTCGCCGCCCGTTTCGGCCAGCCGCGCCTGCGCGTCGCCGCCGGACCCGGGACCAAGCTGCAATGGGCGAACGCCACCTGCGTCCTCGACGCCTATCTCTATCCGCGTGGGAGCGGGCGGGAGACCTACGTCACCCACGTCGATGCCCGCCGCCCGACCGGCGAGCGCGTCGAATCAAACGCCTGCGCCCGGACCCTCGCCCGCTAGCCGTTCCATCGCCCACCGCGCCGCATCGACCACCACCGGGTCGGGATCGGACAGGTGCGGCCGCACCGCCTCGACCATCCCGCCGTCCCCGCTATTGCCCGCCGCGATCAGGCAGTTGCGGATCATCCGGTTGCGCCCGATCCGCTTGATCGGCGACCCCGAGAATTTCGCCCGGAACGCCGCGTCATCCAGCGCGAGAAGCTCGACCAGTTTGGGCGCGCGCAGATCCTCCCTTCCCAAGAAGGCCGCGTTGGCCTGCGCCGCCTCGGCGAAACTGTTCCACGGGCACGCCGCCAGGCAGTCGTCGCAGCCGTAAATCCGGTTCCCCATCGCCGCGCGGAACTCGTGCGGGATCGGCCCGGCCAACTCGATCGTCAGGTACGAGATGCAGCGCCGCGCATCGAGCTGGCCCGGCGCGGTGATCGCCGCGGTCGGGCACGCGGTGATGCAGGCGGTGCAGCTGCCGCAATGCTCCGGCCCCGGCGCGTCGGGCTCCAGCTCCAGCGTGGTGTAGACGATGCCGAGGAACAGCCAATTGCCGTGCGTGCGATTGAGCAGGTTCGTGTGCTTGCCCTGCCAGCCGATCCCGGCCGCGGCGGCGAGCGGTTTTTCCATCACCGGCGCGGTGTCGACGAAGACCTTCAACTCGTTCGGGCAGCGCTCGACCAGCCACCGCGCGAGCGCCTTCAGCCGCTTCTTGACCACGTCATGATAATCGCGGCCCTGCGCATAGACGCTGATCCGCCCGACATCGCTCGCCCCCTCCAGCGCGCGCGGGTCGCGGTCCGGCGCATAGCTCATCGCCAGCGCGATCACGCTTTTCGCGTCGGGCCACAGCCCGTTCGGCGAGGCGCGCTGCTCCTTGCGCGTCTCCATCCAGCCCATCTCGCCGTGCCGGCCATCGTCGAGCCACTTGAGCAGGCGCGGGCCCGCCTCCGCCGCCGCGTCCGCCCGCGCGAAGCCGCACGCCACGAACCCCAGCTCGGCCGCTTTCGCGCGGATTTCCTGCTCGATGTTCATTGTCATTTACGCTTTGGCCTTTAGCACGGTCGGCATGGACCAAGGCAACGCCGTCGAGGCGCACGATCTCGTCAAGCTGTTCGACACCACGCGCGCCGTCGACGGGGTCAGCCTCGCGGTGCCGACCGGCAGCATTACCGGCATCCTCGGCCCCAACGGCGCGGGCAAGACGACCACGATCCGAATGCTGCTGGGCATCATCGATCCGGACAGCGGCACGCGCACCCTGCTCGGCCGGATAAGCCCGCTCGAGGCGGCCAACGAGGTCGGCTACCTTCCCGAAGAACGCGGCCTCTACCCGTCGATGACCGCCCGCGACGCCATTGCCTTCATGGGCGCGCTGCGCGGCCTGCCGCTCAAGACCGGTCGCGCCCGCGCGGTCGAACTGCTCGAGGGGCGCGGCCTTGGCGACTGGGTGGACAAGCCGATCCGCACTCTGTCCAAGGGCATGGCGCAGACCGTGCAATTGCTCGGCACCATCGTCCACAAGCCCAAACTGATCGTCCTCGACGAGCCGTTCAGCGGCCTCGACGCCATCAACCAGGCCAAGCTCGAAGACCTGATCCGCGAGCAGGCCGAAGCGGGCGCGACGGTCATCTTTTCCACGCACGTCATCGCCCACGCCGAACGGCTGTGCGAGCGCGTCGCGATCATCGCCAAGGGCCGCGTCGCCTTCGACGGCAAGGTCGACGAGGCGCGCAGCAAGCTTCGCCCGATCGTCCGCCTTGGCACCCGCGCCAAGGACGGCGCGTGGACCGCCGCCATTCCCGCCGACGCCCGCCGCGACGGCGGCCATTATGTCTTCGCCCTGCCCGACGGCGGCCCTGAGCCGCTCCTGAAAGCCCTCATCGACGGCGGCGCGGGGATCGAGACATTGAGCATCGAGCGACCCGGCCTCCACGACGCCTTCGTCGCGATCGCGGGCGAGGCCGCCGCGCGCGCCATGACCGGGGAAGGAGCCGCCCAATGAGCATCGGCAAGACCCTCGCCAGCGCCTTCGTGGTCGGCCGCCGCGATTTCGTCGCGACCGTCTATTCGAAGACCTTCATCTTCTTCCTTTTGGGCCCGCTCTTCCCGCTCGCCATCGGCCTCCTGTTCGGCGGACTTGGGGCGCGCGCGGAAAAATCCGCGCCGCCGGCGACCGTTGCGATCGTCGCGAATGAGGCCGATTTCGCCTTGCTCGAGCAGGCCCGCACGCGGCTCCAGCCGCTCGCGGATGAGCGCGGCTTCATCACCCTTGTCCGCGAGGAGCCGCAGCCCGACGCGGTGAAGCAACGCGACGCCCTGCTGGCCAACGAAGGCCGCAAGGTCCTCGGCGTGCTCGAGGGCGGCCTTGCCGCGCCCGCCTTCACCGGCGCGGTCGACGAGGACGGGCGCACCGTCCGCCAGCTCGGCCTGTTCGTCGACGAGGCGCAGCGCATGCGGGCGGCCTCGACGGCGGGTGTCCAGCCGATGAAGGTCACGCTCACCGACCAGTCGGGCGGCTCGATCGCCTTCGCCCGCGGCCTGACCGCGCGCGCCGGGCAATTCCTGCTCTTCTTCCTGTCGGTCTTCCTCGCCGGCATGGTCCTGTCGCAATTGATCGAGGAGAAATCGAACAAGGTGATCGAGGTGCTCGCCGCCGCGGTGCCGGTCGATTCCATCTTCCTCGGCAAGCTTTTCGCGATGCTGGCCATGTCGCTGATCGGTATCGCCGTCTGGCTCACCGCCGGCGCGGCGGCGATCAAATTCTATTTGCCTGCGGGCCTCGGCGCGCTGCCCACGCCCGCCGTCGGCTGGCCCGCGTTCCTTGCGCTGGCGCTCGCCTATTTCACGATGAACTATCTGCTCATCGGCTCCGTGTTTCTCGGGATCGGCAGCCAGGCCTCGACGGTGCGCGAGGTGCAGACCATGTCGATGCCGGTGACGATGGCCCAGCTCGTCCTGTTCGCGCTGGCGCAGCTTGCGATCGGCAATCACGACAGCCCCGAAGGCCTGTTCGCCGCCATTTTCCCTCTCTCGTCGGCCTACGCGATGATCGCCCGCGCCGCCGAGCAGGCCCCGCTGTGGCCCCACCTTCTCGCGCTCGCCTGGCAAATGCTGTGGGTTGCCCTCATCATCCGCCTCAGCGCCCGCCTTTTCCGCCGCGCCGTCCTGAAAAGCGGCCCCGCCTTCCGCTGGCCCTGGCAACGCAAGGCGACGGCGTAG
>CAZKCD010000120.1:0-6127 GCA_964551235.1 uncultured Sphingomonas sp.
CGCGTGGGTCGTGCGCGCGTTCGATCCCCACTGGTCCATGTAGGACGGGAATTTTTTCGGATCGAAGGTGCCGCGTCCCGCCGCCGGCCAAGGGGCGTCGTTGACATTGAAGGCATAGCCGGACGGCGGATTGACCACGTTCGGCAGGCTGTCGATCGTGTGCAGCCCGCGCCACAGGGTGCGCGGGTCGTTGCCGTTCACGACCCCGCGATAATCGACACGATGGTCGCGCAGCGGCACGAACTGGGGGTGCAGATAGGCGATGTTCCCGCCCGAATCCGCGACCAAGGTGTTGTTCGACGAATTGGCCCGCAGCGCGCTCGCCGCCATGAAGCCCTTGAGGTCGGTCGCCTTGGTCCGCGTGAAGCTCTGCTCCAGCGCCTTCACCGGGTCGTCGAGGATGGCGAAGGCGATGAACTTGCCGCCCTCGCTGCGGACGATCGGGCCGTGCATCGTGCGGTAGGTCGTGAAGGTCCGCTCGCCCATCGTCCCGTCGGCGCGGCGATAGCTGACCGTGACCGGTACGATCCCGACCGGCCGCCAGTCGCTGCCCAGCCGGTAGCCCAGCTTGCCGTTCGGCATGGTGGCGAAGGTCACCGCATATTCGTCGCGATTGTCGAGCCCGCTCGACGTGTGCATCCAGCCCACCCGCTCGTTGAACCCCTGGTAGATGAAGAACTGGCCCCAGGTCACCGCGCCATAGGCGTTCAGCCCCTCGCCGCTGGTCATCTGGACGACGTCGCGGAAGAAAAAGCTGGTGTGCGGGTTGATCAGCAGCAGGGGATTGCCGCTGGCACTTCGCTTCGGCCCGATAACGATCCCGTTGGAGCCCTGCGGCTCTCCGGTCGGCCCCTGCGCTACCTTCTGCCCGCGCCCCTCGCCATAGAGTGCGCGCAGTGTGACCAGGTCGACATATTCGATGTCGCCGCCGATGCTTCCCTCGGAAAAGCTCAGCGCCATCCAAGGCTCGAACCGCGTCAGCACCTTGGGCTTCACCGCCGGGTGCGTCGCGAGATAATGGTTCAGCCCGTCGGCCCACGCATCCATCAACGCCCGCATCGCCGGCTTGCTCGCGCGATACTGGGCCTGCAGCCGCTCGTGGTCGATCCACAGCCGTTGCCTGAGGTCCGACCAGATCGCTTCCTCGCCCTCCGCCTCCGCCAGTCGCCCGAGGCTGACGAGGTAGTTGCGTTCGATCCGCGGAAAGTCGTCCTCGGCCTGCGCGTAGATCATGCCGAACACCGCGTCGGCATCGGTGGCACCCCGGACGTGCGCGACGCCGACCTTGTCGCGGATGATGGTGATGCTGGCGGCACGAGCGGCGAGCCTTTCGGCCTCGCTCGGAGCCTGCCGCGCAAGCGCGCTCGCCGGGCTTGCGACCAGCAGGGCCGCGATCAAGGTCCAGTGCTTCACACGCCCTCCCGTTCCGCTTCGTCCGCCACCCTGACGGCAGTCGCGGGCCGGCGCAACGGCCTAGCGTGACGTGCTGGTCGTCCCGCCCGATGCGGCGATGCGCGACGTGACCATCGGCTTGGCGCCGTCGCCGAGGATGATGAAGGCGGCCCAGTAGAAGGGGTGCGACGTATTGGGATCGTCCATCAGCTTGCGCTGCGCTTCGGACAGGGCATCGGCCACCGACTGACCCGGCCGCGCCTCGACCAGCCCGCTGATCAGGCGCTGGGTCGCGTTATAATCGTCCGGGACCGGCCAGTGGCTGGCGACCACCGAGCGCGCCCCCGCCCCGACGAACGCGCGCACCATGCCGTCCAGCGCGTAATTGCCGCCGGTCAGGATACCCGCCTCGCGGCTGACGGTCGCGCTTGCCCCGCCCGCGGTGTCGCAGGCCGACAGGATCACGAGGTCGGCGTTGAGCTTGAGGTCGAAAATCTCGCCGAAGGTCAGCAGCCCGTCGGACCCCGGTCCGCCGAACGAGGTGACCAGCGCCGGCTTGGCCGGGCAGTCCTTGCGCGGCGCCGTGACGAGGCCGTGGGTGGCGAAATGCAGGATCCGGTACTGATCGAGCTTCGGATCGTTGAGCAGCGCCGTGTCGGTGAACGCCGCGCCGGTCAGCACCGCGCTCTTGTCCGGTCCGAAGGCCTGCTGCGCCAGCGTCAGTTCGGCCGGCGAGATCGGGTTCTGCCAGACCTGCACCGGCCAGTCGCATTCGTCGGCCGCGACCGCCACCGGCTTGACCGCCACCGGCTGGTTCTGGCCGAGTCCGAGATAGGCCTCGCGCGCGGTCGACGGGGCCAGCGCCCGGACGTCGAGGAAGCTGCGCGGACTGACCGAGATCGACACGTCGCGGCCCTTGCCGAGCCAGTCGATGCCGCGCAGGTCGTAGGCATCGCCGCCGGCCCGGCTGCTCCGTGCCTTGTAGGCGTCGAGCCCCGCCTGCTTGGTGATCAACAGGTAGGGGGGCAATTGCAGCATCGCGCCATCGGGTTCGAAGATCAGGTGCGTGCTGGACTGGATATCGGCGTCCACCGCGCCGAACAGGTCGAGATAGAGCTGGCGCGCGCGATCGACGTCGAACGGATCGACGACCTGCTCGCCATTCTCGAACCGCACGATGCTGTTGCGGATGGCCGAGACGCTGTCCGCGACCCTGGTCTTGCCGGGCGCTAAACGAAGCGCCCGCGCGGCCGTCGGGGTAGCGAGGATCCCGTACAGGCGATCGCCCACGGCCATCAGCTTGTAATAGGCCTCGCCCGGGCGAAGCGCGCCGCGCAGTTCCGCCAGCTCGGTCTGCGTCGGGGCGAGCACCTTGTAGCGCGGGAAGTCGGCCAGCTTGGCCTGCAGCGCGACCTGGTCCGCGCGCATCGCTTCGAGGCTGGCGCGGGCGTCGGCCAAATCCTGGATCTCGCGCGCGCTGGGCGCCGTCCGCGCGCTCAGCTGCGCGATCTCGGCCTCCGTCCGGGCCACGTCGCGGGTTCGCGCAACGGCCAATCGGAACAGGGCCGCCGCGTCATCCTGCCCGTCAGAGAACTGGCGCGCGAGCACGGCCTGCGTTTGCGCCACGCCGGGCCGCTGCAACGCCTGCGCCGCCTTGAACATCGCCGCGGCGGCATCGGTCGATCCGTCGCGGGCAAGCATTTCGAAATAGGGGCCGAGCAGGTCGCGCAGCGCGGTCCCGCTGTCGGCGACGGTCATGCTCTGGTCGACCACCGTCGCGAAGAGCGCGCGCGAATCCGCGGCCTGTCCCCGGCGGGCAAGGAAGCCAGCCTTGCGCGCACGCGCAGCCAGCAGCATCGGCGATTCCGGGAAATTCTGCTCGAGCAGCGCAATCGCTGAATCGAAAGCCGCTGCCGCCGACCCCGCATTGCCCGCGGCTTCCTGCGCCAAGGCGCGCTCGACGCCGATATCGGCCAACAGCCAGGCGGCGGAGACGAGCTGGCCGTCGCGCACCGCACGGATCATGCGCTCGGCCCTGTCGAACTCGGCGATGGCGTCGGCCGCACGACCCGACTGCCGCATCGCGATGCCCGCCAGTTGCCGCGACTGCGCGTCGAGCAGTTCGGCGCGTTCGACCGCGCGCAGTCCGCTTCCGGCGTTCGCGATTTCCTGATAGCTGCCGCTCTCGCGGTTGATGCCCTCGGCGAGCGGCACGTTGATCAGGCCCTGGCGCAGTTCCTCGCTCTCGTTGATTGCCACGTCGGGCACCGCCTGCGCTAGCGCCGCCATGGCCGCGGCGGGCTTGCGCTGGTTGAGCTGGTTGATCGCTCGATAGTTGCGGACCAGCCGCTGGATCACGCCGTCGCGGCCCGGCGCGCGCGCCTCGGCGGCGGCGAGCAGACGGTCGGCGGCGGCGAAATTGCTGAGGTTGGACTGCTGCAGCCCCTGGTTGGCCAGCGCCTCGGCAACGCCCGAGGCATCCTTGGCCTCGCGTTCCGCGATCGACTGGAAGAACTGGTCGGCCTCGGCAAACTGCCCCCCATTGTTGCGGGCATAGGCCTCGGCACGGGCGGAGGCTGCATCGAGCAGCCCGGCCTGGGTCCGCGCGAAGGCCGCCGAGTCGCTGACCTCGGTCGTCGCGACGCGGATCGTGCCGGAGACGGGGCGGTCGGTAACCACCGATGCCAGCGCCAGCCGGAGCGCGGGGTCGTAGCCGGCAAGCCCTTCGACCAGGTAGGTCGTGTTGCCGCGGGTCACCGCGTAGCGCCGGTAATCGAGCCGCGACGCGGCGTCACGGCACGACAGCGCGCGCACCGGGCCAAGCGCCTCGATCGTCTCGCTGCGTTCGGCCTCGCAGGTCAGCGCTCCCGCCTTGAGCGCGCTGGGCGTTGCGACGAGATCGATCGAGTGGCGGACGGCGATGAGGCTGCCGATCGCGCCGGCGGCATCGCGGCAGGTCAGCGCGTAGGCGCGGTCGAACATGCCCTGCAGCCGGGGATCGGCCGGCCGCGATTGCGCCGCGCACACGACCCCGCCGTCCCCGATGCGGAAGGTGTTTCGGCTCGCGATCGGCGTCTCCGCGCTCCAAGCCGGAAGAGCCGCGAGGCCGGTCGACAAGGCGAGGAGGACCCTCATCCCGATAAAGCGCGCGCTCACTGGCTGTCTCCCTTCGCGGGCTTCTCGTCGGTTTTTACGCCGTCCTTTTCGTCCGCGTCTTCGTCCTCATCGTCGTCCTCGGATCCGTAGAGCGACGGGTTGCCGGCGCCCGAGATCGGGTCGTCAATGAGGCTTGCATCGATCAGCGGCCGGGTGTCGAACAGGGGCTGCGGCGGCGCGATGGGGCTGCCCTGTTCCGAGGCTTCGCCTTCGACATTGTCGTCGATGTCCGGTTCGTTGCCGAATTCGGTCTCGCCCAGCGGGTCGCTGGTCAGGATCTCGATCTGGGTCGGCGTCACGACCGCGGCCGGCGGTGGCTCCTCGATGTTGCTGCATCCGCCGGTCAGCAGGCAGCCGTTGATGGTGCTTCCGACGACGAATGGCTCGGTCCCGAACGCGGCGACCAGGTCGTCGCGCACGTCGATCCCGTTACGCGTCCCGCCTTCGGTCACGATCTGCCCGTTGATGACGAGGTTGATCGATCCGGGCTCGGGGATCGATTCCCCGTCGCCGATATCGGCGTCCGTTATCAGGAAGCCGGCGGGCAGGGCGCTGGTGCCGGTATTCTGCACGAGGATGTTGGCCAGCGGTTCGAAGAAGCTGTCGATTTCCATCGATGCCGCGCGGATCACGCCGTCGGGCCGCTGCACCGCCGCCGGGGCATTGAGATCCTCGACATAGCCGGTGTAGCGCGGATTCTGCTCGAGCCGCGAGAGGATGTCGCCGCTCGCGACAAAGATGTTGGGTGCATAGAGACCCAGATAGCCGCTGAGATTGCCTTGGCCGTCCTCGAGCGCGATCGATCCGGTCTCGGCGTTGACCGCGATCGTGCCGGCTTCGAAGCTGACCTCCTGGTCGGGCGTGACGCGGAAGGCCGCGTCCCCGACCACGCGGATGATGCCGCCCGGCACTTCGCTCTGGCTGTTGCCGACGAAGAATTCGACGACGTCGCCGGGTCCGGAACCGGTGAGGTCCATCGTGAGATCGCCGATCGTCATCACTCCCGAAGCACCGGAATCGGTCCAGATCTCGAATTCGTAGAGGCCCGCGTCGGTGCGATCGATCTCGGCCTGGCTCAGGCGGTAACCGCCCGTCCCGCCGGCATTGTCGCCGATGTACGTCCCGTTGGGATTGATCGAGACGAACAACACTTCGTTGGCGCTGACAGTCGCGTTCGGGGTGATGTCGATATCGGACGACAGCAAATACACGCCGTCTTGCGCGCTCACCGACCCATTCAGCGTCGTAGTCCCGCCGGAGAAGAAGGTGGCGTACGTTGCTGCCCGAACCGGCCCAGCGCTCGTATTCCCGCCAACGATGGATTCGAAGGTGCTGACGTTGACCGACCCGCCAAAGGTGGCATTGCCGCCGGTCGCGGCGGGCAGGGTGATCGCGAAGATCGCCTCCGGGTTGAAACCGGCCGGCGACGTCAGCGCGGCGAAATTGCCGTAGCCCGCCAGGATGAACCGCTCGTTCGTGACGATCCCGTCGAATACCGCATTGCCGCCGGCGAGCGCGATCACGTCGTGCGTCGCAGTGATCGACCCCGCCGTCAGCGTGCCTTGGGCATAGAGGCCGA
>CAZKCD010000121.1:0-4538 GCA_964551235.1 uncultured Sphingomonas sp.
GGTTGCCGTTAATTTAGGCACGTTTTCTCACACCAGTTCCCGGGCGATGTCGTCGGGCGGGACGAGATGCTCGGGCGGGTCGAAGGTCTTGGCCCGGCGAAGCTCGGGGAACCACAGGGCCCAGATGCCCGCCACCCCGATCGCGGCCGCGCCGCCGACCACCACCGCGCCGACCGGACCGAGCAGCGCCGCGGCCAGCCCCGACTGCAATTCGCCCAGCTCGTTCGACGCGGAAATGGCGAGTCCCGACACGGCCGACACGCGCCCGCGCATCCCGTCGGGCGTGTGCAGCTGGACCAGGCTCGAGCGGACGTAGACCGACAGCATGTCGAACGCGCCCAGCAGCACCAGCGCGATCATGCTGACGACCATGCTGGTCGACAGGCCGAACAGGATGGTCATCGCGCCGAAGCCCGCGACCGCGCCCAGCATCTTGATCCCCACCTCGCGCTTCAGCGGATACCAGGCATAGTAAATGGCCAAAGTCGAGGCGCCGATGGCGGGCGCCGCGCGCAGCAGGCCCAGCCCCTCGCTGCCGACCTTCAGGATATCGCGCGCGAACACCGGCAGCATCGCCGTCGCCCCGCCCAAGAGGACCGCGAACAGGTCGAGCGTGATGGCGCCCAGCAGGAAACGGTGCTGGCGGACGTATTTCAGTCCGTCGACCATCTGCCGGAACGGGTGGCGCGCGCGGCTCGCCGCGTCCTGTACCGCGTGGATGCGCCGGATCGGCGTCAGGCCGAGGATGGCCAGCGCGAGCAGGCCCGCCGACACGAAATAGGGGAGGGACGGGTCGGCGGCGTAAAGGAAGCCCCCCATCGCCGGGCCGATCACCGATCCGACCTGCCAGGCAATCGAGCCCAGCGCGATCGCCTCGGGCAGGATATTGGACGGCACGATGTTCGGCGCGATCGCCGCCATCGCCGGGTTGACGAACACCCGCGCCACGCCGTGCAGCGCGGCGAACAGGAACAGGATCGGCAGGGTGACCTCGCCCTGCATCGTCAGCAGGCCAAGCCCCAGCGCGACGCTCATGTCGATCGAATTGGCGATGCGCGCCACCGTCCGCCGCTCGAACCGGTCGGCGACCCAGCCGGCGACCGGGGTCAGCAGCGCCAGCGGCAGGAATTGCGCCGCGCCGAGCAGCCCCAGGACCAGCGAGGCCTGGCGGATCGACATGCCGTAATCGGTGCGCGCGACGTCATAGACCTGGTAGCCGATGATGACGACCATCCCCATCGTCGCCAGCACCGCGCAAAAGCGCGCGACCCAGTAGAGCCGGAAATCGCGGATTCGCATCGGCTCGGGAATTCGGATCATGGTTCAGCGACTAGCCGTGCCGCGCACGGGCGACAAGCGACGCGCGATTTGGACTTCCAGTTCGCGCTTTGTTCCGTTAGCACCATGGCATGGCGAAGTCGAAATCACGCTATGTCTGCCAGGCCTGCGGGTCGGTCACCTCGCGCTGGCAGGGCCAGTGCGTCGATTGCGGCGAATGGAACAGCCTGGTCCAGGACGCCGCCGTTGCCGCCACGGTCTTTTCGGCCAAGCACGATCTGTCGTCGGGCGGGCGGGCGGTCGAACTCAGCAAGCTCGACCGCGAGGTGGAGCTCCCGGAACGGATGCTGACCGGAATCGCCGAATTCGACCGCGCGATCGGCGGCGGGCTCGTGGCGGGCAGCGCGACGTTGGTCGGCGGCGACCCGGGCATCGGCAAATCGACCCTGTTGCTGCAGGTCGCGGCGAAGCTCGCCGCCGCGGGCCGCCGCGTGGTCTATGTCTCGGGCGAGGAGGCGGCCAACCAGGTGCGCCTGCGCGCGCTTCGGCTCGGGCTGGGCGGGGCGCGGGTCGAGCTGGCCGCCGCGACCAGCGTGCGCGACATCCTGACGACGCTGGGCGACGGGGAGCCGCCGGCTTTGCTCGTCATCGATTCCATCCAGACCATGCACAGCGATTTGATTGAAGGCGCGCCGGGCACCGTCAGCCAGGTCCGCTCCTCGGCGCAGGAACTGGTCCGCTTCGCCAAGCAGAACGACAGCGCGCTGGTGCTGGTCGGCCATGTCACCAAGGACGGCAGCATCGCCGGCCCGCGCGTGCTCGAACATATGGTCGATACGGTCCTGAGCTTCGAGGGCGAGCGCAGCCATCAGTATCGCATCCTTCGCGCGATCAAGAACCGCTTCGGCGGCACCGACGAGATCGGCGTGTTCGCGATGGAGGGCGCGGGGCTGGCCGAGGTCGGCAACCCGTCGAGCCTGTTCCTCACCACCCGCGCCGAGGCGGTCAGCGGCACGTCCATCTTTCCCGCGCTCGAAGGCACGCGGCCGGTGCTGGTCGAACTGCAGGCGCTGACCGTCCGGCTTGCCAGCGGGGCGACCCCGCGGCGCAGCGCGGTCGGCTGGGACAGCGGCCGCCTCGCCATGATCCTCGCGGTGCTCGAGGCGCGCTGCGGGCTCAGCTTCGCCAGCGTCGAGGTCTATCTCAACGTCGCCGGCGGCTACCGCCTCAACGACCCCGCCGCCGACCTCGCGGTCGCCGCGACCCTTGTCAGCGCCTTGAGCGAACGCCCCGTGCCGCAGGGCGCGGTGGTGATGGGCGAGGTCGCGCTGTCGGGCGAGATCCGCCCCGTCGCCCATGCGGCGCTACGCATGAAGGAAGCGGCCAAGCTCGGCTTCGACACCGCCTGGGTGCCGAGCGGCGCCGACGCGCCCGACGGGCTCGCCGCCGCCCGCTTCGCCACTCTCCGCCAATTGGTCGACCAAATCCTCGGCCGCTAACGTCAGCGTGTTACTCAAATAACACAGTCCGCGTGCGCCACTTCCATCTAGTGCTCGCAGTGTGATCGGGCATGCGCTTGCCCCTTCCACCTCGCCCTTCCTTCGGCTAGCGCAACCGCCATGACGGCACTCGATATCTTCGTCCTCCTGCTTCTCGGCGGCAGCGCCATCGTCGGCTTTGTTCGCGGCTTCGCGCACGAGGTGCTGTCGCTGATGGCGTGGGTGGTGGCGATCATCGTCCTCAAGATGTTCCACGCGCCGGTATCCGAAGCGCTCGTGCCGACCACCGGGACCGACGCGGGCGCGGCGGCACTGGCCTTCGCGCTCTTGTTTCTGCCGACCTACATCGGCTTCAAGCTGTTCGCCCGGACCGTCGGCGGCAAGACGCGCCGTTCCGTGCTCGGCCCGGTCGACCGCCTCCTCGGCGGCGGGTTCGGGATGCTCAAGGGCCTCATCGGCGCGACCCTCTTCTTCCTGCTCGCCCACCTCGCCACCGACCTCGTCTACGGGCCGGACGCGGAACGGCCCGAATGGATGACCAGTTCGCGCACCTATCCCCTGCTCAACGCCAGCAGCAAAGCGGTCGCCGACTGGATGGAGCAGCGCCGCACGGGCAGCGCCCAGTGATCCGCCTCCACGACACGCTGGCGCGCGAGAAGCGCGACTTCGTCCCGGGCGAGGACGGCCGCATCACGATGTACGCCTGCGGTCCCACCGTCTACGGCCGCGCCCACATCGGCAACGCCCGGCCGGCGGTGGTCTTCGATTTACTCCGCCGCGTGCTCGAGCACGCCTATCCCGACCGCGACGTGATCTACGCGCGCAACGTCACCGACGTCGACGACAAGATCATGGCGGCGGCGGCGGACGAAGGCGTCGATGTCGCGGTCATCACCGAGCGTTACGAGCGGCATTATCTCGACGACATGGGCGCGCTTGGCGTCCGGCCGCCGACCATCGCGCCGCACGCGACGCAGGAAATCCCGGCCATGGTCGCGATGATCGAGACTTTGATCGCCAAGGGCCATGCCTATGAAGCGGAAGGGCACGTGCTCTTCTCCGTCCCCAGCGATCCCGACTATGGGGCGCTCTCGAAACGCGACCGCGAGGCGATGATCGCCGGCGCGCGGGTCGAGGTGGCGCCGTACAAGCGCGATCCCGCCGACTTCGTGCTGTGGAAGCCGAGCGATGCAACGCAGGTCGGCTGGGACAGCCCGTGGGGGCGCGGCCGCCCCGGCTGGCACATCGAATGCTCGGCGATGATCCGGGAGCATCTGGGCGAGACGATAGACATCCACGCCGGCGGCCTCGACCTCATCTTCCCGCACCACGAAAACGAGATCGCGCAGAGCCGCTGTGCGCACAACGGTGCGCCGCTGGCGCGTTACTGGGTGCACAACGGCTTCGTCGACATGGGTGCGGAAAAGATGTCCAAGTCGCTCGGCAACGTCGTCACGCCCGAGGTGCTGCTTCAGTCGCACAAGGGTGAAGTGGTGCGGTTGGCCTTGCTCAGCGCGCATTACCGCCAGCCGCTGCCGTGGACCGAGGCGCTGGTGGCGCAAGCCAAGGCGACGCTCGACGGCCTTTATCGCAAGGTCGGCGATGCCGGGCCGGGCGTTGCGGACGCGGGGGTCATCGACGCGCTCGCCGACGATCTGAATACGCCGCTGGCTCTGTCGCGGCTGGGCCAGATCGACGATCCGGCGGTGCTGAAGGCCAGCGCCAATCTGCTCGGCCTGCTGACCGACAGCGCGGACTCGT
>CAZKCD010000121.1:4638-6123 GCA_964551235.1 uncultured Sphingomonas sp.
GTGCTGAAGGCCAGCGCCAATCTGCTCGGCCTGCTGACCGACAGCGCGGACTCGTGGTTCCGCGGCGCGGGCGACACGCGCATCGACGGGCTGGTGATGGAACGCGACGCGGCCAAGAAGGCGCGCGATTTCGCGACCGCGGACCGGATCCGTGACGAGCTGAAGGCCGAGGGTATCCTGCTCGAGGACGGGCCGGCGGGGACGACGTGGCGACGGGCGTGAGCGCGCCCGACCCGGTCTATACCCGCGACATCCTGCGGCTTGCGGCGAACGTGCCGGGGCGGTTGGCATGGCACGAGCTGGACGCGCGGGAGCTTCGCGCACCGGTGTGTGGCAGCCGCCTCAAGATGATTGTGGAGGAGGAAGAAGGCCGCGTGACCGGCGTGCGCCAGGCGCTCGAGGCCTGTGCGTTCGGCCAGGCGGCGGCGGCGCTGGCGGCAGCCGGGGCGATCGGCCGGCAACGCGCGGACCTCATCGAAATGGACCAGCGGGTTGCTGCCTGGCTGGCCGGAGAGGGCGAAGCCCCTTGGCCGGGCCTCGACGTTCTGGAGCCGGCGCGCACGAAGGCGGGACGCCATGGCGCGATCCTGCTACCCTTCCGGGCATTGGCGCGCTGGGCGCAGGGAGACGAGGCGTGATCGAACTGCTGCTGGCCGCCGGATCGGCGAGCGAGGAAGCCGCCCAGACGACCGCGACGATGCTCGAGGCGGGGGCGGTGATGCTCGGCACCGCACTCCTGATGGTCGTCGTCTTCCGCAAGCTCGGCCTGGGGGCCACGCTCGGTTATATCGTCGGCGGCGCGATCATCGGTCCGCAGGCGCTCAACCTCGTCGGCGAACCGGAGCGGCTGGCGGCCATTTCCGAGATCGGGATCGCGCTGCTCCTCTTCATCGTCGGCCTCGAACTCAATCCCAGCCGGCTGTGGCGTCTTCGGCGCGACATCTTCGGCCTTGGTTTGGCGCAGGTTACGATCTGTGGGCTTGCCCTGACTGCCTTCATCAACCTGGCGTTGGGCATCTCGATCGAAGCGGCGTTGGCGATCGGGCTGGCCTTGGCGCTGTCCTCAACCGCGCAGGTGCTGCCGATGCTGCGCGCCGACGGACTGCTGAACACGCCGCGCGGCGAGCGGGCCTTCTCGGTGCTGCTGTTCCAGGACCTCAGCATCGTCCCGCTCATCACCATCACCGCCGCGATGTCGCGCGTGCCGGCCGACCCGAGCGCGCCGGGCGGCTGGACGTTGGCGCTCTACACGGTGCTGGCGATCGTCGGGCTCATCCTGGCCGGTCGCTACCTGCTCAACCCGATGTTCAAGCTGATCGGCCGGCTGGGCGAGCAGGAGCTGTTCATCGTCGCCGGGCTGTTCACGGTTATCGCCGCGGCCGCCCTTATGCATTTCCTCGGCCTTTCGGTCGCGCTCGGTGCCTTCGTCGCGGGCGTCATGCTGGCCGAATCGCCTTATCGGCATGAGATCGAAAGCGACGTCGA
>CAZKCD010000122.1:0-6118 GCA_964551235.1 uncultured Sphingomonas sp.
GAGGCGGAGCAAGGCGGCCTCGCGCGCGTCGCGGGCGGTGCCGTCGGCATAGGCGCGGCGAAGCGCGGCGGAGATCGGGTTCATCCAGCGCAGGTTGGCCAGATAATCCTCGAGGCTGGGCGCCGCGGCGGCGCTCTCGAGCAGCGCGCGGGCGGCGGGCGTCGTCGGGCGAAGGTCGGGATCGACCCAGATCATGCCGCCGTCCGGCGCGCGCCGGAGGTCGCTGACGTAGGCGACGAAGGCCCGGCTGAGCAGGCGGTCGGCGCGCAGCAGCGCCTCGTCGTCCCCGCCCCAGGCGGCGCGGAGCGCGCGTTCGATGCCGCGCACGTTATAGGCGCGCGGGTCGAGCCCGTCGGCATCGGCGCTTTTCAGCAGGTCGAGCAGGATCTGGGGCTCGGCGCCCTGGCCGGCGAGCCACAGGGGCCGGCCGTCACGGGACGCGTAGAATTCGTCGATGCCCGACGCGGCGAGGCTGGTCGCGGCGGCGGCGGGCGTCGGGGCGGCAAACGGCGCGGCGAGCGCCAGCGCGGCCGCCAGCAACGCAAAACGCGCCGGGCGGTGAGGCCCGGCGCGTTCCACGGACAAGGCCGAAGCCTTGCGCATCCTTAGCCGCGCTCGCCCGCGCGGTAGGTGGTGGTGGGCTGCTGCATCGGCGGGTTCGCCTGCGGGGTGCCCTGGTAATACTGGCCGTTGTACATGTAGCCGTCGACGCGGCCGTCACGGTCCTGGTCGGCCCAGATGGCGCCGGCGAGACCGCCGACCACCGCACCGGCGATCGCGCCTTCGAGGACGCTGACGCCCGGGATCACCGCACCGGCGACCGCACCGAGGGCGGCACCACCGGCAACGCCGGTCGCGACGCGGCCCAGCGTCGGGTCATAGCCCTGCGGCTGGCCCTGGTAGTAGGTGCCGTTCGAGGTGTAGCCATCGGCATAGCCATCGTTGTTGGCGTCCGACCACACGGCACCGGCGAGACCGCCGATGGCCGCGCCGACCACGGCGCCTTCGATCGGGCTGACGCCGCCGACCACCGCGCCCACGCCGGCACCGCCGACCGCGCCGATCGCCGCGCCGGTGCCGACATCGGCCAGGCGGGCATCGTCAACGCTGGTGCAGGCCGCGAGCGACATGGAGCCGGCCATCAGGGCGGCAGCAAACATCTTCTTGTTCATGAACTTTCTCCCTTTGTTACGACGGTACCAGAGGCCGGGCATCCCCGCCCGTGTCGCAAACCTCGGCACTGGCAACGTGGCGGGGGAACGTGACTCCGCGACGCGCGGTTCCGTGCGCCGCGTTAAACGTCGCGACTCCCAGAGGGATTAGCGGTGAACCGTTCGATTCAGAGGATGTAGCGGACCCGTAACTTTTCCGTCTTGTGCCCGGCGACGGTGAAGTCGGCCTCGTCGAAATGCGGGGCGCGCGGCCTCATCGGCGGGTTTTCGGAGAAAGCGAAGCCTTCGGTCGGCATCGCCATCATGCGGTCGAGCTTGCCGTTGCGGTTGGCGTCGTGGAAGGCGGCGATGGCGTAAGTGCCGGCCGGGACGTTGTGGAAAACGTGGCGGACGCCGGCCTTGGACGCCGCCACCGTCGCGGTCATCGCGCTGCCCTTCTTGCATTGCGGGAAGGCGCCGCGCTGGCTGGTCAGGCAGAGCTGGACGACGCCCTTCGAATCACGCAGCCCGTCGATCTCCACCGTCACGTCGTAGGTCGGCGCCGGCGACTGGGCCGGAGCGGGCGCGGCGGCGAGGCTCGAAAGTGCCAAGGCCGCCGTCAGTGCCGCACAGGCGATCCCAGAAACGGAAATAGAGGCCATAATTGCACTTGTTCCTCTGATGGTGGAGCTGGTGGTGGCTTGCGGTGATCAGCCATTTGCCGGCGCGACCCTTAACAAGCCATGTCGGAAACATCTCCCACCCCATGTGATTGGTGATCCCCATCACCGTCATGATGGTGAGCACGGTGAGGAGCGCGCCGACGTGGATCGGGACGAGCAGCACCAGCAGCGGGATGACGATCGCGCCGGTCAGCGTTTCCCACGGGTGAAAGCTCATCGCCGTCCAGGCGGTCGGCGGATGGCTGGCGTGGTGGACGGCATGGGCGACGCGGTAGACCGCCGGCTTATGCATCCAGCGGTGCGTCCAGTAGAACCAGGTGTCGTGCAGCGCGAGATAGGCGAACACCGAGAACGGCAGGTACCACAAAGGATAGGCGTTCACGTCGGTGTAGATTTTCGTCCAGCCCCTCGCCTGCCAGCCCCAGGCGACGATCCCGGCGGGAATGCCGTAGAGCGCGGCGCTGACCAGCGACCAGCCGATCTCGCTGCGGATCTGGCGATCGAGGCCGGTGTAGAGACCGGGCTTCTTCGCCCGGGTAAGCAGCGCGAAGCCGCCGCTGGTGAGAAGATAGCGCACGCCGACGATCAGCGTCATCGCCACCGCGCTCAGCGTCATCGCCACGAACCAGTTGCCGTCGGTCATCATCGCCGGTTTCCTTATCAGCGGCTTCATCCTATGGCGAGCGCATGGATCGGCCCGCGCCGCTTGTCATCGTTGGTGGAGGGCTTGCGGGCGGACTGGCCGCGCTGGCGCTCGCCGCGCGCCGTCCCGACTTTCCCGTCGTGCTGGTCGAGGCGGGGACAAGCATCGGCGGCAATCACCTCTGGTCCTTCTTCGACAGCGACATCGCCGATGCCGACCGCTGGCTGGTCGAGCCGCTGATCGTCCACCGCTGGCCGTCCTATGACGTGCATTTCCCCGCCTACGTTCGCGTCTTCGACGAGGGCTACCAGTCGATCGAATCGGAACGGCTTGACGCCGCCGTGCGCGCCGCCTTGCCTGCGGGCGCGATCGTCCGGGGGGTGGCCGAGCGGGTCGATCGCGACGGCGTGACGCTGGAAGACGGCACCCGGATCGCAGCGCGCAAGGTGATCGACATGCGCGGCGCGGGCGACCTCAGCCGGATCGGCTGCGGCTGGCAGAAGTTCGTCGGCCAGGCCTTCACGCTCGACCGGCCGCACGGGCTCGACAAGCCGACCATCATGGACGCGACGGTCGAACAGCTGGACGGCTACCGCTTCGTCTACGTCCTTCCCTTCGATGAACGCACCGTCTTCGTCGAGGACACCTATTACAGCGACACGCCCGAGCTCGACGTCGAGGCCATCAAGGCGCGGATCGCGGCCTACGTCGCGGCGCGCGGGTGGAGCGTGCAGGCCAGCAACCGGCTGGAGACGGGCGTGCTGCCGGTCGTCACCGGCGGCGAGTTCGACGCTTACTGGCCGCCCGAGGACCGGGTCGATCGCGGCGGGGTGCGCGCCGGGCTGTTCCAGCCGCTGACCAGTTACTCGCTGCCCGACGCGGTGCGCTTCGCCGCCGCGCTGGCGGCCGATCCCGACCTCGACACGCGCGCCCACGGCGCCGACCACTGGGCGCGCGGGCGGTTCAACCGGCTGCTGACGCGGATGCTGTTCAAGGCGGCCGCGCCCGGCAACCGCTATCGCGTGCTGCAGCGCTTCTACGGATTGCCGGAAGGGCTGATCGCCCGCTTTTACGCCGGTCGTTCGACCTTGGCGGACAAGGCACGCGTCCTTATCGGCAAGCCACCCGTATCTATCCGTCGCGCCATCCGGGCGATTCTGGAGAAACAATGACCAAGCCTTCCAAGCCCACTACCGCGATCGTCATCGGCGCCGGCTTCGGCGGCCTCGCGCTGGCCATCCGCCTGCAATCGGCGGGAATTGCAACGACCATCGTCGAGGCGCGCGACAAGCCGGGCGGGCGGGCCTACGTCTGGCACAAGGACGGCTTCACCTTCGACGCGGGGCCGACCGTCATCACCGACCCGGCCTGCCTCGAGGAATTGTGGGCGCTGTCGGGCTCGACCATGGCCGACGACGTGACGCTTGAGCCGGTGATGCCCTTCTACCGCCTGCTGTGGAACGACGGCACGGTGTTCGATTATTCGAACGACGACGATGCGCTGATGAAGCAGATCGCGGCGCTGCATCCGGACGACGTCGCGGGGTACAAGCGCTTCCTGCAATATAGCGCGGGCGTGTTCGAGGAAGGCTACGTCAAGCTGGGGGCGGTGCCGTTCCTCGACTTCGCCTCGATGCTGAAGGCGGCGCCGGCGCTGGCCCGCTACCAGGCGTGGCGCAGCGTCTATTCGATCGTCGCGGGCTTCGTGAAGAACGAGCATCTGCGCGAGGCCTTGAGCTTCCACACCCTGCTGGTCGGCGGCAACCCGATGAACACCAGCAGCATCTACGCCCTCATCCACAAGCTGGAGCGCGACGGCGGCGTGTGGTTCGCCAAGGGCGGCACCAACGCGCTGATCGCGGGCATGGTGAAATTGTTCGAGCGCTTGGGCGGCACGCTGCGGCTGGACGAGCCGGTCGAGGAGATCACCACGGCGGGAGACCGCGTCACCGGCGTGAAGACCGCCACGGGCACGCTGACCGCCGACATGGTCGCGACCAACGGCGACGTCGTCCACAGCTATGGCCTCATCAAGGACCATGCGCGCGGGCGCACGATGGAAAAGCGCCTCAAGCGCAAGCGCTTCTCGCCGAGCCTGTTCGTCGTCCATTTCGGGCTGGAAGGCGATTTCCCCGAGATTGCCCACCATTCGATCCTGTTCTCGGATCGCTACGGCCCGCTGCTCGACGATATCTACAAGAACGGCGTGCTGGCCGACGACCCCTCGCTCTATTTGCACAAGCCGACCGCGACCGACCCGTCGATGGCCCCGCCGGGCTGCTCGACCTTCTACGCGCTGGCGCCGGTGCCGCATCGCGGCAAGATGGGCCGCGACTGGGAGACGGAGGGCGCGGCCTATCGCGAGGTCGTGCTCGACCGGATCGAGAAATTGCTGATCCCGGACATCCGCAGCCGCATCAAGACCATCTTCCACTACACGCCGGCCGATTTCGAGGAAGACCTGGGCGCCCACCTCGGAAGCGCCTTCAGCCTTGAGCCGGTGCTGTGGCAGTCGGCCTATTTCCGCGTCCACAACCGCGACGACGTGCTCGACAACCTCTACTTCGTCGGCGCGGGCACGCACCCGGGCGCGGGTATCCCTGGTGTCGTCGGCAGCGCCAAGGCGACGGCGGGCCTGATCGTCGGATGAGCGACGCGCCGGACCG
The DNA here is from genome assembly GCA_964551235.1 of uncultured Sphingomonas sp. Lineage (GTDB taxonomy): Bacteria > Pseudomonadota > Alphaproteobacteria > Sphingomonadales > Sphingomonadaceae > Sphingomicrobium. The sequence continues at coordinate 5,144 of CAZKCD010000122.1, forward strand.
GGCGGCCCTCGTCATCGAGGCGCGCGACATCATTGCGCGCGGCTCGAAGAGCTTCCGCAGCGCGTCGGCCCTGTTCGACGAGACGACGCGCGAGCGGGCGTGGCTGCTCTACGCCTGGTGCCGCGCCTGCGACGATTTGACCGACGGGCAGGTGCTGGGCCACGCCATGAAGGCGCCGGCCGACCCCAAGGCCGCGCACACGCGGATCGTCACCCTGACCGACAAGGCGCTGGCCGGCGAGACGACCGGCGTTGCCCCGTTCGACGCGTTCGGGATCGTCGCGAAGGAATGCCGGATCCCGGCGCGCGCCGCGCACGACCATCTCGACGGTTTCGCGCTCGACGCCAAGGGCTGGCGCCCGAAGACCGCCGACGATTTGCTGCGCTATTGCTTCCACGTCGCCGGGGCGGTGGGCGTGATGATGGCGCTGGTGATGGGCGTCGAGCCCGACGACAAGGACACGCTCGACCGCGCCAGCGACCTGGGGCTGGCCTTCCAGCTCGCCAACATCGCCCGCGACATCGTCGCCGACGCGCGCGAGGGGCGCGTGTACCTGCCGCAAGACTGGCTCGACGAGGCCGGGCTGGACGAGGCCGCGCTGGCCGATCCCGCCAATGGCGACCGCATCGCGCCGCTGGCCCAGCGCCTCGTCATGCTGTCGCGCGACTATCGTGCCTCGGCGCGGGTCGGGGCGAAGCGCCTGCCCTTCCGCTCACGCCTCGCCATCCTTGCCGCGTCCAACGTCTATGGCGCGATCGGCGAAAAGGTGGTGACGCGCGGCGCCGACGCCTGGACCAGCCGCACCGTCGTCAGCGACGCCGAGAAGCTGGAAGAGTTCATCCTCGCCGGCTGGCAGGCGATCCTGCCCGCCCCGAACCGCGGCCGCGACCGCCTGTGGACGCGCCCGGCCTAGTCGCCCTTCGTCTTCGCCCGGGTCAGCTTGCCATCATAATAGCCGCTCGCCGGTCCGGGCGG
>CAZKCD010000123.1:0-6111 GCA_964551235.1 uncultured Sphingomonas sp.
CGCACCTTCCTCGACATCGACATGGCCCGCGCCGCCGACCTGCTCGGCATGGAGCGGCGCCAGGCCGAGGCGATCCGTGACCTGCCGCGCGGCACCTTCCTCGCGCTCGGCCCCGCGGTCGCCCGCCGTCCCGTCGCGGTCGCCATCGGTCCGGTCGAAACGCAGGCGCGCTCGATGTCGCCCAAGCTCGTCCCGCTTCCCAGCGCGCCGAGCGGCGACCTGCAGGAATTGCTGTTCGACCAGCTCGAGGACGTTCCCGTCGCGCCGCCGCCCCCGCGCGAGGCGCCTGCGCCGCTGCCGTCCGAACAATTGCTCGCGCAAATGGCCGCCAAGGTGAGCCCGCGCGCCGAGGCGATGCCCGCCAAGTCGGACGACGAAACCGCGGTGATCGTCGCCGACGTGCTGCGCGCCATCGTCGCGGACGCCGACAGCGGCGCCCGCTCGGCCTCGGTCCTCTACCAGGATTTCACCGTCCGCTGCCGCATGGCGGGCGTCGGCAAGCCCCCGCTGGACCTCACCGCCTTCACCCGCCGCCTGTCGATGGCCCGCGCGGGCATCTTCGCGGACGAGGACGACAGCTGGGCACCCGCGCTGGAGGCCGCCTCGCTGCTGCCCGACGACATGCTTGGTCCGTTCCTGCTGGTCGCCCGCGCCGCCCGCGAAGGCGCACCGTGCCCGACCGACGAAGCCATTGCCGCCAGCTACGGCACCGCCAGCCTCGGCCGCGCGCGGCGCCTCCTCCAATATATTGAAACCCGCGACCTCATCGTCACCCGCGTCGATCTTGCGGGCAAACGCAGCATCGCGATTCCAAGACTGGGCTGGGCGACCGCGGCGGCCTAGTCGGCCGCCACTTCCTCCATCGCCTTTTCCGCCGCCTGCCGCATCCATAGTTCGGCGTAGAGGCCGTTCTTTTCCAGCAGGTCGGCGTGCGTACCGCGTTCGGCGACCTTGCCGTCGTCCAGCACCACGATCTGGTCCGCGCCGACGATGGTCGAGAGGCGGTGGGCGATGATGATGGTCGTGCGCCCACGCGAGGCGGCGTTGAGGGTCGCCTGGATCGCTTCCTCGGTCCGCGAATCCAGCGCGCTGGTCGCCTCGTCGAGGATCAGGATCGGCGGGTCCTTCAGCAGCGTCCGCGCGATCGCGACACGCTGCTTCTCGCCGCCCGACAGCTTGAGCCCGCGCTCGCCGACCATGCTGTCATAACCGTTGGGCAGCGCCGCGATGAAGCCGTCGATCGCCGCGCCCTTGGCCGCGCCCTCGATCTCCTCCTGCGTCGCGCCGTCGCGGCCGTAGCCGATGTTATAGCCGATTGTGTCGTTGAACAGCACCGTGTCCTGCGGGACGATGCCGATCGCGCCGCGTAAGGACGACTGCGTCACCGCCGCAATGTCCTGCCCGTCGATCGTGATCCGCCCCGCGGTCGGGTCGTAAAAACGGTAGAGCAGCCGCGCCAGCGTCGACTTGCCCGCGCCTGACGGCCCCACCACCGCCAGGCTGGTGCCCGCTGGTACGTCGAGGTCGAGCCCCTTGAGGATGATCCGCTCCGGCTCGTACCCGAAGGCGACGTCCTCGAACCGGATCGCGCCCTCACGCACGGCCAGGACCGTCGCCCCCGCCGCGTCGACCACCTCGGCCGGCGTGTCGATCAGGTCGAACATCTGCTCCATGTCGATCAGCCCCTGCTTGATCGACCGATAGACCCAGCCGAGCATGTCGAGCGGGCGGAAGAGCTGCAGTAGGAGGCCGTTGACCAGCACCACGTCGCCCGGCGTGAAGCGGCCCTGGCTCCAGCCCCAAACGGTGAACGCCATCGCCCCGCCCATCATCGTCGCGGTGATCAGCGCCTGGCCAATGTTCAGCCATGCCAGGCTGGTCTCGTTCTTCACCGCGGACCGGGCGTAGGCCGCGATCGCTTCCTCGTAGCGCCGCGCCTCGCGCTCCTCGGCGCCGAAATATTTGACCGTCTCGTAATTCAGCAAGCTGTCGACCGCGCGGCCGATCGCCTGGTTGTCGACCTCGTTCATGTCGCGGCGCAGCTGGTTGCGCCAGTCGGTCACCTTGCGGGTGAAGCTGATGTAGACGACCACCATCGCCAGCGTCGCGGCGACCAGCCCGATGCCGAACTTGAAATAGAAGATGACGCAGATGGCGGTCAGCTCGATGATCGTCGGCGCGATGTTGAACAGGATGAAATAGAGCATGGAATCGATGCTCTTGGTCCCCCGCTCGACGATCTTGCTCAGCGATCCGGTGCGCCGCTCCAGGTGAAAGCGCAGCGACAGATTGTGGATGTGGCGAAACACGCGCGCGGCTAGCCGCCGCGCCGCATCCTGCCCGACCTTTTCAAAGACCGCGTTGCGCAAATTGTCCGACAATACCCCGCCAAGCCGCGCGGCGGCGTAGGCGACGACCAGCAGGATCACCGCCTGCGCCGCAACGGGTGGCCCGCTCATCGCGTCGACCACCCATTTCAAGGTGTAGGGCACGCCCAGCCCGATCGCCTTGCCAGCCAGCACCAGTAGCATCGCGACGACGACGCGCAGCCGCAGGCCGGGCGCGTCCTTGGGCCACAGCATCGGCAGGAAACGAAGCAGGATCTTGAGGCTGCCCTTGCCGGCAGGGGTGGAGGGCGCGTCCTTCATGCCGCTTCCACGTAGGCGAGGGGCCCGCCCCCTTCAATCGTTTGCGACGAACCGTTTGGAACCGGGGGATTATTTGGCGGGTTTAACCGGCATCTAACGCAGGGAATTGATCGTGATGGGTGCCGGTTCGTTCGTTATTGCCATTCTGGGCTGTGCTGATGGAGCCGCCGGATGCCAGACCGTCGCGACGCTCGCGCCGCGCTACGAAAACGCCGCCCAGTGCAATGCCGCCCGCGATGCCGCGCTCGACGCCAACACCGATCTCGACTTCCCGACGCTCATCGCCGAATGCCGGCGTAGCGGCCCGACCCCGGCGTCGCTGAAGATCACCGTCCCCGCCAAGTCGGCGAAGGCCGCCTGACCTTACGGAAATAGCGCTGGACACGGGGCACGTGGCGGTTCATCGCCGACCGCGATGGGGCGCGCACGACCTTCCGACCTCCCGCCTCTGGGCCCGATCAGCGGGCTGGTGCTGAAGGCCATCCTCGCCTGGTACAAATGGTCGGGTTGGCGTGCCGAAGGCACACTCCCCAACGAGCCGAAAATGGTCGTCGTCGGCGCCTCGCACACCAGCAACGTCGACTTTTTGGTGTTTCTCGGCACCGTTCACGCCGCCGGGCGCCACGTCCGCTTCGTCGGCAAGCACAGCCTGTTCAAATGGCCGATCGGCAGCTTCTTCCGCGCCTTGGGCGGCGTTCCGATCGACCGCAGCGCCCGCCAGAACCTGGTGCAGCAGATCGTGGAGCAGTTCGATGCGCATGACGATTTCGTCCTGATCGTCGCCGCGGAGGGCACGCGCTCCTATACCGAGGACTGGAAGACCGGTTTCTACCATATCGCCCGCCAGGCCCGGGTGCCGATCGTCTGCGCGGGGCCCGACTATCCGACCAAGCGGGGGATCTTCGGCCCGGTCATTCGCCCGACCGGCGACTATGCCGAGGACATGAAGCCGGCCTTCGCCTTTTTCCGGTCGCTCCGCCCCGCCTACCCCGAGCGAGCGGGCTTTCCCGCCGATAGCTGATCGGATTTTTTCCCAATGATCGGTGGGAATTTCACCAATCGCGACGCTGTCGCGCCGCCTATACACTGAAAAGACACGATTTTCTGATTTGGCACGACCCATGCATTGAACTTGGCATCCCGGATGTCCGGGGAAAAAAAGGGGATATGACCATGATGAATTCGTTTCTTTCGGCCCGCGACAGCGCCGCCGCTTTCGCCGCCGCCTTCGTCAGCGCCATGCTGTTCGTGACCGCCGCCGTCGGCCCGCTGCCGATTGCCTGACCTTTTTCCATTTCCCGCAAGGAGTAATGTTCGATGAGCTCGCGTTTCCTTCTTAACAAGCAGCAGGGCAAGGTGCTCGGTGTCGCCGCCGGCCTCGCCGACTACAGCGGGGTCGACCCGCTCCTCATTCGCCTCGGCATGGTCGTTCTGACGCTCGTGACGGGCCCGGTGATGATCCTGCTCTACATCCTGACGGGCTGGCTGGCGGCGGATCGCTAGAGCGCGCCTTGTCCGCCCCTGCCGTCTCCTTTATGTCGTCGTAACGGGCAGGAGAGTCGCGATGGAACGGCAGGGCGATGAAATCCACGTCACCGAGGAAGAGGCCAGCGCCGGCACGCAGCCACATATCGTCCGCTGGGTCCTCGGCATCTCGCTCATCCTGGCGGTGGTGCTAATGTCCGCGGTGTGGATCGGCGGCTCGCTGCTTCGCTAACCGCATGTGGCAATCCGGTAACTCCATTTCGGTGAAGTTTCCTTAAATTGCGTTAACCCATTCCGTTAACGGCAACCATTTGAAATCTGGGACGTCTTGTCGGGAATTCCTCCCGAGGAGACAGGCGTGGCCCGACTGCTGACCTTGGCCCTGGCGGCCTCCGCTCTCTTCATGGGCGACATGGCCGTGGCGCAGACGGTCGTCGGCCCCGATAGCGGCCAAGGGCGCTACAACCGCCTGCGGGATTTCGGAGCGCGGGCGCCCAGCGTCTTCCTTCCGACCAGCCCCGACATTCTTGGAACCGCGGCCATTGGCGCGGGCGTGACGATCTACGATGCGCGCTTCCGCCGCGTCTCCAATACCGACCTTGACCACCCCCTCGTTCGCGAGCTCGCGTCCCGTCTGGTGGGTAAGACGGCTGACGACCAGCTGGCCTTGGCGCAGGCGGCAGTCGCCGCCCGCGTGCGCTGGATGCACGACCTCGACAACATGCGCGTCGCTGATTTCTGGTCGAACGCCGGCGAGACGCTCGAGCGCGGGACCGGCGACAGTGAGGACATCGCCATCGCCACGATGCAGGTTCTCAAGGCGGCCGGCTTCCCCTCGCGCGATCTTTACCTGTCGATCGGTCGGCATCGGCAGGCTGGCCAGCATATCGTGTTGATCGCCGCGACGCCCTCCGGCTTCCGGCTGCTTGACGATCGCGTCGGGCATCCGGTGCCCGCGACCGACATCAACCTGTTCACGCCGATCCTCACCGTCGGCCAGGGAAAGAGCTGGCTGCACGGCCGTCGTATACGTGGGATGACAGCGCACGCCAGCGCCCAGTGACGGCGCTTGAGGCGGAGGCCTGGCGCGCCTAGGCTCCCCGTCCCCCGAGATGGAGTGAATCGCATGCGCCGCGCCCTCGTCCCCCTGCTTGCCCTTACCGTAGCCGTCCCGACGTCCGCCGCGCTCCCGACGGGGGCTCGGGCACCGGATTTCGTCACCAAGGGCTCGATCGGCGGAAAGGACTTCCGCGTCCATCTCAAGGCGCAACTGCGCAAGGGGCCGGTCGTGCTTTATTTCTTTCCCAAGGCGTTCACCGAAGGGTGCACGCTCGAAGCCAAGGCCTTCAGCGATGCGATGCCGGAATTCCGCAAGGCCGGGGCGCAGGTGATCGGCATGAGCACCGACGACCTGGGCACCTTGCATCGCTTCTCGACCGAGGCCTGCCGCAGTGCGTTTCCCGTCGCCCAGGCGACACCGTCGATCGTCAAGGGCTTCGACGTGGCGCTCAAGGCACGGCCCGAACTGACCAGCCGGACCTCCTACGTGATCGGTCGCGACGGGCGGATCGTCATGGTTCATGACGACATGAAGTGGAGCGAGCATGTCAGCCGCTCGCTGGCCGCGGTCCGCGCCCTGAAACGCTGAAAATTGGCGGTTTAACGGGTTACTAACCGCTCAGAGGCGGGGCTCTTCCTGCCGCCTGTTGGGGCTCGATTCGTCGGAAATCGGGGAGACGGCGGTGCGATTGGCCCGTTACAACCCCATGATGAACAAGGCTTTTCCCCTGCTCAGGACCAGCGCTGCCGCGATTGCCGCGTCGGCGGTCCTTTCGCCCGGCCTCGCGCTTGCGCAAGAGGTCGACCCCACCAACGCCACTCCGGTTGAGACGCCGGCTCCGGTCGCCACACCGGAAGCGGTCGTCGCGGAACCGGTCGCCGACGATCCGCTCAGCCCGGCGACGGATACGGCGGCCCC
>CAZKCD010000124.1:0-6105 GCA_964551235.1 uncultured Sphingomonas sp.
AAGCGGTCGACGTTGGCGTCGTCGAGCGGCGCGTCGACCTCGTCCAGCACGCAGATCGGCGCCGGGTTGGTCAGGAACAACGCGAAAATCAGCGCCACCGCGGTCAGCGCCTGCTCGCCCCCCGACAGCAGGGTTAGCGCGGTCAGCCTCTTGCCCGGCGGCTGGGCCATGATCTCCAGTCCCGCCTCCAAGGGATCGTCGCTCTCGACCAGTTCGAGATGCGCCTGCCCGCCGTTGAACAGGGTCGTGAACAGGCTGCGGAAATGCGTGTCGACCTTCTCGAACGCGTCGAGCAGCCGGATCCGCCCCTCGCGGTTGAGGTTGCCGATCGAGCCGCGCAGGCGGTTGATCGCCTCGGCCAGTTCGTCGCGCTCGGCGGCGCCCGCGGCGCGGCTTTCCTCCAGCTCGGCCAGCTCGCTGGTCGCGACGAGATTAACCGGACCGATCCGCTCGCGCTCGGCGGTCAATTTCTCGAACGTCTCGCGTTCCTGCTCGGCTGGGGCGAGCGCCTGCTCGTCAAAGTCGAACTTGCCGGGCAGCAGCGGCGGCGGGCATTCGAAGGTCGCCCCGCACTCCATGCCAAGCTCGACCCGGCGGGCTTCCTGCGCCTCGGCGCGGGCGACCGCCCCGGCGCGGGTCTCGCGTGCCTTGGCGAAGATTTCCCCGGCCTCGGCCATCGCCCGCTGCAGCGCGGCGAGCACTTCCTCGGTCTCGTTTGCGGCGGCCTGCGCCTGGGCGACGGCCTGGTCGCTGGTGGCATGGTCGCGCTCCAGCGCGGCGATTTTCGTGTCGAGCCTGGCCGGTTCGTCGGCCAGCGCGACCCGCTCGGTCTCCATCGCCGCGGCGCGCTCGGCGGCGTCGAGCAGGCGCTGGGCAGCGGCACGGCCGCGTTCGCGCCATTCGCCCTGCTCGCGCTCGGCGGCGGCGTCGCGTTCGCGGTCGGCGGCCAGCTCGCGCCCGCGGGTCGCGGCGGCGGCGCGGCATTCGGCGACCTTTTCGCCCGCCGCGGCCGCCAGCGCGCGCGCGGCGTCGATTTCCTGGCCGAGGATCGACGGGTCGGGCAGCGCGGCGAGCGCCTGCTCCGCGCCGGCGACCGACTGGCGCGAGGCCTCCAGCAACGGATCGAGGTCGGCCCGCCGCTCGGTCAGATTGTCGCGCTGGGCGGCCAGCCGCTCGATCGCCGCCGCCGCCGAATCGATCGCGCGGGCGGCGTCGCGCGCCTGCCGTTCGGCCTGCGCAGCCTGCTGGCGGGCGGCGTCGGCGGCGGCGCGATGGGTCTCCACTGCCCGCGCCGCCTCGTCGCGCGCCGCGACGGCCGCCGCGACCGCCTGTTCGAGCGCCGGCAGGCCGGCATCGATCACCGCCAGCCGATTGGCGCGGATCAGCCGTTCGGCGGTCGCCGCCCCTCCGCCGGTCGCGACGAACCCGTCCCAGCGGCGCAGAACGCCGTCCGTCGTCACCAGCCGCTGGCCGACCGCCAGCGCCTGCCCGTCGTCCCGCTCGGCAACGCCGACCTGCGCCAGCCGGCGGGCGAGCTCCTTGGGCGCGCGGACGACATCGGCAAGCGCGGTCAGCCCCTTGGGCAGCTGCGGGTCGCCCGCCTGTGCATCGGCGCCGGTCCAGCGGCGCGGTCCCTCGTCGCCCAGCGCCGCCTCGAGATCGTCGCCCAGCGCCGCGGCCAGCGCGCGCTCGTAGCCCGGATCGGCGGCGACGGGCAGCGTCCCGCTTCCGCCCTGCGCCAGCGCGTCGGCCAGCGCCTTGCGTTCGGAGGTCGCGGCGGCCAGCTCGGCGCGCGCGCCGGCCAGCGCGGTTTCGGCGGCATCGCGCTGCTCGGCGGCGCGCGCCCGTCCGGCGTCGGCGTCGGTCAGGGCCCGCTCGGCGGCCGCCAGCGCATCGGCGGCGGCCTTGGCATCCTTCTGGGCGGCAGCCTCGGCGGCCGCATGGTCCTCGCCCCCGCCCAGCGCGGCAATCTGCTCGTCGATTCGCCGCGCCTCGGCGGCAGCGCGATCCGCCTGCGCTCTCGCCGCATCGAGCGCCGCCTGGGCGACCCGGCGTTCGGCGGCCATCGCCGCCTCGCGCGCCAGGAGGGTGGCGAGCGCGGTTTCGGCGGCACGCGATTCGGCCTCGGCCTCCCCCAGCTCGCTGGCCAGCGCCTCGGCCGCCCTCGCGCCGTCGGCGACCCGCGCGGCGATGGCGGCGCGCTCCTCGTCCAGCGCCGCGACGGCGCGCTCGGCATCGGCCTTCAGCGCCTCCTCGCGATTCGTGTCCGCCGCCAGCGATTGCGCGAGCCGCGCCAGTTCGGCCAGCCGCCGCGCCGCCGTGTCGCGCCGGGCGCGGGCGGTGGCGAGGTCGTGTGCCAGTTCCTGGCCGCGGGTACGCGCCTGTTCCAGCGCGTTGCGCCGCGCGATCGCGAGCTTGGCGGCGTCTTCCTGACGGTCCTGGGCCTCGGCCATCTTGGCCTGCAGCGCCTGCACCGCGCCGGCCGCCTCGCGCGCCTCGACCGCCGCGGCCTGCGCCGCGCGGTCGGCATCGCGCCAGCGGGCGTAGAGCAGGCGGGCCTCGGCGGCGCGGATCTTCTCGGTCAGCGCGGTGTAGCGCTCGGCGGCGCGCGCCTGGCGCTTCAGCGCCGCGACCCGCGCCTCCTGGTCGCCCAGCAATTCGTCGAGGCGCAAAATGTTGGCCTCGGCCGCGCGCAATTTCTGCTCGGCATCCTTGCGCCGCGTATAGAGCCCCGAAATGCCGGCCGCTTCCTCCAGCATCTGGCGCCGCTCGACCGGCTTGGCGGCGATCACCGCGCCAATCCGGCCCTGGCTGACGAGCGCGGGCGAATGGGCGCCGGTCGCCGCGTCGGCGAACAGCAAGGCGACATCCTTCTGGCGCACGTCGCGGCCGTTGAGGCGGTAGGCGGAGCCCGCGCCGCGCTCGATCCGGCGGGTGACCTCGGCCTCGCCCGGCGGCTGGCCTTCGGGCACTTCCTCTTCCGACCGTTCGATCAGCAGCGAGACCTCGGCGAAGTCGCGCGCCGGCCGGGTCGCGGTGCCGGCGAAGATGACGTCCTCCATCCCCGCGCCGCGCAGGCTCTTGGGGCTGGCCTCGCCCATCACCCAGCGGATGGCTTCCAGGAGGTTGGACTTGCCGCAGCCGTTGGGGCCGACCACGCCGGTCAGGCCGGGTTCGATCCTCAGTTCCGCCGGTTCGACGAAACTCTTGAATCCACCCAGCTTGAGTCGGCGAATGCGCAACCTGTCGGCCCCCCGTGACGCGCTAGCCGATGGCGTCGCGCAGCTTGGCCTCGATCTGGGTCCAGACCGGCGTGCCGCCTTCGAGTTCGACCAGCTCGCCGTTGAGCAGGAACGAAGGCGTGCCCTGGATCTCGTAGGACGAGGTGGCGTCGCTCTGCATCTGCACCAGCTTGTCGCTCATCGACTGGTCGGCGAGGCACTGGTCGAGCTTGGCGCCCGGCAGGCCGCGCATCGTCGCCCACTGCTTCAGGCCGGCGAGGTCGGCGAAGCGCGACAGCTTCTGCGCCTGCGGCAGGCCGTCGATCGCCTGCAGCTGCGCCTGGTCGGCGCCCTGCAGCGTCTCGAAGAATTTGGGCTGGTCGGCGTACATCTGGCGCGTCAGGCCGAAGAAGCTCGGCGCGCCGCCGCAGCGCGCGATGACCGACATGGTGAGGTCGAGGCCTTCGCGGACGTAATTGCGGAATTCGAAGCTGACCCGGCCGCTCTTGACGTAGGTGTTGACCAAGGGGTCCATCGCCGCCTCGTCGAACTCGCGGCAGTGCGAGCAGGTCAGCGAGCCGAATTCGACCAGCTTCACCGGCGCGTCGGGATTGCCCATCAGGAAGCCGCCCTCGGCGGTTTCGGTGACGGTCTCGCTCCAGTCGCCGCCGTTGGGCGCGGGAATGGGCTCGATCGGGCCGGCATTGGCGACGGCGTTGGCATCCGCGGTCTTGTTGTCGCCGCACGAGGCAAGGGCGAGCGCCGCGGCGGCGGTGAGGGTCAAAGCCTTGAAGTTCACTTGATGCTCCGGATGATGGGGATGGGCTTGGTTTCGGGTTCGATGGTCGGCGGGCCCGCGGTCCGGGCGACGTGCCCGGCCAGCGATTCGAGCACCGCGCGCAATTCGGGATCGGCCACCTCGCGCAGCCCTTCGCCGAGCTCGCTCGGCACCGGCACGGGCTGCGGGCGGGCGACCTTGGGCTCGTTGGCCGGGATCCGGCCCTGGCGGTAGGCGACCTTGGAGATGGCGGCATAGCCGAAGAAGCGGTTGACGCGCTCGATGATCATCGGCCCCAGGTGCTGCATCAGCGGCGCGTGCGCGCCCTCGACCAGCAGGCTCAGCGTCCCGTCGGCGCGCTTGCCGGCCGGGAAGCGGATCGATTCGGGGACCGAGACGGCGGCATATTTGTCGCCGACGATTTCGCTCCAGCGGCTGACCACCGATCCCTGCACGAAGCCGAAGCGCTTGAACGCGACCCCGCCGATGTCGCCGACGAGTTCGCCGGCCGGGCGCGCGCGGCGCTGGCGCGGTGCTTCTTCGAGAGGTTTCTTGGACTTCGCCATCGCGAATCGTCATGCCATAGCGTCGCCATGCCCGCCAGTGCCGCAACCCCCGATAAAGTGCGCCGCCTGCTCGACCATTATCGCGCGCACCACCGGACGCTTCCGTGGCGCAGCCCACCGGGCGCGCCGCGCATGGACCCGTACCGCGTCTGGCTGAGCGAGGTGATGCTGCAGCAGACCACGGTCGCCACCGTCACCCCGCGCTTCACCCGCTTCCTCGACCGCTGGCCGAGCGTCGAGGCGCTCGCCGCCGCGCCCGACGAGGAAGTGCTCGGCGAGTGGGCGGGGCTCGGCTATTACGCCCGCGCCCGCAACCTCATCGCCTGCGCCCGCGCTGTCGCGGCGCGCGGCGGCTTTCCCGAGACGGAGGCCGAGCTCCGCCAGCTTCCGGGCCTCGGCGACTATACGGCGGCGGCGGTGGCCGCGATCGCCTTCGGCCAGGATTCGACCCCGATCGACACCAATGTCGAGCGGGTCGTGGCGCGGCTCGAGGGGCTGACCGACCGGAACGCGATTCGCGCCGCCGCCCGCGCGCTCACCCCCAAGGGCGAGGCCGGCGATTTCGCGCAGGCGCTGATGGACCTCGGCGCGACGATCTGCCGGCCCCGAAAGCCCGCCTGCCTGACCTGCCCGCTGAGCACCGACTGCGTCGCCTTGGCCAGCGGCGATCCGGAGGCCTTTCCACCCAAGGCCGCGAAGAAGGCCCGCCCGCACCGCCACGGCATCGCGCTGTGGCACGAGGCGGACGGGGCGTTGTTCCTCGTCCGCCGCCCCGGCAAGGGCATGCTCGGCGGGATGGCGGCGCTTCCCGGCGACGACTGGAGCGGCGATTCGCCCCCCGACAACCGGCTGGCCAGCGTCAACCACGTCTTCTCGCACTTCAGCCTCGACCTGCACGTCCTCCCCGCCCCGGGCGCGCCCAATGGCGAGGGCTGGTGGCACCCCATCGACCGGATCGACGAGGCGGGACTGCCAACCCTCTATCGCAAGGCGGTGGACGCGGTATTGGCAAGAAGATGAGCGATCCCTTCTTCGCTGGCCCCGGCCTCGACCGCGCCGACCTCGTCCGCGCCGACCCCGTTCAGCTCGACGCGCTGCGCCGCGACCCCGCCGCCCGCGCGCTCGCCTGGGCCGACGGCGCCCCGGCGCTCGACCCCGACGGCCGCCCCGCCTGGACCGCGATGCGCGGCGACGAGGCGCTGTTCCTGGGCTTCGACGAGGCGCGCCGCCCGCATTTCAGCGCGCTTCCCGACGGCGGCGCCCCGACCGACGCGCGCGCCCATTTCGGGCTGCTCGGCCAGCTCGACCCCGCCGACGCGCCATTGTTCGCCGCCGCGCTGAGCCTCGCCAACTGGCACCGCCGCCATGGCTATTGCTCGGTCTGCGGCGCGCCCAGCCGGGTCGATCGCGGCGGCTGGTCGCGGCATTGCGATTCGTGCGGCGGCGACCATTTCCCGCGCGTCGACCCGGTCGTCATCATGCTCGCCGAGCATGACGGCCGCCTGCTGCTCGGCCGCCAGCCGCAATATCCGCCGGGCCG
>CAZKCD010000125.1:0-6090 GCA_964551235.1 uncultured Sphingomonas sp.
GGGCCTGAGGCCGAGCCGCGCCGCCGCCCGTTCGCGCACCAGCGCGGCGTAGCGCCCGCCGAAGCGCGCCTCGCGCCCGGCCTTGCGGATCAGCGCCGCGCTATTGTCGACCAGCGCCGCCTTGCCGAAGGCGATCGCGCGCTCGGGGCGCAGCGGGGCGCCGAAGCGCACCAGCGCCTGCCACCCGGCCAGCAGCAGCGCCGCCGCGATCGCCAGCGTCACCGCGAGGAACGGCGGGTCGAAGGCCAGCTTGAGCGGGCTGCGCTGCGCGCCCAGCCCGTTGGCGGTGACGTCGAACAGCACGCCCGGCTCCTCCGCCTCCTCATCGAGCGTGTCGAGCAGGCGCACCGCCGCCAGCGCCCGCGCGCGGTCGGCCATGCCGTGGTTGTTCAGGAGGTCGGGGTCGGCCAGCACCATCAGCCCGGTCTGCCGCACGCGGCCCAGCACGATGCCGCCGTTGCGGTCGACCACCACCGGCGTGATCGTCGCGCCCTTCATCGTCTGGACGACCGGCGGCGCGGGGATCTGCAGCCCGTCAGGTCCGGCCAGCATCTCGCCCTTTGCGGCCTTGCGGCGCGCGATGTCGTAGCGGTGGGCGGGGGCCAACGTCTGCTCGACCATCGGCGCGGGCATCAGCCCGGACACCGTCACCCAGCCCGTCTTCTTCTCGTCCTTCGCGGTGGACCATTTGGGCAGCACGATCAGCGTCGGCGCCCCGTCGCGGCGTTCGAGCAGGTCGGTAAGGTCGGTCGCGCCCGAATCGGGCGACACCACCATCAGCCGCCCGTCGGTTTCGCCATAGACCTCGGCGCGCATCACCTCGGGCTCCAGCCCGCCCGCCTCCGCCAGCCGCACCAGCCCGCTGAAGCCGGTCGCCGCGTTGCTGAGCGCGTGCGCCCCGCCATTCTTCCCCGAGCGGAGGTCCGGCGCGTAGGCGCCCAGCACCAGCATCAGGACGAAGGCGACGACGCCCACGCCCGCGACCAGCAAGGCCGCGCGCCGCGTGAAGCTCTGCCCGCCCTCGGGCCGGATGGCGATCTCGCTCATGCCTTCCACGCCCCGGCCAGCGCGAACTTCGCATAGGCGTCGCGCGCCTCGATCCAGTCGGGCTCGTTGATCGCCCGCCGCGCGAACAGCCCGCGCTCGACGATCGCCGCGATCGTGCCGAACAGGCCGCGCGCGTTGGCCGGCACCTCGCCCGCCGCCGCAAGCTCGCGGCTGGTGACCGATGGCCGGACCAGCGCCGGCCGGCGCCGCGCAATGTCGTCGACCGAGCGGAACAGCAGATGATGCACCGCCTCGTCGAAGCGGCCCGACGCCGCCAGCGCCTCGGCCTCCGCCAGCCAGTCGCGCGCGGCGGCGGCATCGGGCGCCCACTCTTCCTCTTCCTCGGCCAGTTCCTCGGCCCTGCCCCGCCGCCACGGCAGGCGCCATTCCCCGCTCCGCGCGCGGGCGATCAGCAGGGCGACCAGCGCCACCGCCGCCGCCGCGATCAGCACCCACAGCATCGCCTTCACCACCGGCAGGTCGGGCAGCAGGCTGTCGATCCACTTGAAGAAGCGCCCGATCGGCTCGCCGATCCGCTCGAAGAAACGGCCGAGCGCCTTGGCCCATTCGGGAAGCTCGGGCGGCGGCGGCGATGGCGGCAGGCCGAACTGGATCGACGGGTCGGCGCGCAGCGCGTCGTGCGCCGCCGCGACGTCGCGCGCGCTCGACGCCGCGACATCCTGCCGAACCGTGGTGATACGCCCCTCCCAAACCCGAGCAAGACCAGCCTAGCCCGTGCGCCGCGCGCCGCAATGGCAAAACGGCTGGACAAGCGAATTTCACGCGGCAAGCTTGGCCGCGCCGGGTCACGCGTTGGGGGAAACGACCATCATGGGCAGTTACGACGGGGCCGCGGGCGGCCACGAGTTCACATTGGGCGGAGTCATCGGCCGGGCAATCGAGGTGATCGGCCGGCAATGGCCGCTGGCGATCGGGCTGGCGGTGGTGCTCGGCCTGCTCAACGCCTTGTCCGTTCCGCTGCTGGTGGCGGCGCTGGCGGACGGCTTTATCGGGCTGTCGGTCGTTGCGGGGCTGTTCCCCTTCATCCTGTCGACCTTCGGCGGGGCGCTGCTGGCGGCGCTGCTGACCCCGCGCGCGGTGGGCCACGCCTTCGCCGACCCCGGCGCCGTCGACGGCTCCGCCGCGACCCTCGCCGGCCAGGTGCCCGCGCTGTTCGCCGCCTCGCTGCTGGTCGCGCTGGGCATCGGCCTCGGCATGATGCTGCTGCTGGTGCCGGGCCTCATCCTGATGGTGTCCTGGTCGGTCACGACCCCCGCGTTGGTCGTCGAGCGGCTCGGCCCGGTCGAGGCGATCGGCCGCAGCCGCGAACTCACGCGCGATTATCGCTGGCCGATCTTCGGCCTCTACCTGATCGGCTTCGTCATCCAGTTCGCCATGGCCGCCATGATCGCCATCCTGCCCGGCGGCGATGTCTTCGCCCTTCCCGTCGATGCATGGGACATCAACCCGGTCGACATCGTCGGCAGCGTCGTCGGCTTCATCGTCTGGGCGGCGATCGCCATCGCGCTCTACATCGAGCTGCGCCGCGCCAAGGAAGGCGCGCCGCAGAGCCGCTACGTCGAAATCTTCAGCTGACGAAGCGCCAGCCGAGCGTCTCGCCCGCGTGGAACGGCACCAGCCCGTCCATGTCGGCGGGCACCTCCACCGGCGCGCGCTCCAGCGTCACCGTCCCCGCGTTGCGGGGCAGGCCGTAGAAGTCGGCGCCATGGTTGGACGCGAAGCCCTCGAAATGGGCGAGCGCGTCGTCGGCGTCGAACACCGCGGCATAGCTCTCCAACGCATAAGGCGCGTTGTAGATGCCCGCGCAGCCGCAGTCGCTTTCCTTGGCGCCGCGCGTATGCGGCGCGCTGTCGGTGCCGAGGAAGAATTTGGGCGAGCCGCTGACCGCCGCCTTGCGCACCGCCAGCCGGTGCTCCTCGCGCTTCACCACCGGCAGGCAGTAAGCGTGGGGCCTCAGCCCGCCCGCGAACAGGGCGTTGCGGTTGAGGTGGAGATGCTGCGGCGTGATGGTCGCCGCGACATTGTCCGGCGCGCCCGCGACGAACTCGGCCGCCTGGCGCGTCGTGATATGCTCCAGCACCACCTTGAGGCCCGGAAAATCGCGCACCAGCGGCGCCAGCGTCCGCTCGATGAACACCGCCTCGCGGTCGAAGACGTCGATGTCGCCGTCGGTCACCTCGCCGTGGATGCACAGCACCATGCCGATATCCTGCATGACCTCGAGGCACGCGCGGATGTTGGCAATGTCGGTGACGCCGCTGTCGCTGTTGGTGGTCGCCCCCGCCGGGTAGAGCTTGGCCGCGACCCACGCGCCCTCCGCGTGCCCGCGCTTCAGCTCGTCGGGGTCGATGCTGTCGGTCAGATAGGCCGTCATCAGCGGCGTGAAGCCCTCGCCCGCCGCCGCCACGATCCGGGCGCGGTAGGCGTTCGCCGCCGCCACGGTGGTGATCGGCGGCTTCAGGTTCGGCATGACGATGGCGCGGGCGAACTGCCGCGCGGTCCACGGGGCGACGGCCTGCAGCATCTCCCCGTCGCGCAAATGCACGTGCCAGTCGTCGGGGCGGCGAATGGTGATTGTGTCGGTCACGCGCGCTCCCTAACTCAAGCCCATGCCCGCGACCACCCTTACCGACCGCGCCCTCATTCGTCTGTCCGGCGACGGCGTCCGCGATTTCCTGCAGGGCCTCGTCACCAGCGACGTCGCGAAGGACCTGCCGGTCTGGACCGGTCTTCTCACGCCACAGGGCAAGTGCCTCTTCGATTTCCTCGTCTGGGCGGACGGCGACGACCTGCTGCTCGATGCCGAGGCCGAGCAGGCCGACGCGCTGGCGAAGCGCCTCACCCTCTACCGCTTGCGCCGCCCGATCACGATCGCGCGCGAGCCCGACATGGCCGTCCACTGGTCGCCCGACGGCGATCAAGGCGTGCCCGATCCGCGCCTCGCCGCGCTCGGCCGCCGCTGGCTCGGCCCGGCCGGCGAGCCCGCTAGGGGCTGGACCGAGCATCGCCTGCGCTTGGGCGTGTGCGAAGGCGCGGCGGAGCTTGGCGACCTCCTCTGGCTCGAATGCAATGCCGCCGAACTGAACGGCGTCAGCTTCACCAAGGGCTGTTTCGTCGGGCAGGAAAATACCGCCCGCATGAACTGGCGGCAGAAGGTCAACCGCCGCCTGTTCGTGGTCGAAGGCGACGGCGACGAGCGCACCCGCGTCGCCTACCCCGCGCTCGGCCTCGCCGTCGTCCACGCCCGCGTCGACGATATCCCCGCCAATGCAATCCGCCCCGACTGGATGACCCTTTGAGCCTTGCCCTGTTTCTCTTGGCCGCCGCGCCCGACGACGCCATCGTCATCACCGGCCGCGGCCTGCCCGACGAGCCGCCAGGCCAGCACCGCCTCGTCAAGGACCGCGGCGACCTCGACCGCGCCGCCAGCGCGCGCATGGAAGAGGTCGTCCGCTCGGTCGCCGGCCTCACCAGCTTCCGCCGCTCCGACGCCCGCTCCAGCCACCCGACCGCGCAGGGGCTGACCGCGCGCGGGCTCGGCGGCAACGCCGCCAGCCGCTTCGGGATCGAGGTCGACGGCGTGCCCCAAGCCGACCCGTTCGGCGGCTGGATCAACTTCGTCGCCCTGGACCCGGCGCTCGTCGACCGGCTGACCATCGCGCGCGGCGGCCAGGGCGCGGTGCGCTTCGGCCCCGGCGCGGTCGCGGGCACGCTGGCGATCGACAGCATTGCGGGCACGACCTCGCGCGCCGGCATCGCCACCGGATCGCGCGACAGCCTCAGCGCCTACGCCACCGCCGGCCTGGCGCTCGGCGACGCGCGCCTGGTCGGCGGATTGAGCCACCAGCGCGGCGACGGCTTCGCGCCGATCGTCGCCGCCGACCGCGGTTCCGTGGACCGCGCCGCCCCCTTCGCCCAGTCGGCCGCGCGCCTGCGCCTGATCGCGCCGGTGGCCGGGGCCGAGCTCCAGGCCTCGCTATCCGCCTTCGAGGACGAGCGCGACCGCGGCGTCGCCTTCACCGACAATCGCGGGCGCGGTCTCGACGCGTCGCTGCGCCTTGTCGGCAAGGATTGGTCGCTGACCGGCTACTGGCAGCAACGGCGGTTCGAATCCTCCTTCGCCGCGGTCGGCGCGGGCCGCGCCAGCGTCACTCAGTCGCTCGACCACTATGACGTGCCCGCCACCGGCTGGGGCGCCCGCGCCTTGTGGACGCCGCGCCTTGGCGACGTCGAGCTCGGCCTCGGCGCCGACCTGCGCGCCACCAAGGGCGAGACCAACGAGCGCTTCACCTTCGTCGCCGGCGCGCCGACTCGCGACCGTCGCGCCGCCGCCGAGACGCTGACCGCCGGCCTGCTCGCCGACGCGCGCTGGACCAGCGGTCCCGTCACGCTCGGTGCGGGCGTGCGGCTCGACCGCTGGACGATCCGCGACGGCTCCCTGTTCGAACGCACCATCGCCACCGGCGCGACGCTGACGGACGCCGCCTACCCCGACCGCGACGGCTGGCAGCCCTCGCTGCGCGCCGGGATCGATTGGCGCTCATCGGACGCGTTCGCCCTGCGCGCCGCCGCCTATCGCGCTTGGCGCCTGCCGACGATCAACGAGCTGGTCCGCCCCTTCCGCGTCGGCCCCGACGCGACCGCCGCCAACGCCGCGCTCAAGCCCGAGGTGCTGGTCGGCGCGGAGATCGGGGCCGACTGGCGGCCCCTCGAGCCGCTGCGCCTGTCGGTTACTGCTTACGCCAACCGGCTCGACGAGGCGGTCGCCAACGTGACGCTCGCCAACGGCCCCGGCGTCTTTCCCGGCGTCGGCTTCGTCAGCGCGGCGGGCGTCTACCGCCAGCGCCGCAACCTCGACGCGATCCGCGCCCGCGGCATCGAACTCGACGGCGGCTGGAGCGACGGCCCGTGGTCGCTCGACGCCAGCCTCGCCTGGACCCATGCCCGCATCCGCGCGTCGGGCGTCGAAGCCGCGCTGGACGGGGAAAGGCCCGCGCAGGACCCGGCGTGGCAGGCCAGCCT
>CAZKCD010000126.1:0-5930 GCA_964551235.1 uncultured Sphingomonas sp.
GGAATTCCTTGACCGGTACCTCGTCCTTGTTGCGCTTCTTCTTGCGATACTGCTCTTCGATCTTCCACTCGATCGGCAGGCCGTGGCAGTCCCAGCCCGGCACGTAGGGCGCGTCCTTGCCCAGGAGGGTCTGGGTGCGGACGACCATGTCCTTCAGCGTCTTGTTGAGCGCGTGACCGATATGGATGTCGCCATTGGCGTAGGGCGGGCCGTCGTGAAGGATGAATTTCTCCCGGCCGGCGCGCGCCTCGCGCAGCTTCCCGTACAGATCCTCGGATTCCCACCGCGCCAGGATGCCCGGCTCCTTCGCGGGAAGGCCGGCCTTCATCGGGAAATCGGTCTTCGGCAGGAAGACCGTCGAACGGTAGTCGGGTTTCTCGGACATCGCGGCGGGCCTTAGCGGGAGGGGGGGCGATTGCAAATACTCCGCTTGGCCGGCGGACCCGGTCGCGGTACCGTTTTCGGCGATGGTTCGGCTGGTCCTTCTCTACGGATCCGCGCTTGCGGTGCTGGCATTGCTTGTCGAATGGATGGACTGGCGCCACGCCACGCGCAGCTTGCCCACCGCGGCCTATGTGGTGGCCGTCGCGCTCCTGTTCGCCGCCATCGGTGCCTGGCTCGGCAACCGGCTGACCCCCCGGCCGCGCGGGCCGTTCGCCCCCAATATGGCCGCGCTCGCCACCCTCGGCATCAGCGAACGCGAGCGTGAGGTGCTGGCGCTCCTTGCCGAGGGTTGCGCCAACAAGGTCATCGCCCGCCGCCTCGCGATATCGCCCAACACGGTGAAGACTCATGTCGCCCGGCTGTTCGAGAAGCTGGAGGTCGAAAGCCGGACGCAGGCGATCGCCCGGGCGCGGAGCCTCGAACTGCTCCCCTGAAAAGGGGTGAATTGCCGCCGATCACCCTTCTGGGCGATAGATCGGGCGGGGGCGACCGCGATACGCCCGGCGCGTTCAACTTGGGGAGCCTGCCATGCGCAATATCATTCTCGTCTACGGCGCGATCGCCGGGATCATCGTCGTCGCCCTGTTCCAGCTGACCATCGCCTCGGGAATCGAGGGCGGCACGCTCGGCATGGTGGTCGGCTTCCTGTCGATGTTCATCGCCATGTCGATGGTCTTCGTCGGGGTCCGCAAGTATCGCGACGATCATCTCGGTGGGGTCATCCGCTTCGGCCGCGCGCTGGGCGTCGGCCTTGGCATCGCCGGGGTGGCCAGCCTGTTCTACGTGGTCGGCTGGGAAATCTACCTGTGGGCCACCGACTACCGGTTCATGGACCAATATGTCGCGCAGGCCGTCGCCGGCATGCGCGAATCGGGCGCCAGCGCGGCCGAGATCGCCGCCTTCCGCGCCGAGATGGCGGGCATGGCCGATCTGTACCGGAACCCGCTGACGCGGATGTTGATCACCCTCACCGAAATCGCCCCGGTCGCGATTGTCGTCCCGTTGCTGTCCGCCGCCCTGCTGCGCCGGCCGGGCTTCATGCCGGCCAAGGCCTGAGCGCCTTCGGTCAGTCGCGGGCGCGGCGGCGTTCCAGCGCCGCCTCGCTCGCGTCCAGCTGGGCCTGGTTGCGCAAATCCTTCCCCGCGCGGAAGGCCGGGCCGACCGTCCAGATGTCCTCTACCCACAGATAACCCTTGAAGCTCGACGGCACCTTGCCGAGCTGTTCCGGAAGGTCGAGGCCGGCCATGCCCTCGCCGGTCCGCGGGCCGGTGACGATCACACGGGTGTTCGACGCCTTGAAGCGGGCGAGCGCGCGATTGGGCCAGCCGGGCACCATCCACTGGTAGTTGAGCGGGATGATGAAGGTGCGATTCCGGCATTCGGCCGGCACGATCCCGATCCAGCCCTTGACGATGTACCCCTTGGTGCAGGCCGTCACTTCCTCCTTCGACCACGCCCAGGCCTTGGGGAAATGCTGGCGGATGCGCGTCACCGGCCCCTGCGCGCCGTAGAAAGCGTCGCCGATCCGCTCGACGTCGCGGCCCGCGGCCTTCAGCGCGGCGGCCAGCAGGTCGGCCTCGGCCGGGTCCTTGCTCTTGAAGTTGAACATCAAGGGCACGTGCGGCGAGGCCGCGAGCCCTTCCTCCAGCGTCGGCATGCCGTATTTGCGCTGCCCGCGGAACGGGAAGGTCCTGCCGCCGTCCGCGCTGTAGCCATAGCCGATGTCCAGCGCCTTCAATTCGGCCAGCGTCTTATCGCGGGTCGGACCCTTGCCGTCCGTGCGGCAGTCGAGCGTCCAGTCGTGGAATAGCACGATCTTCCCGTCCCTGGTCGGCGCGATGTCGACCTCGACCATGTCCGCGCCCTGGCTGGGGGCGTCCTCGATCGACCGGGCGGTATTTTCCAGCCGGTCGTGGATCGGCGGCTCGATCCGCGTTGCGGTGCAGGTGTCCTTATCGACCCCGGCGCGCGAAAATTGCTGGGCGATGCCGCGGTGCGCGATCAGCCGGATCGACCCGACGGGGGCGGGCGCCAGCCAGCTCGCGTTGAGAATCGTCAGCCCCAGCAGGGCGACGGCAACGACGAAGGCGATGAGCTTGAGCGTGCGCCTCACGCCAGCGCCGCCCGCGCGGCCTCGGCATCGGCGGCGATCTGCGCTTTGAGCGCCTCCAGCCCGTCGAACGCGGCCTCGGGGCGGAGGTAATGGTGCAGCGCCACCTCGATCTCCTGCCCGTAGAGGTCGTCGGCGAAATCGAACAGATGCACTTCCAGCAATTCCTTGGGCGGATCGAACATCGGGCGGATGCCGAGGCTCGCCACCCCGTCCACCTCGCGTCCGTCGGGCAGGCGCGCGCGTACCGCGTAGATGCCGTAGGCCGGCCGCACGTAGGTGCCGAGTTCCAGGTTGGCGGTCGGCCAGCCCAGTTCGCGTCCGCGCTTGTCGCCGTGGATCACCGGCCCGCGAATTGCGAATGGACGGGTCAGCAGGCGCGTCGCCTCGTGCGGCTCCCCGGCGCGCAGCGCCTCGCGGATACGGCTGGACGAAATAACCTCGGTGTCCAATGACAAGGGCGACACCGTCTCGGCCGCCATGTGGCGCATTTCACATAGTGCTCGCAGTGTGACCGCGTTGCCCCCACGGCCCTTGCCGAAGGTGAAATCCTCCCCCGTCACCACCCCCGCCGCGCCGATCCTTTCGGCCAGGATGACCCCGACGAAATCCTCCGCGGTGGTCGCGGCCAGGGCGGCGTCGAAGGCGAACACCAGCATCGCATCGGCCCCGGCTTGCGCGAACAGCTCCTGCCGCTGGTCCAGCGTAGTCAGTCGGAAGGGCGGGGCGTCCGGTCGGAAGAAGCGCACCGGGTGCGGGTCGAAGGTCGCGACGATCGTGGGGCGTCGCTGGTGCGCGGCCTTCTGCACCGCCCGCCCGACCACGGCTTGGTGGCCGAGGTGGAAGCCGTCGAAATTGCCAAGGGCGACGATCGCACCTTTCAGGTCGTCCGGGATCGGCTGGTCGAGGGTCAGTCGGCGCATCGTTCCTCGTGGCTTAACGGCTCACGTTGCGGTGTCCAGCGGCTTGACTCTCCCCCTCGCGAATCATAGATAGCGCCCATCCCGTGACACCGGCTACCGGCGGCGCATTCGTGCGCGCGCCGTTTTTCCGTTGGATTGGCGGGGGAAAATGCGTCGAGATGGGACGGCAGTGCCCGCCGTCCCGTGGAGCTAGGAGCAACAATCGTATGGCACGTATTGCCGGGGTCAACATCCCCACCAACAAGCGCGTTGAAATCGCGCTCACCTACATCCACGGCATTGGTCGCACCAAGGCCAAGGAAATCACCGAGAAGCTGAAGATCTCGCCGGAACGCCGTGTCCAGGACCTGAGCGATCAGGAAGTCCTGCACATCCGCGAAACGATCGACGCCGAGCACACCGTCGAAGGTGACCTGCGTCGCGAAACCGCGATGAACATCAAGCGGCTCATGGACCTCGCGTGCTACCGCGGCCTGCGTCACCGCAAGGGCCTTCCGGTCCGCGGCCAGCGCACGCACACCAACGCGCGCACCCGCAAGGGCAAGGCCAAGCCGATCGCCGGTAAGAAGAAGTAACAAGCGAGCGATCGTCCGGGGGACGATCGCGAGACGTTACTCTTTCAGCCGCACGCAAGCTTACAGGATTTAGGATTTCCAATGGCTCAAGCACCCCAGCGCCTTCGCCGTCGCGAGCGCAAGAACATCACCGCCGGCGTCGCGCACGTGAACGCCAGCTTCAACAACACCATGATCACCATCACCGACGCGCAGGGCAATGCGATTGCCTGGTCGAGCGCCGGCATGATGGGCTTCAAGGGCAGCCGCAAGTCGACGCCGTACGCGGCGCAGGTCGCGGCGGAAGACGCCGGTCGCAAGGCGGCCGAGCATGGCGTCCGCACCCTTGAGGTCGAGGTGAAGGGTCCGGGTTCGGGCCGCGAGAGCGCGCTTCGTGCGCTGCAGGCGGTCGGTTTCCAGATCACGTCGATCCGCGACGTGACCCCGATCCCGCACAACGGCGTGCGCCCGTCGAAGCGCCGCCGCGTCTGATCCGTGGGCCGGGGTTCGCCCCGGCCGCGATCCGACGAAATGAATTTCTCATCCGGGACGTGCGGGACGCCGCAGGTCTCACTGCCAAGGAAGAAACATGGCCGTCAACGCAAAGAACTGGCAGGAACTGAAGAAGCCCAACGCGCTCGAGAAGAAGGCCGGCACCGGCGATTCGCGCCGCAAGGCCGTCTTCGTCGCCGAGCCGCTTGAGCGCGGCTTCGGCATGACGCTCGGCAACTCGCTGCGCCGCGTGCTGCTGAGCTCGCTGCAGGGTGCCGCCGTCACCGCGATCAAGATCGAGGGCGTGCTGCACGAATTCTCGAGCCTCGCCGGCGTCCGTGAGGACGTCACCGACATCGTGCTCAACATCAAGCAGGTTGCGCTCAAGATGGAAGGCGAGGGCCCGAAGCGCCTGAGCCTTTCGGCGACCGGCCCGGGCGAAGTCACCGCCGGCCAGATCGCCACCGCGGGCGACATCGAAGTGATGAACCCGAACCTGGTCATCTGCCACCTCGACGATGGTGCGACGCTCAACATGGAGCTGACCGCCGATATCGGGAAGGGCTATGTCCCGGCCGCCGCCAACCGTCCGGCCGACGCGCCGATCGGCCTCATCCCGGTCGACGCGCTCTACAGCCCGGTCCGCCAGGTCGCCTACAAGGTGGAAAACACCCGCGTCGGCCAGGAACTGGACTATGACAAGCTGACGCTGACCATCGAGACCGACGGCACCGTCCAGCCGGAAGACGCACTGGCCTATGCCGCGCGGATCCTCCAGGACCAGCTGCAGCTGTTCGTCCACTTCGACGACGCGATGGTGCCGAGCCAGCCGGCCGGCATGATCGGTGGCGCGGCCCCGATGGGCGGCGACATGGGCGCGGGCGCCAGCGGCGCGACCGACACCAACCAGCTCAACCGCTACCTTCTCAAGAAGGTCGACGAGCTTGAACTGTCGGTCCGTTCGGCCAACTGCCTCAAGAACGACAACATCATCTACATCGGCGACCTGGTCCAGAAGACCGAAGCCGAGATGCTCCGCACGCCGAACTTCGGCCGCAAGAGCCTCAACGAGATCAAGGAAGTCCTTGCCTCGATGGGCCTGCGCCTCGGCATGGACATCCCGGGCTGGCCGCCGGAGAATATCGAGGAAATGGCCAAGAAGCTCGAGCAAGAGCTCCTCGGCTGATCGATCGGCCCCGGTTTCGGCCGGGGCCAAACGGTGATGCGCGGCGACCGTGTAACGGCCGCGTGGCTCGGGTTACCTGATACGGACCCCCGACGAACGAAGGAAAAGAACCATGCGCCATCGTGTTGGCCATCGTAAGCTGCAGCGTACCTCCGCCCACCGTGCGGCCATGTTCCGCAACATGGCGGCCGCGCTGATCAAGCACGAGCAGATCACCACCA
>CAZKCD010000127.1:0-5863 GCA_964551235.1 uncultured Sphingomonas sp.
CACCCCTACGGCATGAGCGGCGCCCGCCTCACCGGCCACGCCCTCATCGAAGGCAAGCGCCGCGGCGCCCGCTACGTCGTCGTCACCATGTGCATCGGCGGCGGCATGGGCGCGGCGGGACTGTTTGAGGTCCTCTGAGCCGCCGAGCGTAGCGGAAGGATTGCGCCAGCAATCGTTCCGCAGCGCGTAGAGTTGGCGAAGGCCGGCCGACAGGTCGCGAAGCGATCCTGATCGACGTCACGGGGATTGATTCCCCGTGACGGCGCCACCACCGCCCTACCCCTTCAGATAATCCGCCCCCCGGATCCAGCGGCTGGCCATCCACTTCACCCCGCTGGTCACCGGCAGGCCGGCGTGGATCATGCGCTCGTCGAAGCTGCCGTCGTCGCGGACATTGCGGAACACCAGCATGTCGCCCACCTCGCCGCGGACGCGCACGTCGATCTTGGGGAAATCGGTCTCGCCGCCCTCGAACTCGTCGTTCAGCCAGATCAGCGCGGTCAGGTTGCGCACCGAGACATTGTCCGATCCCGTCCCGTCATGATGCGGCTTGTACTGCTGGCCGGGCGTGTATTTCAGGATGTTGATCGGCTCGCCCCAGCCCCATTCGGTGTCGGTTGCCGCGGCGATCGTGCGGTTGATCCGCTGGACGATCAGGTCTTCGGCGAGGTGCGGGATCGAGCAGCTGTGCGCGTCGCGGACCTTGTCCATCCGCGGTTGCCCGTCGAGGCCCAGCACCGACGCTTTCTCGAGCCACGGCGTGCCCAGCACCATCAGATACTTGCACTCCGCCGCGCTGAACAATTTGGGGTAGAGCGCAATATAGGGATCGGCGCTGATCACCCGCGGCGTCACCTTGGGGAGCTGGTCCTCGCACGTGACGTGCTTGAGGAACGCCGCCTGGACCGCCGCGAAGCGGTCCTCGCTGCCCAGCGCCTGCAACATCGCCTCTGCCCGCGCCGGGTCGGCCGCGCACCCGATGCCCGCGGCGGTTAAATACACCCACGCGCGGCGCCCGTCCTCATGCCCCAGCCGCGCCGCCTGCTCGACCCAGCGATAGGCCGCCTTGCTGTCGGGTGCGGTCTCGATCCCCAGCAACGTCCGTTCGGCCATGTCCATCGCCGCCCCGCCGTCGTGCTGGCCCCGCCGGGCGATATCGTCGATTGCGCTCATTCGCGCTTCCTGCCGCGCGCTTGCCCTTTTGTCACGCCGCGTTAGCCTGCCCCACAACAGCAAAGGTACGCCATGACCCCGCTCGAAATCGTCGCGCTCGCCGCCTCGACCAGCCTGCTCGCCGGTTGGCGTCTCTACCTCGTCACGTTCGTGACCGGCCTGGCGATGAAGTTCGGCTACATCGCGCTGCCCGAACATCTCGCCGCGCTCGACGTGCTGGCCAGCCCGTGGGTGCTGATCGCCGCGGGCGTCGGCACGGCGGCCGAGTTCTTCGCGGACAAGATCGCCTGGGTCGACAGCGCCTGGGACGCGGTGCACAGCTTCATCCGGCCGCTGGGCGGTGCCTTGCTCAGCCTCGCCATCGTCGATGCCGCCGATCCGGCGTGGCAGATCGCCGCCTTCCTGCTGGGCGGCGGCGCGGCCTTCGTCAGCCACGCCGGGAAGGCGGGCGCGCGGACCCTCGTCAACGCCAGTCCCGAACCGGTCAGCAACATGGTCGTCTCGACCGCCGAGGACGTCGCCGCCGGCGGCCTCCTCGCGCTTGCCATTGCCTTCCCGATCGCCGCCGCGGCTATCGCCGCCGCGCTCGTTGCGCTCTCGCTCTATCTCGTCTGGCGCGCCCGCCGCTTCATCGGCCGGGTCATGGACAGGCTTAGCCCGCCCCGTCCGCTCAAGGACGTGCCGCCGCCCGACGGTCCGCCCGCCGCGTGAACCGCGCCGACCCGCTGCCCAAAGCCGTCGCCCGCTGGACGCTGATCATGTCGATCAGCGCGTCCTCGCTGTCGTTCATCGACGGCTCGATCCTCAACGTCGCGCTCCCCGCCATCCGCGAGACCACCCGCGCCGGCGCGGCCGAGGTGCAATGGGTGCTCAACGCCTTCACCCTCCCCCTCGCCGCGCTGATCCTGCTCGGCGGCGCGCTCGGTGATCATTACGGCCGCCGCCGCTGGCTGGTGATCGGCACCGCCCTGTTCGGGGCCGCCAGCGTGCTGTGCGCCCTGTCGGGAACGCTGCCCGCCCTCATCGCGGGCCGCGCCTTGCAAGGGATCGGCGCCGCGCTGCTCCTGCCCAACAGCCTCGCCTTGTTGAATGGCGCGTTCGATGGCGAGGCGCGCGGCCAGGCGGTCGGCACCTGGGCGGCGGCGGGCGCCATTTCCGCGTCGATCGCCCCGCTGCTCGGCGGCTGGCTGGTCGATCATGTCGGCTGGCCGTCGATTTTCTGGATCAACGTGCCCCTGTGCCTTGCGGCGATTGCCATCGCGCTCGGGAAAGTCCCCGAAGCCGCGGATCCCGGCCAGGCCCGGCTCGACGGCACCGGCGCCGCGCTCGCCACGCTCGGCTTCGGCGCCGCGACCTACGGCCTCACCTTGTGGTCCGATCAGTTCACGTTCGGCCCAACCTCGGCCGCAAGCCTGGCGGTGGGCCTCGCCCTGATTGTCGCCTTCCTGCTTGTGGAACATCGCACGAAGGCACGCGCCATGGTCCCGCTCGACCTCTTCGCCAACCGCTGCTTTTCGGCGCTCAACCTGATGACCTTCCTCCTCTACGGCGCGTTCGGCGGGTCGATGCTGCTCATTCCTTTCGTGCTGATCGAGGCGGGCGGCTATTCGCCGGTCGAGGCGGGGCTCAGCCTCCTCCCGCTCTCGATCCTGCTCGGCCTGTTCTCGCCGTTGATGGGCCGGCTGGCGACGCGCATCGGCCCGCGCCTGCCGCTGACCGTCGGCCCGATCATCGTCGGCGCCGGTCTGCTGCTCGCCACGCGCATCGGGCAGGACCAGTCCTACTGGACGCACGTCTTTCCGGCGGCGGCCACGCTCGCCCTGGGCATGACGCTCGCCGTCGCGCCGCTCACCAGCACCATCCTCGGCTCGGTCGACGCCCGGCACACGGGCATGGTGTCGGGCCTCAACAGCGCCCTGTCGCGGCTTGGCGGTCTGATCGCGGTCGCGCTGATGGGCACAGTGCTTGGTGCCAGCGGCCAGGCCCTGCTCGACGCCTTCTCGGCGACGATGCTGGCGACCGCCGCGGCCGCCGCCCTCGGGGGCCTTGCCGCGTGGGTCGGGCTGGCGGAAACGAAAGGCGCGGACGCTTAGTCGTTCGCGGCGATGAACTTCTCGACCACCGGCGCAATCTTCTCGCGCCACTTGCGGCCGTTGAAGATGCCGTAATGGCCGACGTCCTTGGCCAGCAGATACTGCTTCTTCGTTTCCGCCAGCTTCGGCGCCAGCGTCAGCGCCGCCTTCGTCTGCCCGATCCCGCTGATGTCGTCGCGCTCGCCCTCGATCGCCAGCAGCGCGGTCTTCGTGATCGCCTTGGGATCGACGCGCTCGCCGCGGTGCAGATACTCGCCCTTGGGCAGCGCATGCCGCTGGAACACCACGTCGATGGTCTGCAGGTAGAATTCCGCCGTCATGTCGGCGACCGAGCGATATTCGTCGTAGAAGGCGCGCGTCGCGTCCGCGCTCTCGTCGTCGCCCACCACGAGGTGCTTGAACATCTCCCAGTGGCTGATGAGGTGGCTGCCGAGGTTCATGGTCATGAAGCCCGCCAGCTGCAGGAAGCCCGGATAGACCTTCCGTCCCGCGCCGGGGTAGATCATCGGCACCGTCGCGATGACGTTCTGCTGGAACCAGGAGAAGGGCCGCTCGGTCGCCAGCGTGTTGACCGCGGTCGGCGCCTCGCGCGTATCGACTGGCCCGCCCATCATCGTCAGCGATTTCGGCGTCGCCGGGTTCTTGTCCTTGTTCATGATCGCGACCGCCGCGAAGGCCGGCACCGACGGCTGGCACACCGCCAGCACGTGCGCGCCCGCGCCCATCGTCTCGAGGAACTCGATCAGATAATCGACATAGTCGTCGAGGTCGAAGCTGCCCTGCTCGACCGGCACGTTGCGCGCATCGGCCCAGTCGGTGATGTAGACGTCGTGCTTGGGCAGCATCCGCTCGACCGTGCCGCGCAGCAAGGTCGCAAAATGGCCGCTCATCGGCGCGACGATCAGCAATTTGGGTTGGCCCTCGACGCCCTCCTTTCGGAAGCGAAGCAGGTTGCCGAACGGCTTGCGCACCACCACGTCCTCGCCGACCGCGACCAGCTTGCGCCCGACCGTTGTCTCGGTGATCCCGAATTCCGGCTTGCCGCGCGGCGCGCTGGCGTGCGCGAACACGTCGAGGCTCGCTGCCGCGATCGGGCCGAGCGAGCCATACCCGAACGGATTGGCCGGATTGTTCAGCCAGCCGGCCCCCATCGACGCCCATTTGCTCGCGTTGGTCAGCAGCGAGCGTTGCACCTCATAGGCGTCGTAGAGCATCCGATGTCCTTGAATTCGTTTCGATTGGGCACCCACTGTGGGCTTCCGGCGCGCGCGTAGCAACCGAAATGCGGCGTTGCAGCCACCGCAACGCGGCAATTGAGGCCGCGCGGACACACTGTTAGGGAACCGCATGGCCACTCCTCCCGCGACCCAGCAACGCCCCAAGGGCAAGAGCCTCGGCAGCCTGAAAATGGTGTGGGAGGCCGCCCGCAACTATCCCGGCCACCTGCTCGGCGCGCTCGCCGCCTTGCTGGTCGCCGCGGGCGCCACCTCGGGCGTGCCGTACGCCTTCAAGCTGATCATCGACCGCGGCTTTTCCGCCGGCGGCAACGGCGACATCGCGCGCTGGTTCGAGTATCTCCTCTTCCTCGTCGTCGTCATGGCGCTCGCCACCGCCGCGCGTTTCTACCTGATCAGCTGGATCGGGGAGCGCGTCGTCGCCGACATCCGCCTCCGGGTGCACCGCAACCTGCTGCGCCAGTCACCCGCCTTCTTCGAGGAGAATCGCCCGGCCGAGATCACCAGCCGCATCACCGTCGATACGACGATGATCGAGACAGTGGTCGGCTCGTCGGTCTCGATCGCGCTGCGCAACACCATCATGGGGCTGGTGTGCGCCGGCATGCTCTTCTACCTGGCGCCCAAGCTGGCCGGCATGCTGCTGCTCGGCATCCCGCTGATCCTCGGCCCGGTGCTGATCCTCGGCCGCAAGGTCCGCGCCGTCTCCGCCCGCAGCCAGGACCGGATGGCCGATGTCGGCACCGTCACCGGCGAGGTGCTCGGCGCGATGAAGATCGTCCAGGCGTTCAACCAGCAGGACCGCGAGGCGCAGCGCTTCACCGAGGCCACCGAAACCGTCTTCTCCACCGCCAAGCGCCGCATCGCCTTGCGCGCGGTGATGACCGCGCTGTTCATCCTCATCATCTTCGGCTCGATCACGATGATCATCTGGCAGGGCGCGGTCGACGTCGCCGCGGGCCGGATGAGCGGCGGCACGATCGCCGCCTTCGTTCTCTACGGCGGCCTCGTCGCCGGCGCCTTCGGTGCCCTGAGCGAAGTTTATGGCGACCTGTTGCGCGCCGCCGGCGCGTCGGATCGCCTGAACGAGCTGCTCGCGGTCGAACCGACCATCACCGCCCCCGCCAACCCGGTCGCCCTGCCGGTGCCCGCGCGCGGGGCCCTGGAGTTCGACCGCGTCACCTTCCGCTACCCGACCCGGCCGGAGGTCGCCGCGCTCGACGACTTCTCGCTCGCGGTGACGCCGGGCGAAATGCTGGCGGTGGTCGGCCCGTCGGGCGCCGGCAAGACCACGTTGTTCCAGCTCGCCCAGCGCTTCTACGACCCGCAGGGTGGCCGCGTCCTGCTCGACGGCGTCGACCT
>CAZKCD010000128.1:0-5842 GCA_964551235.1 uncultured Sphingomonas sp.
TAGGTGTCGACGATGATCTTGCGGCCGGTGATGCCCGCGTCGCCGTCCGGCCCGCCGATCTCGAAGCTGCCGGTCGGGTTGATGTGGTAGACGGTCTCGTTGCCCAGCAGCTCGGCCGGCATGACGTCGGCGATCACCGACTTCACGTAGGCGTGCAGTTCGGCTTCCTTCTCGCCCGCGTCATAGCCCTTGGCGTGCTGGGTCGACACGACGATCGCGGTCGCCTTGACCGGCTTGCCGTTCTCGAAGCGCAAGGTGACCTGGCTCTTGGCGTCCGGCTCCAGGAACGGCGCGCGGCCGGCATGGCGGTCGTCGGCCATGCGCTGCAGGATCTTGTGGCTGTAGTCGAGCGTCGCCGGCATCAGGTCCGGCGTTTCGTCGCAGGCGAAGCCGAACATGATGCCCTGGTCGCCCGCGCCCTCGTCCTTGTCGGCGCCGGCATCGACGCCCTGCGCGATGTGCGCCGACTGCGGGTGGAGGTGGTTGGCGAAGTCGAGGCGGTCCCAGTGGAAGCCGTCCTGCTCGTAGCCGATCTTCTTGACCGTATCGCGCACCGCGCGCTCGATTTCCTCACGGATGCCCGGCGCCCAGTTGCCGTCGGTGTCCATGATCCCGTCGCCGCGGATTTCGCCCGCCAGGACGACGCGGTTGGTGGTGGTCATGGTCTCGCAGGCGACGCGCGCCTCCGGGTCCTTCGACAGGAACAGGTCGACGATCGCGTCGCTGATCTGGTCCGCGACCTTGTCGGGATGGCCTTCGGAGACGGATTCGGAGGTGAAGAGGTAGCTCTGGCGCATGGGCGCGGTCTGTCCTTCGATAGAGATATAAGGAAAGCTTTATATGATGCCGCTCTAGCGCCGACGCCGACCGAGCGCAACGCCCGCGACCAGCAATATGGCGCCGAGCAGCAACGGGATGGCGTTGCCGAGCCGCGCGAAGGGGGTCGGCGGGGTGGCGCGCATCGCGAACGTGTCGATGACGCCCGCCTGGCCGCCGCTTACCGTGCCCTGCAGCCCGCCGCCCGCGTCAATCATCGCGCTGATCCCGGTCGGCGTCGCGCGGATGATCGGCACGCCTTCCTCGGCGGCGCGAAGTCGCGCCTGCGCCAAATGCTGCGGCGGGCCCCACGCCCCGAACCAGGCGTCGTTCGACGGGTTGAAGACATAATCGGGCCGATCCCCCCGATTGACGACCTCGCCCGAAAAGATGATTTCGTAGCAGACCTGCACGCCCATCTTCGCGCCATTGGGCAAAGCGAGCGTGCGCGGCCCCGGCCCGGGCCGGAAGTCGAGGTCGCCCGGCGCCAGCCGCGACAGGCCGATCGCGCTCAGCACCGGCCGCATCGGCAGATATTCGCCGTAGGGCACCAGGTGCGCCTTGTCGTAGCGACCGACAATCCGCCCGGCCTTGTTCAGCACGAACACGCTGTTGGTCGCCCCGTCGACGCGCACCCCGTCGCTCGACGTCAGCGCCAGCCCGCCGGTGGCCAGCAATTGGCCCGGCATCAGCGCCCGCGTCGCGCGCATGCGTTCGTAGGCCACGAAGCTCGCCGCCGCCGTCCGCTCGTCGACCAACGGCTCCGTCACCGCCGCCTCCGGCCAGAAGATGGTTCCCGCCGGCCCCTCGGGCGCGAAGGACTGCGCGGTCAGCCCGGCCAGCTTGTCCGCCGCGATCCGATCGAAGCCGTCCCGCCACTTGTCGGCCTGCCCGATGTTGGGCTGGACGATCCGCCACACGCCCGTATCGATCGCCGACGTCGCGGTAATGACCTCGGGCTGCGTTCTCCGGTCGATCAGGACCGGTGGCGGCGGGGCAGGGGGCGCCGGCGGAGTGGCGCGTTCAGCCGCCTTCGGCGGTCCGATCGGCGTGAAGCGAACCTCACTATCGCCGACCCGCGCGCCGTCGGCCCGCGACTCCGCGGCATCGAAAGTCCGCAGTGGTCCGTCCTGCTCGATGACCGGCTTGGGAAGCGCCAGCGCCAGCAGCATCACGGCGACGAACCCCGCCGGCGCCTTCCAGTCGCGCCGCGCCGCCATCCAGGCGAAGCCGCCCGCCGCCACGACCAGCGCCGACAGGCCGTAGGTCCCGACGTAAGCGCTCGTCGCGCGCCACGGCGTATCGACCAGCACCGCGCCCAGCGGGTTCCATGCGAAACCGGTGAACATCGTCGCGCGCAGCCACTCGGTCAGCGCCCAGCCGCCCGCCAGCGCCAGCACCAGCGCCAGCGGCCGCGTCCGCCCGAACCGCCACGCCAGTCCCGCCGCGATCATCGGATAGACCGCCAAGTACAGGCTCAGCAGCAGCACCGCGACCCACCCCAGCCACGCCGGCATGTTGGCCTGGAAGGTGAAGGCCGTCGCGATCCAGTTGAGGCCCAGCGCGAACTGCCCGATCCCGAAGCCCCAGCCGACCAGCAGCGCGCGCCCCAGCGTCGCCTGCCGCACGAGCAGCGCGGCGAGGATGGCGACGGCCGCGATCATCAGCGGCCACCAGCCGACCGGCTGGAACGCGAAGGCGGACAACAGGCCCAGGGCCACGGCGACAAGGAAGGAACGCATCATGCGCGCGCGGTAAAGCACGGCCGCGCCGCGTTGACGAGGGGCAAGTTTCCGGCCAGCAGAGACGCACCAACGCTGCGGGGAGGGTCGCGTGAAATCTGTCGCCATGGTGGCCGCGCTGGCGATGCTCCAGCCGCCTCCCGCGCCGTCGCCGTTCGACCAGCCGATGGGCGAGCTGCGCGGCGAGAAGGGCGACGGAGTCCTCGACCGCCTCAGCCTCAACCAGATGATGCGCCTGACCGCGCTTCCCCCGGCGCGGCTCAACGAGATGAAATGCGCGGGCGTCACCCGCTGGTCCGGTTCGACGGCCTGGCCCGCCTTCGCGCTGACGAACCGGCAGCGGGCCGATTTCGCCGATCGCGTCGCCACCGCGCTCGCCCACGACGTCGAGATGGACCGCGCGATCGCCGTCGGCCTCATCGACAAGTTCGCCGAGGAGCCGCCCTACCAGCAGAAACAGGGCAAGCTCGCCGCGTGGCGCGCCGAAATGGAGCGCGATTGCGCCGGGCTGCTCGCTCGGGTCCGGTCCGGCGCCTACGAGCTCGCGCCGCTCGCCCGGCCGTCGGTGATCAATCCCACGCTCGCCACCTGCTACGCCCGCTACACGATCGCGGCGGACGCGGCGACTGACCCGGCCGAAGCGACAGGGTTGCGCGCCACCGCCGCCAAGGCCGAGGCGCTGGCGCTGGCCGGCAAGGTCGGCGACGCGCTCGCCGCCGCGAAGGCCGCGCTGGCCGACCGGCTGGCGCTCGGGCGCGACGAAAAGCTGACGGGGGAGGGCGGCGAAATGATGCTCGTCATGTGCATCCCCGCGATGGACGTCGCCGCGCGGGAGCGACGCCCGTGAGGAAGGCCCTGCCGCTGCTCGCCCTGCTCGGTTTGCTCGCCCAGCCCGCCCGCGCCTCCGACTTCAGCGATCTCGCCAGGCCCGATTTTGCACGCGCCTTGCTGATGACGCAGCAGCAGCGCGAGGAGATGGCCTGCGCCGAGGGCTGGATCGCCACCGGCATCGACCGCCCGCTGGCGCCGCTGATCGCAGTGATGGACGATCGCCACGCACTCGCGCTGGGCAGCCGCCGCTTCACCGAGAAACGCTTTCCGATGACCGAGGAGCTTGACGTGATGCAGGTCGAGCTCGGCGCGCCGAACGACCCGCCCGCGCCCTCGCTGGAGGACGAGAAGAAGCGCCGACTTGCCGAATTGCCCCCGCGCTGCGCGGCCCTTGCCGACGCGTTCGCCAAGGGCGGCCTTGCCGCTGCAACGACCATGCTCGCCCCGCGCCCGGTCGCCCCTATCGCGCTCCCGCCGACCGGCGAATGCCTGCGGCAGCTCGAATCGGGCCGGCTTGCGGAGGAGGACGAGACGATGGCTTCCTCGATCCGCGACCTTCGCCGCCAGCTCGCGGCGAGCCGCCTCGTCACCGCCGCCGAGAAAGCCGCGATCGAGGCGGACTACGCCCGCGCCACACCCGCAGGCGCGGCGCCGACAAAGGTCGAGGGCGATGAATTGTCCGGGCCCGAGCTCAAGGACCTCGTCTGCTTTCCGGTCATGGCGGAATTGGCACGGCGCCTCGCCGGCCAACAATAGCTCAGGCCTCGACGCCCTCGACCGGTTCGGGCGCGTGGAGGCGCAGGCGCAGCACGCGCTTGCTGTCGGCCTCGATGCATTCGAACTTCCAGCCCGACGCGTGGGTCACGCTTTCGCCCGGCTCGAGGATTCGCCCCGCCAGCGTGAAGGCCAGCCCGCCGATCGTATCGACATCGTCCTCCTCGTCGATCAGCCGCGCGTCGATCGTCTCGCGCACCTCTTCAAGCTCGGCGCGCGCATCGACTTCCCAGATGCCGTCATCGAGCGGGGTAATCAGCTTTTCCTCGTCCTCGTCATGCTCGTCCTCTATCTCGCCGACGATTTCTTCGACCACGTCCTCGATGGTGACGAGGCCCTCGGTCCCGCCGAACTCGTCGACCACGATCGCCAGGTGGACGCGCTCCGCCCGCATCCGCGCGAGCAGGTCGAGCACGCCCATCGATTCGGGCACGAACAGGGGCTCGCGAATGATCTCCGCGACGCTCGGGCTGAAATCATTCTCGAAATAGGCGTTGAAGACGTCCTTGATGTGCACCATCCCGACGACCTCGTCCAAATCCTCGCCGGTCAGCGGCAGGCGGCTGTGCCCGGCGTCGGCGAAGGCCTTGGCGAGCTCGGCCATCGTGCTGGTGCGCGGCGCGGAAATGATGTCGCCGCGGGTCACGCAGATTTCGCCCGCGGTGCGGTCGCCGAAATGCAGCAGGTTGCGCAGCATCTGCCGCTCCAGCGCGCTCAGATCGCCCTTGCGGGTGCGCCGGTCCTCGGCCTCGTCGATGGCTTCCTCGATCTGGTCGCGCAGCGTCGCCTCGGCGTCCTCGCCGAAGATCAACGCGCGCATCCCGCGCCACAGGCGCGATCCGCCGTCCTGCTCGCCATTGGCCATCAGCGCGCCTCCCCGGCGTAGGGATCGGCGATCCCCAGTCGTGCAAGGGCGCGGGTCTCGCGGCTTTCCATGTCGGCAGCCGTGTCGTCGTCCATATGATCGTAGCCTAGCAGGTGCAGCGTGCCGTGCACCATCAGGTGCGCGGCATGGGTGGAAATCGGGACGGCCTTGTCCGCCGCCTCGTCGGCGCAGACGCCATGAGCCAGAATGATGTCGCCCAGCATCAGTTCCGGCCCGGGCGTATCGAGCGCGTCCAGTTCGTCGGCCTCGGCCATCGGGAAAGACAGGACGTTGGTCGGCTTGTCCTTGCCGCGCCACTCGGCGTTCAGCGCGCGGACCTCGTCGTTGCCGGCCAGCCGGATCGACAGTTCGACGTCGCGCGCGCCCTGGCCCAGCTGGGGGAAGGCGCTTTCGGCGATGGCGGCGGTTACGGCGGACCGGGCGAGATGCGCCCAGTCGGTGCTACTGTCCCACTCCGGATCGGCGTCGAGGGCGATGTCCAGCGTCACTGCGCCGGGCCCTCATAGGCCTCGACGATCCGCCCGACCAGCGGGTGGCGGACGACGTCGGCCGCGCCGAAGCGGACCATGCTGAGCTTGGGAATGCCTTCCAGCTTGGCGACCGCGTCGGCCAGCCCGGATTCGACGCCGCGCGGCAGGTCGGTCTGGTTGGGATCGCCGCAGATCACCATGCGGCTGCGCATGCCGAAGCGGGTGAGGAACATCTTCATCTGCTGCGGCGTGGTGTTCTGCGCCTCGTCGAGGATGATGAAGGCGTCGCTGAGCGTGCGCCCGCGCATGAAGGCGATCGGCGC
>CAZKCD010000129.1:0-2784 GCA_964551235.1 uncultured Sphingomonas sp.
CTGAACTCGATGCATGCGGCGCCTCCGGTCCGCACGCCGGCCGAACTCGCCCGCTACGTCACCCTGTTCCGTACGCCCGTCGTCGCGCTCACCGGCACACCGGCGGACGTCGCCAAGGTCACCAAGGCCTTCGGGATTTTTGCCGAAAAGGTGCCCGATTCCGCCGGCGGCTACACGGTGGATCACAGCACCCAGGCCTTGTTGTTCAATCGCGACGGCAGCTTCGGCGGGACGATCACGATGGAGGAGACTGACGCACCCGCCCTCCAGAAACTGGGCAATATCGTCGCGTCCTGATTGTGTTGTTCGGGTAACACGCTTGTCACAATTCGACGAACGGTGTCTTTACGCTGCGCCGCACCATCCCTAGATGCCGCCGACGACGCCGCGTCCTGCGGCAGTCGTTTATTCAGTAAATGAGGTATACCCCGTGAAGAAGATCATCTCGCTCGCGCTCGCCGCGACCGCTTTCGTTGCCGCTCCGGCGATGGCCCAGGACGCTGACGCGACCTTCACCGGCCCGCGCATCGGTGCGAACGTCGGCTTCTACAACGACGACGTCCTTGGCTTCGACGAATTCTCGTACGGTGCGGAAGTCGGCTACGACTTCGCCGCCGGCGGTGCCGTCCTCGGCGTGACCGCCGAAATCCAGGACAGCAAGGAAATCACCCGTGAGCTCGCCCTCACCGGCCGCGCCGGTGCCCGCGTCGGTTCGAACGGCCTGGTCTACGTGACCGGCGGTTACTCGAACCTGCGCGCGTCGGGCATCAACCTCGACGGCTTCAAGCTCGGCGTTGGTGGCGAACTCGCCATCGGCGGCAAGGGCTACGCGAAGCTCGAGCAGCTCTACAACAACTACGAATACGGCATCGACGGCTGGCAGACCCGCCTCGGCTTCGGCATCCGCTTCTAAGCGGCAGCCACGTAGCTGTTACGGAAAAGGGGCGGCCCCGGCCGCCCCTTTTTTATTGCGCCAGCACCCGGGCGAGCAGCCGGTCGATCGCGGCCAGGCTTTCGGGTTCGTCGAGCGAGGGCGCGTGGCCGACGCGCGGCACCGTGACCAGTTCGACGTCCGCCAGGCGCGCCGCCATCCGTTCGGCGACGTCCGCGCTGAGCAGGTCCGACAATTCGCCGCGAAGGACCGTCACCGGCCGCCCGTCCAGCGCGTCGAATAGCGGCCAGGTGTCGGCGTCGGGTGTCTCGGCCGGTTTGCTGAAGGTTTTCGATATTCCGGTATCGTAGTCGAACACGATCCGCCCGCCGCGTTCGGTCATGATCCGCCGGGTGTAGCGATCCCACTGGGCGCGGTCGTAATCGGGATAGATGTCGTGGTTGCGATCGGCCACCGCGGTGACCGCCTCGTCCCAGTCGTCGAAGGACGCCGTTCCGCCGACATAGGTGCCGATCCTGGCGATGCCGGCCGGATCGATGACCGGGCCGATGTCGTTCAGCAAGGCCCCGGCGATCCGCTCGCTGTCGCTCATCCCCAGCAACATTGTCACCAGCCCGCCCAGCGAGGTGCCCACGAAGACCGCGTCGGCGATGCCGAGCTGGTCGAGCAGTTTGAGCACATCGGCGACGTAGACGCGCGGATGGTAATGGTCGGTTTCGGGATCGTAGCCGCTCATCCCGCGGCCCCGAAACTCCACCGACAGGACGCGCCAGTCGCCCGCATAGCGTTCGGCGACCGGTTCGAAATCGCGGGCGTTGCGGGTCAGGCCGGGCAGGCACAGGATCGGCGGCTTCTCGTGCGGGCCGTCATAGTCGCGATAGT
This sequence comes from uncultured Sphingomonas sp., assembly GCA_964551235.1. Lineage (GTDB taxonomy): Bacteria > Pseudomonadota > Alphaproteobacteria > Sphingomonadales > Sphingomonadaceae > Sphingomicrobium. Next base: position 1,775 of record CAZKCD010000129.1, read on the forward strand.
GCAGCTTGATGCCGTCGGGGCTGGTCCAGAACCGGTCGGCGTAAGGAGGATGGGCGCTCATTGCGAAAAGGCCTAGCCGAAGCGTCCGTCCTGTTCCACTGCGGTTGCCGATGAATTCGTATCGCCCCGATCCGCGCATCCTCGACCTTGGCGCGACCTTCTACGATCCGGTCGAGCCCGCGCGTTTTCCGAAGGCCATCCCGCGCTTCGTCAACGAGCGATGGGCCGAGCGTGTCGGGCTGTCGCTCGACGGCCAGGGCTGGGAAACTCACTTCCAGCGGTTCGAGCCCTTGCCCGGCAACCTTCAGCAGCCGCTGGCGCTGCGCTACCACGGGCACCAGTTCCGCCATTACAACCCGGACATAGGCGATGGCCGCGGCTTCCTGTTCGCGCAATTGCGGGACGAAGAAGGACGATTGCTCGACCTTGGCACCAAGGGCAGCGGGCAGACGCCCTACAGCCGGTTCGGCGATGGCCGGCTGACACTGAAGGGCGGGGTGCGCGAGGTATTGGCGACCGAAATGCTCGAGGCGCTGGGGGTCAACACGTCGAAAACCTTCGCCTTGTTCGAGACGGGCGAGGAGCTGCAGCGCAACGACGAGCCGTCGCCGACCCGCTCGGCGGTGCTGACCCGGCTTAGCCATGGGCACATCCGCATCGGCACCTTCCAGCGCCTCGCCTTCCACGGCGATCACGACGGGATCCGGGCCCTGATCGGCTATTGCCTCACGAACCTCTATGGCGAGCAGCCGAGCGGCGGGATCGAGGAGGATGCGGTGCGCCTGTTCGCGCTGGCGAGCGAGGCGACCGCGAAACTCGCGGCGTCCTACCTCGTCGCCGGGTTCGTGCACGGGGTGCTCAACAGCGACAATATCAACGTCAGCGGCGAGAGCTTCGACTATGGCCCGTGGCGGTTTGCGACGGTGTGGGACGAGGAATATGTCGCGGCCTATTTCGACCAGGGGGGTCTTTACGCCTTCGGGGTGCAGCCCGAGGCGATCCACTGGGAC
>CAZKCD010000129.1:2884-5706 GCA_964551235.1 uncultured Sphingomonas sp.
CGACCAGGGGGGTCTTTACGCCTTCGGGGTGCAGCCCGAGGCGATCCACTGGGACGTGGCGCAACTGGCCGGAGTGCTGAGCCTGGTCACAGTGCGAGAACCATATGAGACGCTGCTCAATGCCTGGGGCGAAAGGTTTCAGGAAGCCTTGGTCGCGGGACTGGTACGGCGGCTGGGGATTGCCAGCGGCTCCAATGACTTGGAGCTGGCTTCGGCGATTCTGGCGGGGCTTCGGTCGAAAGCGGTGACGATCGACCGGTTTTTTTTCGACTGGCGCGGCGGGCGGGTGCCGGGCGATGCGGTCTACGGCGCGGCGTTCGACCCGCTTCGCGCGGCGCTGGTGGGGCGCGCCGCCCTGCCGGGTGCGCTCGACCATCCCTACTGGTCCGACGCCGGGCCCTGTTCGATGGCGATCGACGAGGTCGAGGCGATCTGGGCGCGGATTGCCGAGGAGGACGACTGGTCCGACTTCGAGGCGAAAATCGCGGCGATCCGGCGGATGGGCGAGGCCCACGCGGTTTGACGTCAGCGACGCATGGGCGCATGGAGCGCGGCGAAGTCGTTGCCGGAGTCTTCCCTTGAGCGAAATGTTGGTGTCGACCGAGCCCGCGACGGGCGCGGACGTGTGGAGCGGGCCGGTCGGCGATGCTGCGGCCGAAGTCGCGATCGCGCGCGGCGCCTGGGCCGAATGGGCCGCACGCAGCCTGTCCTACCGGATCGAGACGATGCGTCGCTTCGCCAACGAGGTGCGCGCCCGCGAGGACGCGCTGGCCGAACTGATCGCGCGCGAGACGGGCAAGCCCTTCTGGGAAGCCAAGACCGAGGTCGGCGCGGTGGTCGGCAAGGTCGAGATCAGCGTCAGCGCCTATCTGGAACGCACGCCGTCGAAGAAGTTCGACGCCGCGCTGGGCGGCAAGGTGGCGGTGCGCCACAAGCCGCACGGCGTGCTGGCGGTGCTGGGCCCCTATAATTTCCCGGCGCATTTGCCCAACGGGCACATCGTCCCCGCGCTGCTGGCGGGCAATGCGGTGGTGTTCAAGCCGTCGGAGAAGACGCCCGCGACCGGGGCGATGCTGGTCGACTGCTTCCACGCGGCGGGCGTGCCCGAGGGCGTGCTTCGACTGCTGATCGGCGGGCCCGACCAGGGCCGCGCGCTGGCGTCGCAGGAGGGCATCGACGGCCTGCTGTTCACCGGATCGGCGCGCGCCGGCATGGCGCTTCACCGCCAGTTCGCCGAGACGCCGCACAAGATCCTGGCGCTGGAGCTGGGCGGCAACAATCCCCTGGTCGTCTGGGACGCGGTGGACGTCGAGGCGGCCGCCGGCATCGCCGTCCAGTCGGCCTATCTGTCGGCCGGGCAGCGCTGCACCGCCGCGCGCCGGCTGATCGTCAAGGACGGCGAGGAAGGGCCGCTGGTCGAGGCGATCACCAAGCTGATCGACCGCATCATCGTCGACCATCCGATGGCCGACCCCCAGCCGTTCATGGGCCCGGTCATCGACCTGGCCGCCGCCGACCACCTGCAGAGCCAGTATATGGATTTGCTGATGAAGGGCGCCAAGCCGATCCGCCGGCTCGACCGGCCGTGGGAGGAACGCCCTTACCTGTCTCCCGCGTTGATCGACGTCACCGACGTCGCCGACCGCGCCGACGAGGAAATGTTCGGCCCCGTGCTGCAGCTGATCCGCGTCAAGGATTTCGACGCGGCGATCGACGAGGCCAACAACACCCGCTTCGGCCTGGCGGCGAGCCTGATCGGCGGAAGCCCCGCGCAGTACGACACCTTCTGGGCCAACGTGCGCGCCGGCGTGATCAACTGGAACAAGCCGACCAATGGCGCGCCCTCGAGCGCGCCGTTCGGCGGGATCGGGCTAAGCGGCAACCACCGGCCGAGCGCTTTCTACGCCGCCGATTATTGCGCCTATCCGGTGACGAGCAGCGAGGCGGACGTCGCGCGCGGCGCGATCGGCCAGGGCCTGCGCGATCCCAATTGGGACGCGACGCCCGCCCAATAGGCTACTGAAGGATCGCGGCGTTCGACGCGGCCGCGGTCGGCGCGGTGCCGACCGGCATGCCCCCGGCCAGCGCGCCGGGACGATCCCAATTGTAAATGTCGGCGATGGTCGCGAGGCCCGAGCCGTCCTCCTTCGGCACCATCGTCAGATACTGGACGTAGACCGGGATGCCGCGCGGCAGGGCCATATGCTGTTCGGGCGCGCTGCCCGCCGCCGCCGGATCGCGGCCGAACACCCAGGTGGCGAGACGGCGATAATCCTCGACGCGGATGCAGCCGTTCGACTTGGCGCGGTTCGACAGCGCGAAATATTCCTTCTTCGGCGTGTCGTGGAGGTAGATGCCTTCCTTGTTCGGGAAGGGGAATTTCATCCGGCCCATCGAGTTCGACCCGCCCGGACGCTGGCGGATGATGACGTTGACGGTGCCGTTGGCGACGCCCTTCCAGTCGACCGAGCTGGGCGGAAGGATTTGCGGATTGTTGCTGAAGTCCGACAGCACTTCGTAGTTGCGGGCCTTCATATAGGCGTCCGGCCCCTTGGCGATCGCGCCCGCCCACTTGCGGATAAGATGCGGCGGCACGTGCCAGTAGGGATTGGCGATGGCGTAATACATGGTGCTGGCGATGATCGGCGTCGGCAGGCCGTACTCGTCCTGGTTGCCGGTGACGACCTTCATCGAGCCGACGGGGCGCCCGCCCTCCATCATGTAGAGCCGCTGGTCGGCAACATTGACGAAGATGTATTTGCCGTTGCCCTCGAGCACCTTGACCAGGGTCTCGCCCACCAGGCCCGTGGCCCCGAGCACGG
>CAZKCD010000130.1:0-5589 GCA_964551235.1 uncultured Sphingomonas sp.
GGCTGAAGGCGATCTGGAGGATCGACAGGATCGACAGCGATTCGCGCCCGGCAAAAATCGCGTAGCAGACGGCGGCGGTAAAACAGGCCATCCAGGCCGTCGCGCAGACCGGCACCACGACCAGCCCGAGCGCCGACACTCCGACGGCCGCCAGCAGCGACGCTGCCGCGATCTGCGAATCCGGTCCGAGCGAGCTGAAGCTCCACATCGGCAGGCTCAGCCACGCGGCTGCGCGGACGACCACGTCACCGATCATCATCCACGGCGGGACGCGTCGCCCGGAGCGACCGACATGGGTGATCGCCTGGGTCCGCGACAGGTGCATGGCGCCAAGGTTGAGGCCGCCGACAAGCCCGATCCAGCCGAAGATCATCGGCGTCGAGACCTTGCCCCACAGCATGCCGGCCATGAGCAGGCACGCGGCGACGTTGGCGGCAGCGAAAAAGGGCGCGAGATGCGCCCTCGCGATCAGCTGCGCATCCCGGAGCGGCGAGGCATCGCCGTCGGCGGGCTGGTTGCTCAGCGCAAGCGATTCGCCGCCCGGCAGGCGGGCGCTGACCATGCGCTTGTAACGGTCCGGTGCCTCGTACATCCCAATTCCTGCAGGTAACGGCAGGTCATGGCCTAGGCGAAGAGGGTTTAAACCCGGTTAAAGCTTCGGTCCGTTCGCGATCCGGTTCGCCGTGGCAATCAGCTGCCGCCGGGGGCCTTCCCAAGTCCCAGCTCGTCCAGCGCCGCCTGGGTCATCGGGTGGTAGAGGGACCGCACCTCGGGGGCGAGGCGCCGGGCGATCGGGCGGCCCCACGCCGCATCCTTGGAAAGCGCGGTGAAGAGCGGCCGCACGAACTTCCGGCGACCCTGCGACCTGAGGAAGTTTTCGAGCGCCGGGACGGCCGGCTGGTAGCGGTTGGCGACCGCCAGTTCGAGCCAGGCGAACAGCACCTCATTGTTGCCGGTCGCGCTCAGCGACAGCGCGCGATCGAGCGACGCCATGCGGTCGGCGGGCTGCGTGCGCGGCAAGCGCGTCAGGAAGCGCAGCTTCTCGTCGGTCGTCCACTGGGCCCACGTGGCCGGCGTCGTCCCGGTGGCGGCGAAGGCGGCGATCGCCTGGTCGACCGCGGCGAAAGCCTTCGGATCGGCGGGCACCGCGTTCGAGGGAATGCCCGGCTCGTAGACCCAGCGGTCGAGCTGCAGCTTCGCTTCGAGCGCCTGGTCGCCCTTCACGAGATATTCGCGCACGTCGGCCAGGAACATCTTCGATGTCACCGGCTTGAAGGAATGGCGTTCGAACCAGCCCTTCAAGAATGCGTCGAAGCGCTCGCGGCCGACATTGGCCTCGATCATGCGCAGGAAGGCCGCGCCCTTTTCGTAGGCTATATCGGTCAGCCCGTCGTCGGGGTGGCGGCCCTTGAGGTCGATGTGCAGCCGCGTGTCGGCGCCGCCGGCGCCGCCGTTCTCCTCGATGGCCTTGGTGGTCGCATCGACCCCGAGCGCAACCTGCTGCGCCGCGACTTTCGGGCCGTAGACTTCCTCGATGATCCGTCGCTCGGCATAGGTCGTCGTGCCTTCGTTGAGCCAGAAATCGGCCCAGGTCGCGTTGGTGGCAAGGTTCCCCGACCAACTGTGGGCAAGCTCGTGCGCGATCAGGCTGACCAGGCTCTTGTCGCCGGCGATGAAGGTCGGCGTCAGGAAGGTCATGACCGGATTTTCCATGCCCCCGAACGGGAAGGAAGGCGGCAGGACCAGCATGTCGTACCGACCCCACGGATAGGGGCCGAACAGCTTCTCGGCGGCGGCCACCATCTTTTCGGTGTCGGCCAGTTCGGCGGCGGCCTTGTCGAGCATCGCCGGCTCGGTCCAGACGCCCGTCCGCTCGCCGAGCGCGCGGAACTCGAGGTCGCCGACGGCGATGGCGATCAGGTAGGGCGCGACCGGCTTGTCCATATCGAAACGGAAGACGCGCTTGCCGTTTTCGGTCTTGGGTTCGCCGGCTCGCGGCGCGCTCATCACCGCGGTCAGCGGCTCGGGCACGCGGATCGTGGCTTGCCACGTCTGGCGAATGCCGGGCGAATCCTGGGTCGGGATCCACGTCCGGTTGAAGGTCGATTGTCCCTGGCTGAAGAGATAGGGGTGTTTCTTGCCCGCGGTCTGTTCGGGCGTCAGCCACTGCAGCGCCTCCGCCTCGGGCGCGCTGCGGTATTTGATCACCAGCTTGTCGGTATCGGCGCCCAGCGCGATCGCGAGCGGCGCGCCGAGGTTCGGGTCGCTCGCGCCGACCTTGTAGGTTAGCGGCTTGCCCGCCCCGTCGACGATCGATTCGATGATCAGCCCCTTGTCGTCGAGGACAATCTCCTTGGCGTCAGCCTTTTTCTGGATGTCGAGCGTCGCGGTCCCGAAAATCTGCTTGGCGCCGAAATCGACGTCGAGGTCGAGCGCGACGTTGGTCACGCGCGCTTCGAGCGGCTTGGCGTAGCTGTGAATGTCGACGGCATCGGGGGTGTCGAGCACAGGAGCGACCATGCGCTCGCCGCTCGTGGCGGGCTTGGCCTGCTCGCCGTCTGACACTTGGCAAGCGGCGGCGAGGAAGGCGAGGGCGACGGTCAGGATACGCTTGGTCACGGGCTCGGGCACCTTGTCGTGGAGGTTCTGGTCCGCGCCTAGCCATTTTTCGCGGAAATTCGAACCGCTTTCGGCGAGCGGGGTGGTTTCGCCGCCGAACCGTGCTTGGGGTTGAGGCCGCACTCGCCTATATCGCGCACGATGAAGCGAGCGGAGCCTGACGCCTGATGGCGAGCGACAGCACCAACCTGCTGCCGGTGCCGCCGCGCGAGGACGTGCCCGCGCCGCCGCCGAGCCGGGCGTTCAAGGCGCGGCCCAAGGGCCCGGCCAAGCCCGTCCTCAAGAGCGTCGGGCTCGACGCGCCTTTCTTCCAGGACAAGAACCGCGCCTTCTGGGTGCTGCAATCGATTGGCTGGGGCGGCTATTTCATCCTCCGCTCCCTGTCCGGCATCGCCAATTCGATGGGGGCGATCTTCATCGTCCACACCTTGCTGCTGACGGCGACCGGCTATTCGCTGACCCTGCTGATGGCGAGCCTGTTTCGCCGGCTGATCGCGATGCGCGTGTTGTGGACGCTGATCCTGTCGTTCGCCACCGTGGTCATCGCCGCCGGCACTTTCTCGGTGATCGAGACGTGGAGCTACGCGACGTTCCTGAAGCCCGACTACAAGCCGGTCGGCCTCGAATATCTCGGCGCATTGCTGCTCGACTTCGTGCTGCTGATCGCGTGGACGGCGCTCTATTACGGCATCAATTATTACCTGCTGCTCGAGGAGGAGATCGATCAGCGGGTCCAGCTCGAACACCAGGCGTCGAGCGCGCAGCTGGCCATGCTGCGCTACCAGCTCAACCCGCACTTCCTGTTCAATACGCTCAACAGCATCTCGACCTTGGTGCTGCTCAAGCAGACCGAGCGCGCCAACGCGATGCTGGCCCGTTTGTCGTCGTTCCTGCGCTACACGCTGGCGAACGAGCCGACCGCGCAGGTGACGCTGGTGCAGGAAGTGGAGACGCTCAAGCTCTACCTCGAGATCGAGAAGATGCGCTTCGAGGACCGCCTCCGCCCGCATTTCCGGATCGATCCGCAAGCGATCGGCGCGCGGCTTCCCTCGCTGCTGCTTCAGCCGCTGATCGAGAATGCGATCAAATATGCGGTCACGCCGAGCGAGACGGGCGCCGACATCTGGGTGCGCGCGGAGCGGCAGGGCAATGGCGTCCGGATCGAGGTGGCGGACAGCGGGCCGGGCAACGCGATCAACCTGATGAACGCGCAATCGACCGGCGTCGGCCTCGCCAACATCCGCGACCGGCTGCAGCAGGCCTATGGCGGCGCGCAGGCTTTTTCGACCCGAAAGAACGAACATGGGGGGTTCAGCGTTGTGATCGATATTCCCTTTGAGGAAGCCGATCTCCATCCGGGGGCAGACAGGAAGATTTCATGACCATTCGTACCATCCTGGTCGACGACGAACCGCTCGCGACCCAAGGCCTCCAGCTCCGCCTCGAAGCGCACGACGACGTGGAGGTGATCGCCACTGCCAGCAACGGGCGCGAGGCGATCCGCGCGATCAAGACCCACAAGCCCGACCTTGTCTTCCTCGACATCCAGATGCCCGGCTTCGACGGCTTCTCGGTCGTCCAGGGCCTGATGGACGTCGAGCCGCCGCTTTTCGTCTTCGTGACCGCTTATGGCGAGCACGCCATCCGCGCGTTCGAGGCACAGGCGGCCGATTATTTGGTGAAGCCGGTCGAAGAGGACCGTCTCGCCGCGACGCTCGATCGCGTCCGCCAGCGCCTCGCCGAGAAGCGCGGTGCGGAGGAGGCCGAGCGGCTCAAGGAAGCGCTGGTCGAGCATGCGCCCGAAGCCGCCGAGGAACTGGACGCAGGCGGCGACGCGCCGTCGGCCAACCGCTTCGAGAAGATGATCAACATCCGCGACCAGGGCCAGATCTTCCGTGTCGACGTCGACAGCATCGAGCGGATCGACGCGGCCGGCGACTACATGTGCATCCAGACCGGCGACAACACGCTGATCCTGCGCGAGACGATGAAGGACCTTGAGAAGCGCCTCGACCCGCGCCGGTTCCAGCGCGTCCACCGCTCGACCATCGTCAACCTCGACCAGGTTCGGCAGGTCCGCCCGCACACCAACGGCGAATGCTTCCTCGTGCTGGACAGCGGGGCCGAGGTGAAGGTCAGCCGCTCGTATCGCGACGTGGTGGCGCGGTTCGTTCACTAGGAAAGGAAACGGCATGGCGCGCGTCACGGGCTTGGGCGGGTTGTTCTACAAGGTCGCCGATCCGGAGGCGACGCGCCGATGGTATCAGGACAAGCTCGGGATCGGCAGCGAATGGGGCGCGATGTTTCCGTTCAAGGACGACGCGGCCGACGGCTATGCCCTGCTCTCGCCGTTCAAGGCGGAGACCGACTATTTCGCGCCGAGCGGGCAGCCGTTCATGATCAACCTCAGGGTCGACGACCTCGACGGGATGCTGGCCGACCTTGCCGCCAAGGGTATCGAACCTTTGGGGCGGCAGGACGAAGATTATGGCAATTTCGCGTGGATCCTCGATCCCGACGGGGTGAAGATCGAACTGTGGCAGCAGAAAGGACCGGCCCCCGAATGAGCACTTATGCAACCTTCGCCGCCCTGCATGTGCCGGGCGACCCGGTCATTCTCTACAATGTCTGGGACACGGGGAGCGCGGAGGCGGTCGCCGCCGCCGGCGCGAAGGCACTGGCGACGGGCAGCCATCCGGTGGGCGATGCGGCCGGCTTCGGCGACGGGCAGAAGGTGCCGCTCGACTTCGTCTTCGCCAACGCGCGTCGGATCCTTGCCAAGGTCGACCTGCCGCTCAGCGTCGATTTCGAGGGCGCCTATTCGACCGATCCGGGCGAGGCGGCGGCGAATGTCGCGGCGCTGAAGGACACGGGCGCCGTCGGCTGCAATTTCGAGGACCAGGTGGTGGGCGGCGAGGGGTTGCACCCGATCGACGCCCAGGTGGCGCGAATCCGGGCGATCCGCGACGC
>CAZKCD010000131.1:0-5534 GCA_964551235.1 uncultured Sphingomonas sp.
CTCGCCCGCCCGGTGACCATCCGCATGCTCGAACCGAACCGGCTCGAACTCAACTCGCAGGGCGGCTCGATCGAGATCGTCCGGCAATGATCGTTCGGGGGGCGGGCATCGCGGTCCTTCTCGCGCTGGCGGGCTGCGCCTCCACGCCGCCCGCGGGCACGCTCGACCTCGACGGCGAATGGCAGGTGGTGGCGCTCGATTCGCGCCCGCTAATCGGCACCATGCGGCTCGACCGCGGCGCCTACGTCATCTCGTTCGGCTGCAACCGCGCGAGCGGCGCGGCGCGGCTGGAGGGCAACCGCCGCGTCCCGGCGGCCCCCCGGGCGCAGCCCGAACGGGCCTGCACCCCCGGGCCCGCCGGCGGGCCCGACCCGATGGCGCGGGAGGACGTGGGCTTCCGGATCGCGACGCAGCCGATGTGGATCGCCGCCACCCGCACCCCGCGCCGCCTGCGCTTCTGGAATGAGGCCGGCAGCTTCGAGGCCGACTGGATCGGCCCCGTCCCCCCGCGCTAGGCCTTAGGCCGCCGCATCATCCTCGTTCGACGCGGCCTTGCCGGGCAGCGCCGGCTTGGTGTCGCCATAGCGGGCCAGCGCCTCGACCGGCGTCACCTGCTCGATCTCGCGGCTCCCCGGCTCGATGTTCAGCTCGGCGAACTTGCGCGCGGTTACAAGCGACCGGCTCTCGAAGGACGAGACGAAGCTGTTGTAATTGTTGACCGCGCTGGTCAGGCCCGAACCGACGCGCTTCAAATCCTGCGCGGCCTTGGCCAGCCGATCGTAGAGCTCCTTGCCCAGTTCGCCGATCTGCCGCGCTTCTTTCGCCAGCTTCTCCTGCCGCCACACCGCCGCCACCGTCCGCGCGATCGCGATCAGGTTGGTCGGCGTCGCCAGCAGCACCCGCTGGCGGAAGGCATAGTCCCACAATTCGCCGTCCTGCTCGAGCGCCGCCGACAGGAAATGCTCGCCCGGGATGAACATCACGACATAATCGGGCGCATCGTCGAACTGCGACCAATAGGCCTTGTTGCCCAGCTGGTTGACGTGGCTCTTGATCGCCCCGGCGTGCGCCGCGAGATGCGCCGTTTTCTCCGCCTCGTCGACCGCCCCGAATGCGTCCTGGTAGCTGTTGAGGCTCACCTTCGCGTCGATCACCAGGCTCTGCCCGCCCGGCACCTTCAGGATGACGTCGGGCCGCAACCGGCCTCCGTCCTCGTCCATCCGGCTGACCTCGGTCTGGAAATCGGCATATTCGCTGAGGCCACAGCTTTCGAGCACGTTGCGCAGTTGCTGCTCGCCCCAGCGCCCGCGGGCCTTGGGCGCGTTGCGCAGCGCGTTGACCAGCTTGGCGGCTTCCGCCGACACCCGCTCGGTCCCGCTCTTCATCGCCTCGATATGGCCGGTCAGCAGCCCGAAGTCCTTGCGCCGCTCTTCCTCGACCCTGGTGACTGCCTGCTCGTACCGTTCCAACCGCTCGTGAACCGGCTGCAGCAAGGCCTTGAGATTGCTGCCGGAATTCTCTTCCGCCTGCTTGAAGCGCTGGTCGGCGCGTTCCAGGAACTGCTTCTGGGCATGGTCGAGCAATTTGCCGCCGACCTCGGCGAACTGGGCGCGCAGGCCCTCCTGAATTTCGACCAGCTGGGCGATCTGCTCGGCATGTTTTTCCGCGCGGATCGATTCGGCGGAGCGGACCGCCGCCAGTTCGCTCGCCAGCCCCTCGCGCTCGCGGCTCGCCCGCTCGACCTCGGCCCGCGCGGCGTCGCGCTCGTCGCGCACGCCGTCGAGTTGCAGGCGCAGCGCCTCGGCCGTCGCCTTGCCCTGCTCGCCGCCGCGGCTGCCCAGCAGCCAGCCGATCGCGGCCCCCAGCGCCAGCGCCACCAGTCCGACGACGATCACCATCATGTCCACGCGGGCTCTCCAGAACGGAACGAAAAGCGAACCTACGCTGCGACCGCCGCGCCGACAAGGGCTGGTGGCGGCGAAAATTGGGGATAAGCTCGCCGCGATGCGCCCGCTCGCCCTCTTCGCACGATTCCTGCGCTTCGGCCTTCTCGCTTTCGGCGGGCCGGTTGCGCAGATCGCCATGATCCGCCGCGACCTCGTCGAGCGCGAGGGCTGGCTCCCTCCCGACCGCTTCAACCGCCTGCTCGCCGTCTACCAGGCCCTCCCCGGCCCCGAGGCGCACGAGCTGTGCGTCCATCTCGGCCGGATGAAGGGCGGCCCGCCGGGCGGCCTCGCCGCCGGACTCGGCTTCATGCTGCCCGGCTTCCTCCTCGTCCTCGGCCTCGCCGCGCTCTACGGCGAGATGAACCTCGCCCACCCGCTCGTCGCCGCCGCCTTCCTCGGCGCGCAGGTGGCCGTGGTCGCCCTGATCGCCGCCGCGGTGCCCAAGATCGGCTGCCACATCCTCACCGACCGCTGGCAGTGGCTCGTCGCGCTCGCCGCCTTCGCGCTGGCGCTGGCGCTCGGCGGGCCCGACCCCGACCCGCAGGCCGCCGCCGCCTCCACCGCCACGATCCTCGCCCTCTTCGTCGCGGGCCTCAAGGGCGGGCTCCTCACCTTCGGCGGCGCGTACACGGCCATCCCCTTCGTCCGCCACGACACGGTCGGCCGCGGCTGGCTTTCCGACGGCCAGTTCCTCGACGGCCTCGCGCTCTCCGGAATCGTCCCGGCCCCGCTCGTCATCTTCGTCACTTTCACCGGCTACGTCGTCGGCGGCCTCGCCGGCGCGCTCGCCATGACCGCGGGCATGTTCCTCCCCGCCTTCGCTTTCGGCCTGCTGCTCCACGACCGGCTCGAGGCCGTGATCGACGACCCCCGCCTCCACCGCGCGCTCGACCTCGTCGCCGCGGCGGTCGTCGGCGCGATCGCCGCCACCGCCATCGACCTCGCGCTCGCCCTTGCCGCGCGCCTCCCCGCGCTCCTCCCCGGCCTCGTCCTGTTCGCCGCCAGCCTCGCCGTCGCCCTCGGCCTCAAGACCCGCTGGATGCCGCTCGCCTTGCTCCCCGCCGCCGCGCTCGCGGGCCTCGTCTTATTCGGGTGACAGGCGGAACAATCCGGCCCACACTTCGCTCGAAAAAAGAGAAGAGGGAGAGTTCATGTCGATCCGCAAGATGATCAGCTACCACCCCGACGTCGTGAAGTCGGGCCACGTCAACCAGGCGCTCGGCGACGCCGTCCACCACGCCATGTATTGCGCGAAGATGGCCCTGTCCTGCGCCGACGCCTGCGTCGCGGAGGCGATGGACATGAGCCAGTGCGTCCGCCTCTGCTCGGACTGCGCCGACATCTGCGACACGACCGCGCGCCTCGGCGCCCGCCGCACCGGCTCCAACGAGCATATTCTCGTCGAGATGCTCGAGCTGTGCGCCCGCGCGTGTGAGGAATGCGCCGCCGAGTGCGAGAAGCACGACAACGACCATTGCCGCCTGTGCGCCACCATGTGCCGCGAGTGCGCCGCCGACTGCCGCCGCGCGGCCGAATCGATCACGCCAGTGAACTAAGGAAAAGCCGGGCGGTCGTCAGGCCGCCCGCAAACCGCGGGTTCGGCGTCCTGACCCCGTCAGGCCGCCCGGAGCCCGCGGGTTCGCCGTCCTGACCCCCGTCAGGCCGCCCGGAGCCCGCGCTCTTTCCGCGTCTTCGCGAGCTTCTTGAGCACCATGTCGCGCTTCAGCTTCGACAGATGGTCGATGAACAGCACGCCCTCGAGATGGTCCATCTCGTGCTGCAGGCACACCGCCAGCAGCCCGTCCATCTCTTCCTCGTGCGCCTTGCCATTCTCGTCCAGCCAGCGCGCCCGGATGCGGTCGGGCCGCATCACGTCGGCATATTGGTCGGGCACCGACAGGCAGCCCTCGGTGTAGGGCACCGTGCTGTCCGAGGCCTCGAGGATTTCCGGGTTGATGAACACCCGCGGCTCCTTGATCACCTTGCTCTTGGGATCCTCGGGGTCTACCGGTTCCTGCAGGTCCATGACGAGCAGGCGGATCGGTTCGCCCACCTGCACGGCGGCGAGGCCGATGCCCGGCGCGTCGTACATCGTCTCGAACATGTCCTTGATCAGCGTGCGGTGCCAGTCGGTCACTTCCTCGACCGGCTTGGAAATCTGCCGCAACACGGGGTCGGGCGTCTCGTAAATCTTCAAAATGGCCATGCGCGCCGACTTAGTCTTTCGTTCCAAGGGGTTCAAGCGACCGGACGACGCGCCCGCAACGGCGTCATGAGACAGGACGCCTTGCACGCAAGGCTTGGGCCAGCGTCCCCTCGTCGAGATAGTCGAGCTCGCCCCCCACCGGCAGGCCATGCGCCAGCTGCGTCAGACGCACCGGATATTTCTCCAGCCGCTCGGCGAGGTAATGGGCGGTCGTCTGCCCCTCCAGCGTCGCGTTCATCGCCAGCACCACCTCGTCGATCCCGCCCGCGCCGACGCGGCGCAGCAGGCTGTCGATTGCCAGATCCTCAGGTCGCACGCCCTCCAGCGCGCTCAGCCGCCCGCCCAGCACGTGAAAGCGTCCGGGAAACAGCCGCGATCGGTCAAGCGCCCACAGGTCGGCCACGTCCTCGACCACGCACAGCATCTTCTCGTCGCGCCGCGGGTCGCGGCAGATGCTGCAAGGGTCGGACGTATCGACGTTGCCGCACACCGAACAGGTCGACAGGCTCTCCGACACCGCCGTCAGCGCGGCCAGCAGCGGCTCCAGCGCCGCCTCGCGCTTCTTCATCAAGTGCAGCACCGCACGGCGCGCCGATCGCGGCCCCAACCCGGGGAGCCGCGACAGGGCCTGCGTCAGCGCGTCGATCTGGTGCGATGCCATCGCTGGCGGAGATAGGAATTTTCGGCGCGCTGGGCCATAGGCTGCGCCCGATGCGCATCATTTTCATGGGATCGCCGGAATTCGCCGTGCCGACGCTCGACGCCCTCGTCGTCGCCGGGCACGACATCGTCGCCGTCTACACCCAGCCCCCGCGCCCCGCCGGACGCGGCAAGAAGCTGGTGCCCACCGCCGTCGAAACCCGCGCCCGCGAACTCGGCCTCGCCGTGCGCAGCCCCAAGTCCCTGCGCAGCGACGAGGAACAGGCCGCCTTCGCCGCCTTGGGCGCCGACATCGCGGTCGTCGCCGCCTACGGCCTCATCCTGCCTCAGGCGGTGCTCGACGCCCCGACGCACGGTTGCCTCAACGTCCACGGCTCGCTCCTGCCCCGCTGGCGCGGCGCCGCCCCGGTCCAGCGCGCGATCATGGCCGGCGACGCGGAGACCGGGATCGTCATCATGCAGATGGAGGCCGGGCTCGACACCGGCCCGATGCGCCACGTCGAGCGTGTCACCATCGGCGACAAGAACGCCGCGCAACTCACGGAAGAACTTGCGCTTCTCGGCGCGACGATGATGGTCGACGTCCTCGCCGACCTCGACAGCTACCCGCCCGTCGCCCAGCCCGACGAGGGCGTCACCTACGCGGCCAAGATCAGCAAGGAGGAGGCGCGCATCGACTGGTCGCGCCCCGCCGCCGACCTCGCGCGCCACGTGCAGGGCCT
>CAZKCD010000132.1:0-5488 GCA_964551235.1 uncultured Sphingomonas sp.
ATGGCGGCCTGCAGGGCGGCCGCGACGATGAACAGGATGTCGGCGACGCGGG
This sequence comes from uncultured Sphingomonas sp., assembly GCA_964551235.1. Lineage (GTDB taxonomy): Bacteria > Pseudomonadota > Alphaproteobacteria > Sphingomonadales > Sphingomonadaceae > Sphingomicrobium. The sequence goes on from CAZKCD010000132.1 coordinate 53, forward strand.
CAAGGCGCGGGGGAACCGGCGCGTAGCTGACGACGATGTCGATCGCTGCGGCCAGCATGAAGAACATTTTGGTCTTGGCCAGCACGCTGCCGATGATCCCGCGCCAGCGATGACATTCGGGGTCGCCGGCGAGCATTCGTTCGCCGAGACGGCGGAGAAGGAGCATCACGCCGACGAGGCCGGCGGCGACGAGCGCGCCGGTCACCAGTCCCTCGACATTGGCGCGCGCCCATTCGAGCACGCCGATCGCGGGCGCGGCGCCCTTGGCGGTGAATTCAGCGGAGGCGGCTTCGAGCGCGGTGGGACGGGTCATGCGGCTGTTAATGACGGCTGCCGCAATTTGTTCAACCTCAGGCGGCCTTTCGGCGGCGCTTCGGCTTTGCCTTGAGGAAGGCAAGCAGGCCAGATTCGGCCGTCGACAGACGTTTGCGGGCGCGCGGCAGGCGCAGCGAGCCGAGCGGATCGCGCGGATCCTCCTTCACCGCATCGACGAGGCGGGGGTGGACGTAGCTGTTGCGCGCCATCGTCGGCGTGTTGCCGAGTGCGTCGGCGACCGGCTCGAGGATGGTCTTGAGGCTGACCTTGTCCTTCTCGGCCAACTGCAGGAGCTGGTCGAAAAAGATGACGCTGGCGCCCCACGTGCGAAAATGCTTGGCGGTAAAGTCGCAGCCGGTCGCCTCGCGGATATAGGCGTTGACGTCGGCGCTGGTCACCGCTCGCGGCTCCCCGTCATCGCCTTCATACTGGAACAGCATCTGGCCCGGCAGGTCCTGGCAGCGACGCACGATGCGCTTCAAGTTGCTGTCGGTCAGCTTGAGGGTGTGGACGATGCCGTGCTTGCCGGTGAAGCGCATGGTCAGCGTGCTTCCGGTCGTCTTGACGTGGCGGGTGCGCAGCGTGGTGGCGCCGAAGCTCTTGTTGGTGCGCGCATATTGTTCGTTGCCGATGCGGACATGCTCCTTGTCGAGCAGGCGGACAACGGCGGCGATCACCGCCTCGCGCGTCAGGCTGCGCTTGCGCAGATCCTTCTCGACCTGGGCGCGAAGCTTGGGGAGGGCCTCGCCAAATTCGATGCAGCCCTCGTACTTTGACGCGTCCTGCTTCGCCCGATAGTCGGCGTGGTAGCGATATTGCTTGCGCCCGCGCGCGTCCTTGCCGGTCGCCTGGATGTGGCCATTGGCGTCCTTGCAGAACCAAGCGTCGGTGTAGGCCGGGGGCAGGGCGAGCGCGTTCAGGCGGTCGATCGTGTCGCGATCGGTGACGCGCTTGCCCTTCTCGTCGAAATATTGCCAGTAGCGCCCGTTCTTCTTGCGGGTGAAGCCGGGTTCGCTGTCGGAAGAATGACGCAACATGTCGGGTTCCTGCTCGTTTGAGAGTGAAAGCCGCGGGAGTGCCCGGCGGTTCCCGACCCGAGGAGATTGACCGATGCCCGACCTGTCCGGCCGCCACGTGCTGATCATGGCCACCGACCGATTCGAGGAGAGCGAGCTGTTCGGTCCGCGCGAGCGGCTGCGGGCGATGGGGGCGAAGGTGACCCTGGCGTCGATCGAGAAGAAGGAAATCCTCGGCACCGTCCACGACGAGCCTGGCAAGACGATCATGCCCGACCTGGTCCTGGGCGAGGTCGAGGTCGGCGACTATGACGGGCTGTTGCTGCCCGGCGGGGTCGGCAATCCGGACCGGCTCCGGACGGAGGAGCAGGCGATCGCCATCATCCGCGCGTTCGATGCGGCGAAGAAGCCGATCGCCGCCATCTGTCACGGGCCTTGGCTGCTGGTCGAAGCCGACATCATTCGTGGCCGGACCGTGACGAGCTGGCCGTCGATCCGCACCGACCTGCGCAACGCGGGCGGCGAGATCGTCGACGAGGCGGCGGCGGTGGACGGCCACCTCGTCACCAGCCGCAATCCCGACGACGTGCCGGCCTTCACCGACGCACTGGCGTCGATGCTGGCGAAGGTCCCCGCCTAAACCGCCTCTTAGGGATTTGCGTTTACAGCGAGGGGCATGGCGACCCGCGCGATCCATCCAGCTAACCATGCCGTCGATGTGGCGGCTGCCGCCGTGCCCGCAATCGCGGCGGGCTGGGCCGCAGCGCGCCTCGCCAACTTGGCCGATGCGCCCGTTGCCGTGGCCATGGCGACAGCGAGCCTCCTAGTCTTCCTGCTGGCTTATGGCGTGATGCGCCGCAGTGGGGCGGCAACGGCGGACTTCCGGGTCGCGACCTTCGTTCCCCCGCCGATGGAGGATACGGATCGCGCGGAGACGGCGGTGAGCGGCGAGGTATTGCTGCTCGACATCCCGTATCGCGCGCCGACGCCGGAGTTGCTGCTCGACACGGTCTGGGACGAGCAGCTTCTCGACTCGCCGACGGCCACGGCGCCGGACGAACTGCTGCTCGACCGGCCGCTCTTGGACCGGCAGGTCGACGAGCTAGCGGAATTGCTGCTCGACGACCCGTTGCAGGCGATGGCGACCGACAGCCGGGTAGTGCGCCTGTTCGCGCCCCAGCCGATGCCGACCGCCGGTCAGCTGGCCGACCGGATCGAACGCCATCTTGGCTATGCAACCGAGGAGGCACCGAACCGCGACGGCCACGATGCGCTGCGCGAGGCGCTCGACGAGTTGCGCCGCTCATTGCGACGCGCCTGATCAGTCGGCGATCGTCAGCGCCTCCAGCTCGATCGTGACAGAGGAATCGGGATTGGTCCGATTGCGCGTTCGACACGATCCATTGCGTCGGCCGGGTAATCTGGGCCGGCCGCAAGGTCGCCTAGGCGCGGCGGTCTTTCAGCCAGACGAGAAGCGCGAGTGCGCCGCCGATCGCGAGGCCGATCAGCGACCATCTGACCACGTCGTGCGCAGCGATCCCGTAGAAGAAACCGCCGACGAAGCCGGCGAGAAGAAAAATGCCGCCGGCGGCGGTGGGGCGCTTGTCCATCGGCGCGCTCTGCCAGAGGTTGGCGCCGCGCGCCAGCCATGGTGAACGGGCCGTTGACGCTGTTCGTGCGCGCGGCCGTAAGCATCCTCGGATTATGTGCCGGCCATGCAGGAATTCTTCATTGCCTCGCGCCGCGCGCTCGACGACGCGATGGCCCTGGTCGACGAATTCGGCCCGGACGCGCCAATCGCGGCCGCCGAACGCGCCAACCGCAGCCGCGATCTCGGCAACGTTGGCCAATTCTGTCACTGGCGCCAGCTGGAGCGGGTCACCGCCTTGCTCGCCAGCGATCATGTCGTGGGCGATATCCACTAGGTCATCATTCGTCTGGCGTCGGTGATGCCGGCTGGTCTAGGCTGGCCCCAATGGCGATTTCGATGTCGAAGCGTGTGCGGGTGCGCCTGCTGGCGGTGGCGTGTGGCGCGGCCCTGCTGCCGGCGGCCGCCTATGCCCAGACGACGCCGCCCGACGCGCTCGACCCGGGCGAGCTCGACCCCGACGCGCCGCTCGACGCCATGCCCGATCTCGGGGTCGACTGGCCCGACATGAACGCGCCCGACCCGGTGGTCGAGACGGCCCCCGGCGAGCCGGCCGAGACGGGCGACATCGGCGGCATCGAGGATAGCGTCGCGGCGCGGCGGTACGTGCTGACCATCAACGGGCTGGGCGAGGCCGACACCGCGGTTGTGCGCGAGGCCTTCAAGCGGCGCTCCGTACTGGTCGAGGGCGAGAATGAAGCGGCCAATGCCGCGCAGATCGATCGGCGCGCACGCGAGGATTCCGAACTGCTGACCGAGGTGCTGCAAAGCCAGGGCTATTACGACAGCGAGGTCGAGCCCGACATCGGCCGGGAGGGCGATCGCATCGCGGTTATTCTCAACGTGCGGCCGGGGCCGCGCTACACATTCGACACGGTGGAATTCCCCGGGCTGGCCGAGGCGGGCGGCGATGCCGCGGCGTTACGCGCGGCGTTCGCGGTGAAGAAGGGCGACCCGGTCGTGGCCGAGCAGGTCATCGACGCGGGGGTCGCGCTGCAGGTCGCGCTGGGCGAGCAAGGCTTCGCGACGGCGACGATCGGCGAGCAGGACATCGTCATCGACCATGAGACGGGGATGGCGCGGCTGGTGCTGCCGGTGCGGCCCGGTCCGGTGGCGCGTTTCGGCACAATCCGGGTGAGCGGGGAGCCGCCGTTCAGCGCGAAGCACGTCAGGCGGATTGCGAAGTTCGACGAAGGCGACCGGTTCGAGCGGTCCGAGGTCGACGATCTACGCCGCGCGCTGATCGCGACCGGCTTGGTAGCATCGGTGCAGACCGATATCGTCCCGCGCGAGGGTGGGCAGATCGTCGATATCGACGTTCGGCTGGAGCCGGCGCCGATGCGGACCATCGCGGGGGAGCTTGGCTACGGAAGCGGGCAGGGCGTGCGCGTCGAGGCGAGCTGGCAGCACCGCAACTTTTTCAACCCGGAAGGCGCGCTGACGGTGCGCGGGGTTGCGGGAACGCAAGAGCAATTGGGCGCTGTTTCCTTCCGCCGCAACAACTGGCGCCGGCGTGACCAGGTGCTCAGCGCTCAGGTGCAGGCCAGCCACGTCGATCGCGACGCCTTCGAGGCCAAGACCTTTTCCATCTCCGGCGGGTTCGAGCGGCAGAGCAATTTCATCTGGCAGAAGAAGTGGACGTGGAGCCTGGGCGCCGAACTGGTGGCGACCGACGAGCGCGACACGATCGAGGCGACCGGCGAGGAGCGTCGGCGGACCTTCTTCGTCGGGGCGATCCCCGCCAGCCTCGGGTATGACGGGACCGACGACCTGCTCGACCCGACGACGGGGTTCCGGCTGGTCGGACGGATGAGCCCCGAAGTCAGCCTTCAGGGCGGCACCTTCGTCTATGCCCGCGCGCAGGTCGACGCGAGCGCCTATCGGCCGGTCAGCGACAAGGTGGTGCTGGCGGGTCGGGTGCGGCTGGGCACGATCGTCGGCGCCGATCGCGACGTGATTGCGCCGTCGCGACGTTTCTACTCGGGCGGCGGGGGATCGGTGCGGGGCTACGGCTATCAGCGGCTCGGTCCGCGCGATATCGACAACGATCCGATCGGCGGCCGGAGCCTTGCCGAATTTTCGCTCGAAGCGCGCGTTCGCGTGAAGGCGTTCGGCGGCAATTTCGGGATCGTGCCGTTCCTCGACGGGGGAACCCTGTCGACCGAGGCGCTTCCCAGCATGAAGGACTGGCAGTTCGGGGCGGGCATCGGCCTGCGCTACTATTCGAGCTTCGGGCCGATCCGGCTGGACGTGGGCACGCCGCTCAATCCGCAATCGAAGGACAGCCCGGTCGCCGTCGCGGTTTCGCTCGGGCAGGCCTTCTGAGGTGAGCGAGGCCGCAATTCCCGCCGACACGCCGCCGACCGCGGGCGCGCCGAACCCCACTCGCGTCAAAAGACATTGGAGCCGGCGGCTGCTCAAGGAAGTGGGATGGCTGCTGATCGCGCTGGCCGCGTT
>CAZKCD010000133.1:0-5359 GCA_964551235.1 uncultured Sphingomonas sp.
AGCCCGCGGAACTTGGCAGTTTCGACCCGGAAAGAGGCGAGCTCGAGCTCGCGCTGCCGAGCCAGTTCATGGCCGACTGGGTGCGCAACCATTTCGGTGAGCGACTCGCGCTGGCCTGGCGCACCGCGCTGCCGGTCGTGCGCACCGTGAAGGTCGTCGCCGCCGCCGACGCGCCCAAGCCCTCGCCGCTGCTGATCCTCGAGGAAATTCCGGCCGCGCCGGCGCCCGCCGCCGCCCGTCATCCCGACCAGCCCAATTTCGATCCACGCTACCGCTTCGACACCTTCGTGGTCGGCAAGGCGAACGAGGTCGCGGCCACCGCGGCGCGCACGCTCGCCAACGCCGAGACGGTCAGCTTCAACCCGCTTTTCATCCATGGCGGCACCGGGCGAGGCAAGACTCACTTGCTGCACGCCATCGGCCAGGATTTCGTGGCCCGCCACCCGCAGGCGCGCGTCGTCTCGATGTCGGCCGAGAAGTTCATGGTCGAGTTCATCCGCGCGCTGCGCGAGAATGACACGATCGGGTTCAAGAGCCGCCTGCGTAGCGCCGACCTTCTGCTGATCGACGACGTCCAGTTCATCGCCGGCAAGGATTCGACGCAGGAAGAGTTCTTCCACACGATGAACGAGATCATCACTGCCGGTAAGCGGCTGGTGATCACGTCGGACCGCGCGCCGCAGGACCTCGACGGCATTGCGCCGCGCATCCTCTCGCGCCTGTCGTGGGGCTTGGTGGCCGACATCAACCCGGCCGACTACGAACTGCGCCTCAACATCCTGCAGGCCAAGCTGGCGGCGCTCCCCGGCGTCGACATGCCGGCGAACGTGGTCGAGTTCCTCGCCCGCCGCCTGACCAACTCGATCCGCGAGCTCGAAGGCGCGCTCAACCGCATCGCCGCTTACGCGCTCATGACCGGCCGAGCGATCGACCTGCCGTTCGTCGAGGAAGTGCTGGCCAACGTCCTGCGTGCCAACCAGCGCCGCATCTCGATCGACGAGATCCAGACGCAGGTCGCCGAGCATTACCGGATTCGCAAGGCCGAGATGACCTCGGCCCGCCGCGCCCGCGAAGTCGCGCGTCCGCGCCAGGTCGCGATGTATCTGTCGAAGCAGCTGACGCCCAAGTCGCTGCCCGACATCGGTCGCCGCTTTGGCGGGCGCGATCACACGACGGTCATCCATGCCGTCCGCCAGATCGAAAAGCTGCGGGCGTCGGACGCCGAACTGGACGCCGACATCCGCTTGCTGACCCGCCAGCTCGAAGGCTGAGATCCGGGAGAAGGTTTTGGTGCCTGGGGCACCGACCTTCCCTGCTCTCCCCCCAAAGAGGGCAGGGAAGGACCAGCGAAAAGCCCGCCGCGACATGCTCGTCCGGCGGGCTTTTTCGTTGCGTTACCGCCAGGTCGGCCCGTCGATCGTCATGCCGGCCGCCTGCAGGCGGTCGAGCAGGCCACCGGTGCGCGCGAGCGAGTCGACGTTGACGATCGCCAGCGTGACGCCCTTGCGCCCGAGCGCCTTCATCGTCGTGTCGAGCACGCCCTTGGCGACGTCCTTGTCGTCGCTGCCCGGCCAGCATGCCGGTTCGATCCCGGCGACCGGCGAGGCGACCGTCGCGGCAACCTGCCGCTTGGTCCAGGTCGCGGAGCGGCGACGAAGCTCCTCCGGCCCGGCTTCCGCGACGGCCATGGTCGCGCGCAGGCAGGCAAGGTGATCGGCGGGCTTGGTCAGGAACAGTCCCTCCATCACCTGGGTCGCGTCGGTCTGCTTGATCGGCACGCGATAGACTTTGTGCGCCTTGATGGACGCCTCGACGGCGCTTTCCACGTCCGGTTCGGTGCCGACGGCCTGCCGAAGCTTATTCTGCATGAACATCGCCAAGTGGAGCGGGTGTACCTTCGCCCAGTCCCGCGGCGCGCGTCCCTGCGCCGCGAGCTTCGTCAGCCGTGCCTGCTCCGCCGCGTCCAGCAGCGTCGACAGCGGCTTGTCCGCGGGGAGCAGCGCCATCTTCGTCCATTTCTGATTCCAGTAAGCGAAGTTCGATGCGGTATCGCGGATCACGATGGTCTGCGGGAAGATCACGCGGCGCGACTGCGCCACCGCGGAGTCGAGCGCGGCGGCATTCCAGCTCGTCCCCTTCGCGATGTCGGTCAGCGTGCCGACCAGCACGACGGTCGATTGCCCCTTCGTCACGCGCCACACCGGGATGCCGGTGCGCTGGGCGGTGATGACGATCGCTTCCTCGTCCTGCGGTCCGTCGTCGGGAGGGCTCTGGACGGCGGCAAGGGCGAGAAGGGAAAGCAACATCATCGCGTCATGATCTTTCGAAGAAGAGGGAGTGAAATCCACGAAAAAGCCCGCCGGACAATCCGTCCGACGGGCTCTTTCCTGCCACGCTTCCGTGCCGACGCCTACTTCTTGGCGGGCGGCGGAACGGTGATTTTGACGGTCTCGCCGCTGCGACCCGGGAAGCCGGTGAACATGGCTTCCACGAGGTTGGGGACGAGCACGCCGAGGTTGCCGTTGGTCGAACGCGCCTGCGCGCGCCCATCGAACAATTGGGCGTTGTCGGCCTTGCGGCGGATGTCGATCGTCAGGTGGCTCTTGTACATCGTGTAGGTGTCGATGCCCGAACCATACCAGAACGGATCGTCCCAGCCGTAATAGAAGGGCGAGCGCGGGCCGTAATAACCGTAGCGCGAGTAGTAGGGGCGCCCGTAATAGCTCCCGACCCACGGCGAGCGCCATCCGGCGTAGCCGCCATAGCCGCCGGCGTACCAGCTGCGCGAATAGAAGGGATCGACGTCGGCGTAGCGCGTGCCTTCGTCCACGCCATAGTCGACGCGGACCAGCATGGTCGCGGCGTCCGGCGAGGTGGCAGGCTGGTAGCCCTGCGCCTGCATCGCCTGCGCGACGAGGCCGCCATAGCGCGCGAATTCGAGGCCGCCCTGGTCGGCCGGATCGGCGGGCACGACGAAGAAGGTCTGGCCCTGCGGGGCCGGCATCGCCTGATAACGGGACACCTGCGCCGGGAAACCGGTCGCGCAGGCGGAAAGGCCGAGGACGCTAATGCCGAGCATCGCCGTCGCGGCAAGCTTGTTGATACGCATATTACCCACCGTTGCTAGAGAAAGACTTCAGCGCGCGGGGGTATAGCACGGACCGCGCTGAACGCGCGATGAAGGAATTTCAGGGCCTTAGGCCGACCGCTCGATACGCGCCCTCAAGCGTCGGCGCGGCCAGGTCGCGCGCTTTCGCGGCACCGGTGGCGAGGATCCGATCGATCTCGTCCGGGTGGGCGTTGAGATCGGCCAGGCGCTCGCGCAGCGGCGCGATGAGCGCGACCAGCGCGTCGGCCAGCGCCGGCTTGAAGGCGCCAAAGCCCTGGCCGGCGAAATCGGCCAGCACCGCCTCGACGCTGCGGTCCTGGATCGCGGCAAGGATGCCGACGAGGTTCTTGGCCTCGGGGCGCGAATCGAGCCCGGCCGGGTCGGCGGGCAGTGGCTCCGGATCGGTCTTGGCCTTGCGCACCTTCTGCGCGATCTCGTCGTCGCTGTCGGTAAGGTGGATGCGGGTCATTTCCGACGGATCGGACTTGCTCATCTTGCGCGTGCCGTCGCGCAGCGACATGACACGCGCCGCGGTGCCGCCGCCGATAAAGGGCTCGGGGACCGTGAACAGCTCGGTCTCGAAGTCGTTGTTGAATTTGACCGCAATGTCGCGCGTCAGCTCGATATGCTGCTTCTGGTCCTCGCCCACCGGCACGTGTGTCGCCTGGTAGAGCAGGATGTCCGCCGCCTGCAGCACCGGATAGTCGAACAGGGCGACCGAGGCCGCCTCGCGGTTCTTGCCCGCCTTGTCCTTCCACTGCGTCATGCGGTTGAGCCAGCCCATCCGCGCCGTCCCGTTAAGAATCCAGCACAGCTCGGCATGGGCGGTGACATCCGACTGGGCGAACAGAATGGCGCGGTCGGTGTCGATGCCGCTGGCGATCAGCGCGGCGGCCATGTCGCGGCGGTGCGCGAGGCGCGTCGCCGGATCGATATGGTCGCTGAGCGAATGAAGGTCGGCGAGGAAGAACAGGCACTGCGCCTCGTCCTGCATCCGTACCCAGCGCAGGATCGCGCCGAGCAGGTTGCCGAGGTGAAGACCGCCGGTCGGCTGGATTCCCGAAACGACGCGCATCTGGCTCATTCTTGGTCGGCTTTCTTCTTGCGGCGGGTGAGGGTGGCGATGGCTTCGCGGTCGATGCCGCCGATCATCCAGGCCACTGCGAAATAGACGATGCCGCCAGTGCCGACCAGCAGGCCAAGGCCGATGACGCGTTCAAGCACGCCACCGAAGAACAGGTGGCCGAGCGCCTGCTTCACCGCGAACAGGGCCGCGCCCATGGCGACGGCGGCAAGCAATTGCTTGGTCACGCGACCGACCAGCCACCCGGGCATGCGGAAATGGCCGCGCACGAACAGGATGACGAAAAGCAGGCCGAAGTTGAGCCATGCGCTCGCCGAAGTGACGGTGGCGAGGCTGTAGATGCCCATGACGGGGATAAGCAGGAAGTTGGCGACGATCCCGGCGCCTAGGATGCTCATCGCGATCCACACCGGCGTCTTGACGTCCTTGCGGGCGTAGAAGGCCGGTGTGAGCACCTTGACCAGCACGTAGGCGGGCAGGCCGGTGACGAGGATGGCGAGGATGTTGGCAGTGACTTGGCTGTCGGCCATCGAATATTCGCCGCCTTGGTAGAGCGCGCCGATGATCGGGCCGGCGGCGACGACCAGCGCCAGCGTGGCGGGCAGCGTCAGCAGCATCGACAAATCGAAGGCGCGTGCCTGCACGTCGGCGGCCTCAGCGTCATTGTCGCGCGCGATCGCCTGGCTGATGGCGGGGAGAATGGCGACGCCCAGCGCGGTGCCGATGATCGACAGCGGCAGCTGGTTCAAGCGGTCGGCGTAGCTGAGCTTCGTCAACGCGCCCTCGCCGAGCTGGGAGGAGAAGTAGGCGTAGAACAGCTGGCTGATCTGGTAGACGCCCGCCGCGATGGTCGCGGGCAGGACGAGAATTACCAGTTCCTTCACCGCGGGAGTCATTCGTGGTCGGCGAAACAGGCTGAGCTTCACGCCCGCGCGCGTCCGGAACTATGCCAGCACGTCGGCGAACATTTCGTATCCGGGCAATCAGTTGTATTCGCTGAAGGAGAGCTCGCGCGAAGCGATCCGGGCGCTTCACGCGCAGTCGCCCGACGCCGTCTTCCTGATCGACAATTACTCCTTCTACGTGTATGACAACTTCGCGGGAACGGATCTGCGGCCGGGCGGCAATCTGCGCCGCCTGCCGGACGCCGGCTTCTGGCGCGAAGC
>CAZKCD010000134.1:0-5262 GCA_964551235.1 uncultured Sphingomonas sp.
GCCAACGAGCGGCTGAGCGTGCTGTCGGCGGAGGCCCCGCTGAACCAGCCGCTGCTGACCGACGGCAGTGCCTTCTTCCAGCTGCAGGAGGAAATGCGCAACGCCTTCGAATCGACGGTCATGGACCTGCCGCGCCACATGCTGATCCAGTATCCGCACCTGGTGCACGACGCCCATGTCGCGGTGGTGGTGAGCGAACTGACGCTGGCGGCGACGCGCGACACGATCCGCGTCCTTGCCTGGCTCAAGTCGAACGCGCCGCAGACCAAGGTCGTGGTGGTCGCCAACCGCATGCCCTCGGGCGGCGCGCTGGAGATCAGCAAGAAGGACTTCGAACAGTCGATCGAGCGCAGCGTCGACCTCGTCTTCGTCGAGGACGGCAAAGCCGCGGCCCAGGCCGCCAAGCTCGGCAAGCCGCTGGCCGAAGTCGCCTCGGGCAAGCTGGCCGCCTCATTCGCCGGCCTCGTCAACATGGTGCTGAGCCATGCCAGCGAGGAAGGCGCCGACGATGCCGGCGGGCCGGTCGCCAAGGCCGGTGTGCTCGACAGCCTGAAGGGCATGCTGGCCAAGCCGAAGGCCAAGGCTGCCTGAGGTGAGCGATAAGGCGGGGCCGCGACGCGCCGCGGCCGGCCTCGCCAACCATGGATTGGACGCACGATGCTTCTGACGTTGATCATTGCAGTCGGGGTGATGGCGGTACTGGCCTTTGGCTATATCGCGCTGTCCGGCCCGTCGGTCGGCAAGGCTTACAAGCGCCGCCTCGAACTCCTCAAGGAGCGTCACGGCGACCAGGTCGCGGCCTCCGCGCAGGCGCAGATCCGCAAGCTTCTCGCCAAGCGCCAGTCGCGCATGGACGATACGATGTCGTCGCTGATCCCCAAGCCGGCGCTGCTGCGTCGCCGCCTGGAGCAGACCGGCAAGGATATCACGCTGCAGAAATACGCCCTGGTCTCGGTCGGGCTGATCGGGGCGACGATGGTCCTGCTGCTGACGCAGGGCGCGCCGTTCCTGCTTGCCCTGCTGTTCGGCATGTTCGTCGGCATCGCCATCCCGCATTTCGTGATCGGCTACCTGATCAAGAAGCGCATCAAGATGTTCACGTCCAACTTCCCGGACGCGATCGAACTGATGGTGCGCGGCCTGCGCTCGGGCCTTCCGATCACCGAAACGCTGGGCATCGTGTCGAGCGAAGTGCCAGGCCCGGTGGGCATCGAGTTCCGCTCCGTCAGCGACAAGATGAAAATCGGCAAGACCATGGAGGCGGCGCTGCAGGACGTGGCCGACCGCCTGGGCACGCCCGAATTCCAGTTCTTCGTCATCACGCTGGCGATCCAGCGCGAAACCGGCGGCAACCTCGCCGAAACGCTGTCGAACCTTGCCGACGTTCTGCGCAAGCGCGCGCAGATGAAGCTGAAGATCCGCGCGATGAGCTCGGAATCCAAGGCCTCGGCGATGATCGTCGGCTCCCTGCCCTTCATCGTCTTCACGCTCGTCTACATGATCAACCCGTCCTACATGGCCGGCTTCTTCAGTGACGATCGCCTGATGGTCGCGGGCATCGGCGGGCTCATCTGGATGAGCATCGGCGCCTTCATCATGGCCAAGATGGTCAACTTCGAGATCTGAGGAAAGAACCATGCAGTCCGGTCCCACCATCCTCGGCGTCGATGTCCTCTGGGTCGCCACCATGCTGTCGGCGGTGTCGGTCTTCGCCGTGCTCGTCGCCATCTATTCGGCCACCACGGTCAAGGATCCGATGGCGCGTCGCGTCAAGGCGCTCAACGCCCGCCGCGAACAGCTGAAAGCAGGCATCGTCGCCTCGACGAACAAGCGCAAGAAGCTGACCAACAAGAACCAGGCGGCGGACCGCGTCCGCGGCATCCTCAGCAACTTCAAGATGCTGCAGGAAGACCAGATCGTCAAAACGCAGACCAAGCTTCTACAGGCCGGCATCCGCGCCAAGGACCTCGCCTATTTCGTCATCGCCGCGCGCTTCCTGACGCCGCTGGTGCTGGGGATCACCGCGATCATCCTGATCTACGTCGTCGACTTCTGGCCCGACTGGGGCGCGATGAAGAAGTATATGGTGACGGCGGGCGTGTTCGTCGGCAGCTACAAGGCGCCGGACATCTGGCTGAAGAACAAGATTTCGAAGCGCAGCGACGCGATCCGCAAGGGCCTGCCCGACGCGCTCGACCTGCTCGTCATCTGCGCCGAGGCCGGTCTCACCGTAGACGCCGCCTTCAACCGCGTCGCCAAGGAACTGGGCAAGGCCTATCCCGAGCTGGGCGACGAATTCGGCCTGACCGCGATCGAGCTGGGCTTCCTCAACGAACGCCGCAACGCGTTCGAGAACCTGGCCCAGCGCGTCGACCTCGAAGCGGTGCGCGGCGTGGTCACGACCATGATCCAGACCGAGAAATACGGCACCCCGTTGGCCAGCGCGCTGCGCGTGCTGTCGGCCGAGTTCCGCAACGAGCGCATGATGCGCGCCGAGGAAAAGGCCGCGCGCCTGCCGGCGATCATGACCGTGCCGCTCATCCTGTTCATCCTGCCGACCCTGTTCGTGGTCATCCTGGGTCCGGCGGCCTGTGCGATCAGCGACAACTTCATCTCGGGCTGATCGACCAGAACAACGACGCGAAAAGGGCCGCCGTCCGGAACCACCGGGCGGCGGCCTTTTCATGCACGCCAAGGAACGGGCGTGGCAGTCGCGGTGTTATCCCTTCAAACGCAACAGGGATAATGCACCATGATGAGCTTTACCTCCGATCAGTGGATCATCATCGGCCTCATCTTCGTCCTCGGCCTCTTGGTCGGCGGCTTCCTCTTCTCGGGTGGCGGCCGCAAGTGGAAGCAGCGCTACCACGCCGAAGTGACGAGCCGGAAGGACCTCGAGGCGACCCACGCCGCCCGCGAGAAGGAATGGCGCGAGCAGGACGCGCTGCGCGCCGCCGCGCTGAAGGATGCCGAGCGTAACCGCCCGGTCGCGCCCGCGCCCGCCACCGACCCGCGCGACGTCAACCGCGACAACTATGTCAGCGAGACCGAGCGCAAGCCGGGCCTGATGGACCGCGTGCTGGGCCGCGACCGCGACGGCGACGGCATCCCCGACGACCGCGACCCGGTCGACAACCGCCGGATCTGATCAGCCCTCGATCCGCGAAAAATCCGCGACGGCGTGAACGGCGTCGCGGAAGCGGGCGAGCAGGTCCAGACGACGGGCTCGAACGCCGGCATCGTCGGCGTTCACCGTCACCTTGTCGAAGAAGGCGTCGATCGGCGCGCGCAGGCTCGCCAGCGCGATCATGGCGGCGGTGAAATCCTCCGCCTCGATTGCGGCGCGGGCGCGCGGCTCGGCCTCGTCGAGCGCGGCCTTCAGCGCGGCCTCCTCGGGCGCGACATCAGCGTCGGTCGCGGCGGCGGCGTCCCACTGTTCCTTCTTGAGGATGTTCGCGGCGCGCTTGGTGCCGGCGAGCAGGTTAGCCCCCTCGCCAGTCTCGACGAACGCCTGCAGTGCCTTCACGCGGGCCAGCAGGCGGACGAGATCGTCCTCGCCGCCCAATGCGAACACCGCGTCGATGAGGTCGTGGCGAGCCCCCGCCTCGCGCTGCTGGACCTTCAGGCGATCGGCGAAGAAGTCGAGCAGCTCGCGCGTGTCGAGCGACGCGCCATCGGCGCCGAGCCCGGCCTTGGCGAGCGCCAACGCGTCACCGAGCGAGAGGCGCGTGCCGTTGGCCAGGATGGTCTGGATCGACTGGAGCGCCGCGCGGCGCAGCGCAAACGGGTCCTTCGAGCCGGTCGGGCGAATGCCGCGGGCGAAGAAGGCGGCCAGCGTGTCAAGCCGGTCGGCAAGCGCGACCGCCGCGGGGACGCACCCCTCGACGCTGGCAGCATATTGCTGCTTAAGCGCCGAGACCACGCCCGGCTTCTCGCCGCCGCGCTCGGCATAATAGCCGCCCATGATGCCCTGCAATTCGGGAAATTCCCCGACCATGCCGGTCGCGAGGTCGGCCTTGGCGAGAAAGCCGGCACGGCGGGCCACGTCCGGATCGCGTTCGGGGAAGTAGCGCTCGGTCAGCTTGGCCGCGAGGTCGGCGATGCGGTCCGCCTTAGCGCGAAGCGAGCCCATGCCTTCGTAGAAAAGCATGCCCTCCAGCTTCGGAAGATAGTCTTCCAACGACGTCTTCAAATCCTGCTCCCAGAAGAAGCGGGCGTCGCTCAACCGCGCGGCGAGGACCCGCTCGTTACCCGCGACGATGGCGGCGCCGCCGTCGCTGGCCTCGATATTGGCGGTGCAGATGAAGTGCGGCGCGAGCTTGAGGTCATTGCCGCGCATCACGAAATATTTCTGGTTGAGGCGCGCGGTGAGCTGGATGACTTCTTCTGGCACGTCGAGGAAGTCGGGATCGAACGAGCCGCGCAGCGGCACCGGCCATTCGGTGAGGCCGGCATTCTCGACCACCAGCCCCTCGTCGGGGACGAGATAGTAGCCGGCATCCTCGGCGAGGTCGGCGGCGCGGGTGCGGACGATCGCCTCGCGCTCCCCCTGGTCGACAAGGACATGGCAGGCACGCAACTTTTCGACATAGTCGTGCGCGCCGCCGATGGTGATCGGGCCCGGATGGTGGAAGCGGTGGCCGAGCGTGGTCGCGCCGCAGGCGACGCCCTCGATCGCGACGGGGACGATCTCCTTGCCCAGGAGCGCGACGATCGAATGGAGCGGGCGCACCCAGCGCAGCGACGCGGTCGACGCCGACGCCTCGCCCCAGCGCATCGACTTGGGCCACGGGAAATCGCGGACGATCTGCGCGATGAGGTCGGCCAGCACCTCGGCCGTGGCGCGGCCCGGCTTGTCGATGACCGCGAACCAGACGCCGTCGCGGTCTTCGAGCTGGTCCTGCGTCAGGCCGGTCTTGCGCAGGAAGCCTTCCAGCGCCTGCGGCGGGGCACTGGTGCGCGGGCCCTTCAGCTCCTCGCTCACTGCCTGCGTCGACGCGGGCAGCCCCTTGGCGATCAGCGCGAGCCGTCTCGGGGTCGAATAGGTGACGATGCCGCCGTTGGTCAGCCCGGCCTCGGCCAGCCCCTCGGCGAACATTCGCGCGAGGTCGTTGCGGGCCTTGGCCTGCATCCGCGCCGGGATTTCTTCGCTCAGCAGCTCGAGCAGGAAGTCAGCGCTCACGCGGCATACCCCTTGTAGTCCATCCACGCCTGGCAGGCGCCCTTGGCGAGGTCGCGGACGCGGCCGATATAGGCCTGGCG
>CAZKCD010000135.1:0-5236 GCA_964551235.1 uncultured Sphingomonas sp.
GCTCTACGCCACGCATCTCGCCAACGAGGTGAAGGCGATGCTCGATGCGCGTCCGGTTATGGACTCGACCGGGCGGCCGCTCTCGCCGGGTGACGTGCTGATCTTGGTGCGCAGCCGGGGCGAACTGGCGTCGCTGATCGTCGCGCGGCTGTTCGCAGCGCGGGTGCCGGTGGCGGGGATCGACCGACTGCACCTCCATCGCCCGCTGGCGGTCAAGGACCTGCTGGCGGCGGTGACCTTCGCGGTGCAGCCCCTCGACGACCTCAACCTTGCAAGCCTACTGGTCTCGCCGCTGGTCGGGTGGAGCCAGGAGCAGCTCTATGCCGCGGCCTTCCGTCGATCGGGCAGTTTGCTCGATGCGTTGCGCGACCGGGAGGGGTCGGACCCGGCGTCGGCCGAGGCCTTGGTCACCCTGCGGGCACTATATGAAATGGCGGACTATACGACGCCCGCCCGCTTCCTTGAGACGATCCTGTCGGGGCCGACCCAGGGCCGGCGCAAGCTTCTGAAGAGGCTTGGTAAAGAGGCACACGATCCGATCGAGGAATTGCTGACCGCCGCACTCGAATTCGAGGCGGACGAGACGCCGTCGCTGGAGCGCTTCCTGGCGTGGTTCGGAAGCGGCGATGTCGAGATCAAGCGCGATCCCTCCGCGCCCGCGGACGCGGTGCGGGTGATGACGGTCCACGGTTCCAAGGGGCTGGAGGCACCGGTGGTGATCCTGGCCGACGCGACCGCCGATCCCGACAAATTGGGGCCGACCAGCCCGCCCTTGCCGTTTCCCGTGGACAACAAGAAGGTCCCGCTCATCCGCCCGAAGAAGGCCGAGCGCCGCTCGCCCTTCACCGTACTGATCGAGCAGGAAGAGCGGCTCGACCGCAACGAGCACTTCCGGCTGCTCTACGTGGCGCTGACCCGGGCGCGCGAGCGGCTGATCGTGGCCGGCGTGAAGAAGCGCAGCGAGGCCGAGGGAAGCTGGCACCGGGTAGTCGGGCAGGCGCTCGCGCGGCTCGGCGCCGAGGCCGACGAGCGCGGCGCGCTGCGGCTGGTGGGCGAGGGGACCGCGCGGACCGCTGGCAAGGGCAAGCGCCCGCGCGAACCGCTGGCGCTGCCCGCCTGGCTGGCGCAGCCCGCGCCGAAGGAAGCGCGCCCGCCGCGGCCGCTGGCGCCATCCGCGGCGATCGAGGACGACCAGCCGCATCCGCCGCCGTCACCGGCGATGGTCGCGGCGGCGCGGCGCGGGACGTTGCTGCACGCCTTGTTCGAGCGGCTGCCGGGGGTCGCGCCCGACCAGCGGCGCGCGGTGGCGCTGGCGTGGCTGGAGCGGTCGGCGGGGGTCGCCGAGACGGCGGTGCGCGAGGAGATGGCGGATTTGGCCTGCGCGATCATTGCCGCCCCCGACCATCGCGACCTGTTCGGCCCGGACTCGCTGGGCGAGGCGCCGATCGCGGCGACGCTGGGCGACGGGCGGGTCATCGCCGGCACGGTTGACCGGTTGCTGGTGACCGCACGCCATGTCCGTATCGTCGATTTCACGACAGGCCTCAACGGGCCGCGCGACGCGGCCGCGGTGCCCGACAGCCACCGGCGGCAGATGGAAATCTACCGCGACGCGCTGGCGGTCATCTTTCCGGGCCGGACGATCGAGGCGGCTTTGCTCTACACGGCGGGGCCGAAAATCATCCCGCTGGGCGGTTGAGCCGCGCCGATTGCCGCCCCATATGGGGCCCGAAACGAAGGAGATTTGCACCCATGGGTACCCGTGCCGTCACCGATGCCTCGTTCGAGGCCGACGTCCTCAACAGCGACAAGCCCGTCCTGGTCGATTTCTGGGCCGAATGGTGCGGCCCGTGCCGCATGATCGCCCCGGCGCTGGAGGAAATCAGCAACGAAATCGGCGACAAGGTCGAGATCGTGAAGCTGAACATCGACGAGAATCCCGGCACCCCGACCAGCTACGGCGTGCGCGGCATCCCGACGATGGTGCTGTTCAAGGGCGGCCAGCCGGTCGCGCAGAAGGTCGGCGCGGCCCCGCGCGGGCAGATCCAGCAATGGCTGGAAGGCGCGCTCTAAAAGCGTCGGATTCATTGACGCGAGGCGGGGCGCTCCCCTATGGCGCGCCCCGTCATCGCCTACGCGCGAGCGCGCGAGCGTTTTTTGCGCATTTTGAGGAATTTCCATGATCGCCGGACTGGCCAAGAGCATCTTCGGGTCGTCGAACGACCGCTATGTCGCGAAGCTGCGCCGTATCGTCGAGACCATCAACGCGTTCGAGCCGACCATCAGCGCGCTGACCGACGAGGAGCTGAAGAACCAGACCGTGCTGTTCCGCCAGCGCCTCGACGCCGGCGAGACCCTCGACGACCTGCTGCCCGAGGCCTTCGCCACGGTGCGCGAGGCGGCGAAGCGGACGCTTGGCCAGCGTCACTATGACGTGCAGATGATCGGCGGCATCGCGCTCCACCGCGGCGAAATCGCCGAGATGCGCACCGGCGAGGGCAAGACGCTGGTCGCGACGCTGGCGACCTACCTCAACGCGCTGCCCGGCAAGGGCGTGCACGTGGTCACCGTCAACGATTACCTGGCCAGCCGCGACGCCGAGTGGATGGGCCGCGTCTACAAGTTCCTGGGCCTGACCGTCGGCGTGATCGTCCCCAATTTGATCGATCACCTGCGCCGCGAGGCCTATAACGCCGACATCACCTACGCGACGAATAACGAGCTCGGCTTCGACTATCTTCGCGACAACATGAAATACCAGCGCGCGCAGATGGTGCAGCGCCCCTTCAATTTCGCGATCGTCGACGAGGTGGACTCGATCCTGATCGACGAGGCGCGCACCCCGCTGATCATTTCCGGCCCGACCGACGACAAGAGCGAGCTGTACGTCGGCGTCGACGCCATCGTGAAGCAGTTGGTCGAGGAAGATTACGAGAAGGACGAGAAGCAGAAGAGCGTCGTCCTGACCGAGGAAGGCACCGAGAAGGCCGAGCGCCTGCTGGAAGCCGCCGGGCTGATCGAGGGCCGCAACCTCTACGACATCGCCAACACGCAGACGGTCCACCACCTGAACCAGTCGCTGAAGGCCAACGTCCTGTTCAAGAAGGACATCGATTACATCGTCAAGGACGGCAAGGTCGTCATCATCGACGAGTTCACCGGCCGCATGATGGACGGCCGTCGCTGGTCCGACGGACTTCACCAGGCGGTCGAGGCCAAGGAAGGCGTGGCGATCGAGCCGGAGAACCAGACGCTCGCCTCGATCACCTTCCAGAATTATTTCCGCATGTACCCGAAGCTGTCGGGCATGACCGGCACGGCGCTGACCGAGGCGCCGGAATTCTTCGATATCTACCGCATGAACGTCGTGTCGATCCCGACCCACGTGCCCGTCCAGCGCAAGGACGACGACGACGAGTTCTACAAGAACATCCACGACAAGTTCGCGGCGATCGCGAAGGAGATCAAGAAGCGGCAGGAGATCGGCCAGCCGGTGCTGGTCGGCACGGTCAGCATCGAGAAGAGCGAGATGCTGAGCGAGTTCCTGGTCAAGGAGGGCATCGAGCACAAGGTGCTGAACGCCCGCTTCCACGAGAGCGAGGCGCATATCGTCGCGCAGGCGGGCCGGATGCGCGCCGTCACCATCGCAACCAACATGGCCGGCCGCGGCACCGACATCCAGCTGGGCGGCAACGTCGAGTTCCGGATCGAGGACGAGCTGGCCGAGACCCCGGAAGGGCCGGAGCGCGACGCCGCCATCGCCAAGATCAAGGAAGAAGTCGCGGCTGAGAAGCGCCGGGTCCTGGAAGTCGGCGGGCTGTTCGTGCTGGGCACCGAGCGCCACGAGAGCCGCCGCATCGACAACCAGCTGCGCGGCCGGTCGGGCCGCCAGGGCGATCCGGGCCTGTCGCGTTTCTACCTGAGCCTCGACGACGATTTGCTGCGCATCTTCGGGCCGCAGACCGCTTTTGCCCGGCTGATGAACAAGAACCTCGAGGATGGCGAGGCGATCGTTTCCCCGTGGATCTCCAAGGCGATCGAGACCGCGCAGAAGAAGGTCGAGGCGCGCAACTACGACATCCGCAAGCAGGTCGTCGAATTCGACGACGTGATGAACGACCAGCGCAAGGTCATCTACGAGCAGCGCGCCGAGATCATGGACAGCGAGGACGTCAGCGACGTCATCGTCGAGATGCGCGCCGAGACCATCGCGGCGCTGGTCGACACCTATTGCCCGCCGGCGACCTATCCGGAGCAGTGGGACGTGCCGGGCCTGAAGGAAGGCGTGCGCGACGTGCTGTTCCTCGACGCGCCGATCGACGCCTGGATGGCCGAGGAGGAAGTCGAGCAGCAGATCATCGTCGAACGCCTCACCGCGATGGCGGACGAGACGATGAAGGCCAAGGTCGAGGGCGCCGACCCGGCGCGCTGGGTCGAGGTCGAAAAGCAGATCCTGCTGCAGGAGCTCGACCATTACTGGAAGGAGCACCTCGCGACGCTGGACGCGTTGCGCCAGGTCGTCCACCTGCGCAGCTACGCGCAGAAGAAGCCGATCGACGAATATAAGCAGGAAGCGTTCATCCTGTTCGAGCGGCTGCTGCTGACGATCCGCGAACAGGTGACGAAGACGCTGATGCGCGCCGAGGTGCAGCTGCAGCCGCCGCCGATGCCGGACCTGCCGGACTTCATCACGACGCACTTCGACCCGCTGTCGGGCGACGACGACACGTTCGACCGCGATGCGGGCCCGTCGGGCGCGCTGCCGCCGCGCCAGACGCCGCTGCCCGAGCTTCCGCCGATGCCCGAAGGCGCGCTGGTGCCCGAGAGCCGCAACGCGCCGTGCCCGTGCGGGTCGGGGCGCAAATTCAAGCATTGCCACGGCGCCGTCGCTTAAGAGGATAATTCACGCCATGATCGACCGGGCCGCGCTGCGCCTTCCCTATCGGCCCGACGAGAATGCGCTCGTCGAACAACGCCTCGGCGAGGCGCGGCTCGAGCCCAAGGCGGCGCGCGAGGCTAAGGCGATCGCGAAATCGCTCGCCAAGTCGGTGCGCGGGCACAAGCCGGCCGGCCTGGACGCGTTCATGGCGGCCTACGACCTCGGTAGCGACGAGGGCATCGCGCTGATGTGCCTGGCCGAGGCGCTGCTGCGCATTCCCGACGCGGAAACCGCCGACGAGCTGATCGCCGACAAATTGGCAGGGCCCGACTGGGCGGAGAAGCTGGGCGATTCGCG
>CAZKCD010000136.1:0-5200 GCA_964551235.1 uncultured Sphingomonas sp.
ATGGAAGACCTCGGCGCTTTCACCAACGACGTTCACTGCTACCTAGCCTCGAACGGCGCGGTGAAGCCGATCCTGGCCGCCCCGGGCAAGCCGGCTCCGAAGGCCGCTCCGGCCCCGGCGACCGCGCCGCGCGCCAACTAAGATCGACGTCGGCCGGCGGCGTCCGCGTCGCCGGTCGGTCATCGACGACACGACCCTAAGATCAAGCCAAGTTAGGAACCCAAGCCCATGGGAATGAGTGTAGGCCAGGACAGCGGTGACGACGTCCCCATGTCCGACATCAACACCACGCCGCTCGTCGACGTGATGCTGGTGCTGCTGATCATCTTCCTCATCGCGGTGCCGGTGGTGTTGCAGTCGATCCCGGTGCAGCTGCCGAAGGTCGCCTACGAGGTCACGCAGACCAAGCGGGAAAACGTGAACCTGTCGGTTCGCGAAGGTCCGGCCGGTGAGTGCGAGGTCTACTGGAACGTCAAGCGCGTCAATTCGCAGGAATTGCTCGACCTGGCGACCAAGCACCTCGAGGACCTGATCGCCCAGGTTGGCGGTGTGGAGAACATCACCGAGGAGAATATGCCGGAAGCGCATATCCGCGGCGACATCAACACGCCGTACCGCTGCATCGGCGGCGCGGTCTTCACGATGCAGCGCGCGGGCTTTGCCCGGGTCGGCTTCATCTCGCAGCCCAACCCGCTGGTTAACCAGTAAGTTCACCGGAGAACGCCGTCATGGCAATGCAAACCACTTCCAATAACGAAGCCGGTGAGCCGATGATGGAAATCAACACGACGCCGCTTATCGACGTCATGTTGGTCATGATCATCATGCTGATCATCACGATCCCGCCGCAGACCCATGCGGTGAAGCTCGACCTGCCGCAGAACACGCCGAACGACACCCCGCCGCCGATCGATCCGATCAAGAACAAGGTCGTCGTGACCGCGGGTGGCGAAGTGCTGTGGAACGGTTCGCCAGTGAACCTGGAACAGCTGCGCGTCTATCTGGAGGCTTCGCAGCAGATCAATCCGGTCCCCGAACTGCACCTGCAGCCCGAGCCGAACGCCCGCTACGAGCTGGTGGACGAAGTGCTCGCGGTGACCAAGCGCGCCAAGGTGTCGAAGATGGGGTTCGTGGGCAACGACGCCTACATGAACTTCTAGTCTTCGCGTCCGACGCGTTGAGATTGAGGGCGGTCCTTCGGGGCCGCCCTTTTTCGTTGGGCGCATGCGAGCCCTTGCCAGCAAAGCGATCATGTGATGTTATCACCTCACCTGAATAAGGGAGGAGCCGATGGCCGACGTGTTGTCCGAACGGGTCGTGAGCGAGTTGAACACGACGCCGCTGATCGACGTCCTGCTGGTGCTGATCGTCATGCTGATCATGACCATCCCGGTGGCGACGCATAAGGTCTCGATCGACCTGCCGAATGGCCCGCCCCCGATCGTCGAGGTCAACCCCGTTCGCAACGACCTGAATATCGACCGGGCGGGCACGACGCGCTGGAACGGGCGCGTGGTGGACGATGGAACGCTTAGGGCCGTACTGGCGCAGGCGGCGCGGATGGAGCCGGCGCCCGAGGTGCATTTCCGGCCCGACGCGGACGCGCGCTACGCGCGGGTGGACGAGGTGCTGGCGCTGGCCAAAAAGGCACAGGTGGCGAAGCTGGGCTTCGTCGGCAATGGCGCGTTCGTCGCCGCTTTCTAGCCGAAGGTGAAGGCGTAGGCCTCGGCACGTGGACGGTCGAAGGTGATCGTGAAGACCCGCTCGTCGGCGCCGGCCCGCTGGCGAACGAGCTGGTAGAGTCGCTGGCCGTCGATCGTGCCGCGGCCGCTGGCATCGACGTCGACGCCCGCGTCGGCGCCGGGGGCCTTGCCGTCGAGGGTGATGGTAAAGCCAAGCGGCTTGCCATCGCTGCTGCCCAAGACGAGGTGAAGGTCGCGCGCCTTGAAGCGGATGGAGAGCCGACTGCCCGTCGCACTGGCGACGCCCCGCTGCTTCTCGACGCGCCAACCGCCCTGGTAGGCCCATTGGCCAAGCGCCAGCGCGGGCGGGGCCGGGTAATTGGCGGCTTGTCCTTCCTTGAGCCCGCCGACGGTAGCGACGTTGGCGGAGCGGTGGGTGCCAAGATAGGTTTCGCGGGTGAAGACCTGCTTGCTGGACGCGGCCTCGGCGCCTTGCGCCACGACCGCGGCGGTGCCGCCGTCGGGGCGGCGCCCGGCCTCGGCCAGGAGGCGGCGGATCGCGGCCTCGGTTTCTTCCTGCCGCCCCTCGCCAAAATGGCGGTAGCGGATGCGGCCGTTGGCATCGATCAGGTAATGGGCGGGCCAGTAACGGTTCTGGAATGCGCCCCAGATGGTCCACTTGTTGTCGATCGCGACGGGGTAGGTGATGCGGAAATCGCGCACCGCCTTGGCGACGTTGGCGGGATCGCGCTCGAACGCGAATTCGGGGGTGTGGACGCCGAGCACGACGAAGCCGTCATTCTTGTAGCGCTCTTGCCAGGCGCGGACATAGGGAATGGTCCGGACGCAATTGATGCAGCTGTAGGTCCAGAAGTCGACCAGCACGACCTTGCCCTTCAAGTCGGCATTGGTCAGCGGCGCGCTGTTGATCCAGCCGGTTGCGCCGGCAATCGAGGGCATCGGCCCTTCGTCCTCGAGCGTGGCGGAGGAGGAGCGGGGCATGGTGCCGCCGAGGCCGAGCTTTTCCGCGAGACCCTGTTCGAGCGCGTTGGTCTGGCTGCTCGACAGGCGGGCCAGCACCTTGGTGTCGAGGCCGAGCGCGATGGCGGCGACGCCGAGGAGGATCAGCACGCCGAGCACCTGGCGGACGCGTTCGCCCGCGCCGATCGACCGCTTCATGGTGGCAAATACCTTGCCGCCGACGAGCAAAGCGAGCGCGAGGCTGGTCGCCGCGCCGAGCGAGTAGGCGAGGAGGAGGAACGCGGTATTGGCGCTGGCGCCGGACAGCGCCGCGGTCGTCAGGATGAGCCCGAGGATCGGGCCCGCGCAGGGCGCCCATAGAAGGCCGGTGGCGACGCCGAGCAACAGCGACGAGCCGACGCCGCCCTGATCGGCGCGGTTGCCGAGGCGCTCGCCAAGGCGGACCAGCGGCTGCATCGCCCGGGTCGAAAGCGAGGGGAAGATCAGCAGCAGCGCGAAGGCGGACAGCAGGACGAGGGCGAGGATACGGCCCCACTGGTTGGCGGCCAGCGCGGCCTCGCCCCCGAAAGCCGCCAGCGTGGCAACCAGGGCAAAGGTCAGCGCCATGCCCGCGAGCAGCGGCAAGCCGTTGGTGAGGAACGGGCGATCGGCGCGGGCGAAGACGAAGGGGAGCACCGGCAGGATGCAGGGGCTGAGGATCGTCAGGATGCCGCCGAGATAGGCGAGGAGGAGAACGAGCACCTAGGCGGGCCGGAACGCGAGCGAGAGGCCGTTGATGCAGTGGCGCTTGCCGGTGGGCTTCGGGCCGTCGTCGAAAACGTGGCCGAGATGCCCGCCGCAGCGCGTGCAATGCTCTTCGGTGCGGATCATGCCGAGGCTGAGGTCGCGGCGGTAGCCGACCCGGCCGGGCAGCGCAGCGTAGAAGCTGGGCCAGCCGGTGCGGCTGTCGAATTTGGTTGAGCTAGCGAACAACGGCTGGGCGCAGCCGGCGCAATGATAGGTGCCGCGGCGCTTTTCGGTGAGCAGGGGGGAGCTGTAGGGGCGCTCGGTTCCTTCCTCGCGCAGGATATGAAAGCGGGCGGGGCCGAGCCTTGCGCGCCATTGCGCATCCGTCAGCTGGAGCGGGAAATTGCCTTTGGCGTCGCCACGGGCGGCGAGGCCGATGGCGGCGGCCCCGGTGAGGAGAAGGGCGCCGCCGATGAGAGCGCGACGATCGAGGGCGGGTGCGGTCATACCCTGCTTATACGGGATGGCGGGCGAAAAGGTTTCACGTTGATCCACGCGGCGAAATCGGCAGGTTGGTGCGCATGGACTTTTTCAAGCTGATCAAGTCGCTCGACGAGCTGGTCTACGAAGTCTTGTCGTGGCTGCTGTTCTTTCCGCGCACGCTGTGGCGGATACTGACCCGACCGGCGGCAACCATGCTGGCGGCCGAGGCCGAACTGGAACAGGCCGAGGGTGACCAGTTCAACGACATGATCGGTCCGCCCCTTTTCCTGGCACTGACCCTGGCGGTCATTCACATCGTCGAGTTGAACCTGGTCGGCCAGGATGAACTGGTGACGCGCAAGGACGGCTTCGCGAAGTTCATTTCGGACGACACCAACCTGCTGGTATTGCGGATCGTCCTGTTCGGTCTGCTGCCGCTGACCGTCGCGCGGCGTTTGCTTAAGGTGCGTGGCCAGGAAGTCGAGAAAAACGGGCTTCGCGCGCCCTTCTACGCCCAGTGCTTCGCCGCGGCGATGTACGCCACCTTGTTCAACGTCGGCGCCTTCGTCATCGGGTCGACAATGGAGCACCGGCTGCTGCTCGGGCTTGCCATCATCGCGATCGCTATCCTGTGGTTCGTCGCGGTCGAGACGGCGTGGTTCCGGGTCAAGCTGGCGTGCGGGACCGGGCGCGCCTTGTGGAATGCCGTGGTGGTATTCGTCGAATGGCTGGCCGTGTTGGGCCTCATCACCATCCTGATCCGCTAGGCGGCGGCACCTTCGAACTGGAGCCGGGCGAGGCGGCTGTAGAGGCCGCCGTTGCCGGCGAGGGCGGCGTGCGTGCCCTGTTCGACGATGCGGCCGTCTTCCATCACGACAATGCGGTCGGCGGCGCGGACGGTGGCGAGGCGGTGCGCGATGACGATCGTGGTGCGGCCCTCCATCAACCGCTCGAGCGCCTGCTGGACGAGCTGTTCGCTTTCCGCGTCGAGCGCGCTGGTGGCTTCGTCAAGGAGCAGGAGCGGGGCGTCGCGGCGGAGAAGGGCGCGGGCGATGGCGAGGCGCTGGCGCTGGCCACCGCTGAGGCGCGCGCCGCCTTCGCCCATGAAGGTGTCGAGGCCGTCCGGAAGCTGGCGCAGGAACTGTTCGGCGTTGGCGTCGCGCGCGGCCTCCCAGATGGCGTCGTCGCCGGCGTCCCAATTACCGTAGCGAAGGTTGTCGCGCGCCGAGGCGGCGAAGATGACGGTTTCCTGCGGCACCATGGCGATGCGCTGGCGGACGTCGGCGGGATCAGCGGACTTGAGGTCGACGCCGTCGAGCAGGACGCGG
>CAZKCD010000137.1:0-5145 GCA_964551235.1 uncultured Sphingomonas sp.
CTCGTCGAGCAAGGCAATACGGTGGTCGTGATCGAGCATAATCTCGACGTCATCAAGACCGCCGATCACCTGCTCGATCTCGGCCCGCTTGGCGGCGTCAACGGCGGCGAGATCGTCGCGCAGGGAACGCCCGAGCAGGTTGCCGCCAACCCGGCCAGCTATACCGGCCATTACTTGGCGCCGATGCTGAAGGTCGCGCCGGCGAAGGCGCGACGCTCGTCGAAAGAAACGGTCGACGCGTAGCAGGGAGGTTCGCCATTGGCCGACCTGTGCTAGGATCGACCGATGTTCGTTCGGGCGGCACTTGCGATCGCTATAGCGACCCTTGCCCTGCCGGCCGTGGCCGCGGGTCCCGGCCTGTTAACCCCGCCGCCGGTATCGCCGCCTTCCAATCCCGAAAAGCGTAGCGGCGTCCTGCAACTGGCCGGGGGTGCTTTTGCGTACTTGCCGAAAGGAAACGACGGGGCGCCCCGCCCGCTCCTGGTCTATTTTCTGGGCGCCCGGGGCGAACCCAATGACGTCCTGAATTCTTATCGCGACGTGGCCGATCGTGAAGGATTCGTCCTCTTGATCCCCGTCCCGAAGGCCGGTCAGTGGGATCTCATCGAAGATCTGCAGAAGCGCATCGGGATCGAAATGAACGTCACCCCGCGCTACGGCAAGGACATCAAGGCCCTCGACCAGTCCCTGGCCGACCTGTTCACGAAGGTCGCGATTGATCCAGGCAGGATGGCCGTGATCGGCTTCTCCAACGGCGCTACCTATTCGCTGAGTGTCGGCACCGCCAATCCGCAGCTCTTTAAGACCGTCATCGCCTTTTCGCCCGGGCCCGCTTTCCCCACCAAGTTCGATCCGGCGCAGCGGGTCTTCATTAGCCACGGGGAAAATGACGACATCCTGCCCTATTCGAACACGCGCGGTATCGTCGCCAGGATGCGCGTTCGAAAAATGCCGGTCGAATTCGTGCCGTTCAAGGGCAAGCATGAGATCCCGGCGGACGTGCGCGTCCGGGCGCTCGAATACTTTCTCCAGCGCAAGCTGAAGAACTAGGGGCCTTCCACCCGGATTTCGACGCGCCGGTTCTGCACTTCGCGAACGCCATCCTCCGTGGGCACCAGCAAGTCGCGCTCCCCCACCCCTACCGCGGTCATGGCGCGGCGCGGAACTCCCTTGCCTTCAAGGTAGTCGCGCACGGCCTCGGCCCGGACGGCGGATGTTCGGCGATTGGACGACGCCGGACCCGACCGATCCGAATAGCCGGTCAGGCTGATGGATTGACCGGGCCGGTAGGATGCCGCCAGCGCGTCGAGCGTCGCCGCGCCATCGCGCGTCACTTCTACCTTGCCCCAGTCGAAGAAGACGTAGCGCACGCCCTCGCTTGGGGTCGCGGCCTGCGCATGGGCGCCGGTCGCGGTCGCAAGAAGCACGCCGAAGACAAGAAAGGTTCGCATTCGCTTTGCCTACGAAGGGCCACCGTCGCGCGCAATCCCCCTCAGGACGTGACGACCCAGCTGGCGCTTGGCGGAGCCCCCGCGTTGCCGACGCCCAGCGCAGTGACCGTGGTCGCCAGCTGCTCGTCCGTAATCTCGCCTGCGGCCTTGCGCTTCACGCGAAGCCGCGTCTTTCCCTCGGCCGACAGCGCGCCGCCGTCCGCCTCCGTTCTCTTCGCCAATGCCCGCTCCCCACGCCCGAAGCGCGAAGGGCCGGGCAACGCCTCAAGCGCCCCGACCCTTCGCCCGACCCGGCCCCGCCGCCGAATCGCTATTTTTCATCGTTCCTGAGAAGTACCGAATGAGCGTGACGATGTCAAGCAGTTTTTACCGATATGGTTTCTTTTAGCTCATTTGCTTGAACCCGGATGTCCGGCACGGCGGTAATCTCCCACGCCTCGCCCTTCAGCATCGGCCCCACCGCCCACAGGTCGTCCGCGATCCGGCCGTCGCGATCCGCCGCCACGCCCAGCCCCAGCGGCCCCGGCGCGATCAGGCCGTCGGCCAGCATCTGCCGGACCAGCGCGTTGCGGCTGCTCGCCAGCCCTTCGACCGGCCCGGTGCAATTGACGACTAGCGCCGCCGCGACCCGGCTCTCCCCGCCCCCGCGCCGGTCGACCGTGACCATGCCATCGGCAAAGCCGCGCACCCGTCCCGCCAGGATCCGCAGCCGACCCTCGGCGATTTCCTGCTGCACCAGCCGCGCCGCCTCGGGCGCGATGCGGTGGCGGTGGACGTCCCACCATGGCCGGGCATGGCGCAGGAAGCGCGCCTTCACCGCGTCCGGCCACCCGGCCCAAAGGTCCTGCGTCACCGGGCGCACGCTATCCACCGCCGCGCGCCAGCCACCGGCCGCCGCCCGCGCGCGAATCCATCGCAGCGCGCGCGACAGGCCCGCCGGCACCTCGCCCGCCGTCGGCGCCTCCATCGGCACCACGCCGGGCGCATGCGCGCGCGGCACCAGCCCGCGCCGCGACACGGCGGTCACCGGCCCGCGATGCCCCATCCGGTCCAGCCCCAGCACCATGTCGACCATCGTCAACCCCGTGCCGACCAACAGCAGCGGCCGGTCGTCGCCAGCCGCCGCCTCGAACACCGCCTGCGCCTCGGCGCTCCACGGGTCCTGCACCATCAACGCCTCGGGCAGGCCGGGCACCGCGAAGGGCGCGGGCCGCCCGTTGCCCATCGCCAGCACCAGCGCATCCGCCGCGACCCTCGCCCCGTCGGCCAGCTCGATCGTCCACCCCTCGCCGGTTCGCCGTGCGGCAGTTGCCGCGCCGGTCACGCGCTCGAATCCGCCCTCGGCCGCCAGCGCCGCCAGATAGTCGCCGTACAGCTGGCGCGGCACGAAATCGCCGGGCGCGGCCCCGATCGCCGCCGCCGCATAGGCCGCGAAGTCGTCGGGCCGGTCGGGAAAGGCGCTCATCTTGGCCGCCGGGACGTTCAGCAGGTGGGCGGGATCGCGGGTGCCGTAGGCCACGCCCTGCCCCAGCTGGGCGCGTTGCTCGATCAGGATCGCGCGATGTCCGGCGCGCGCCAGGTGAATGGCCGTCATCAGCCCGGAAAAGCCGCCGCCGACGATCGCGACCCGGCGGGCCGCGTCCGGCCGCTTAGGCAAGGGCATTGCCCGGCAGGCGGATGACGACCATCAGCCCGTCGCCCCACTGGCGATCGATCGTGCCGCGCAATTGCTGGGTCACGCTCATGTCGATGAGGCTCGTGCCGAAGCTCGCATCGCCCGGCTTCGCGACGGATGGGCCACCCTCCTCGCGCCAGTGGATGACCAGTTGCTCGCCGTCGCGGGCGATCTCGACGCCGACCGTTCCGTCTGGCCGCGACAGCGCGCCATATTTGGCCGCGTTGGTCGCCAGCTCGTGGAACACCAGCGCCAGCGGGGTCGTCGCCTGCGTGCCGATGGGCACATCGTCGCCGCGGACGAGAACGCGGCGCGTCTCGCCCTCGACATAGGCCCCGAACAATTCGCCAAGCAGGCCGTGCAGCGTCTTGACCTGGCCTTCGCCGAAATCGAGCGGCCGGACATAATCGTGGGCGCGGCCGAGCGAGTTGATGCGGTCGCGGATGCCCTGCGCGAGCGGCTTCAATTCGGGGAAGCTGCGCGCCTCGAACGACACCAGCCCGCTCACCACGGAGAAGATGTTCTTGATCCGGTGGCTAAGCTCGCGGCCCAGCAATTCATTTCGAGCTTCCAGCAACCGGCGCTCGTGAATGTCGGTGTTCGTCCCGAACCAGCGGGTGACCTCTCCATCCTCGTTCTTGATCGGCAGACCGCGCACCAGCGCCCAGCGATACTCGCCATCATGGCGACGCATCCGGTACTCGACCTCGTAGGGTGTCCCGCTGGCGACCGCCCGCTCCCATGCCGCGGCGGTGCGCGCGCGATCCTCGGGATGCAAGACCTCGACCCAGCCGTCGCCGTAATGCTCTTCTGACTCGACCCCTGTGAATTCCTCCCAGCGCCGATTGAAATAGTCGGTCTGCCCGTCGGGCTGACAGGACCACGCCATCTGCGGCATCGAATCGGCAAGCGCATCGAACCGCGCCCGCTGCTCGCTCGCTTCGTCCCGTGCGCGGTCGCCCGCCAGCCGCGCGCGGCGGTCGCTCAGGCGGCGCATCACGGCGCTCGCAAGCACCGTCAGGCCCTGCCTCTGCAGCGCGTTGAGTCCCTCGGGCCGGGTCACGCGATCGATGATGCACAGCGCGCCCAAGGGTGCCCCTTCCTCGGACACCAGCGGCGCGCCGGCGTAGAAACGAATGTACGGCTCGCCGGTCACCAGCACGTTGTCGGCGAACAGGGGATCCGCGGTCGCGTCGCGCACTTCGTAGATGCCGCTCCCGACCATCGCATATTGGCAGAAACTGGCCGACCGCGGGGTCTCCGTGGCGTCCAGCCCGCACCGCGCCAGGAAGCGCTGGCGGTCATCTTCGACCAGGCTGACCAGCGCGATCGGCGCCCCGCACAACTGACCGGCGAAATCGACCGCCGCTTTCAGTTCGGGATCGTCGAGCAGGGTATCCGGCGCATGATCGGCAAGAATATCAAGCCGCTGCGTCTCGCTCAGCACGAACAGGCCGGCCAGTCCCGCGGAGGCCGCCGGGGAATCCTCAGTTCCGATCGACGGTTCCGCTTCCATAACGATGCGATAGCCTGCCTTCGTATTAAAGCCAACCGGCTGTATTCGTGCGTTTAATATCCCATCAACGCAAGCACTTCCTTGCGGCTTCGCTCGTCGTCGCGGAAACAGCCCATCATGCGACTGGTGGTCATCATCACCCCCGGCGTCTGCACCCCGCGTGCGGTCATGCATGCGTGGCTCGCCTCGATAACCACCGCCACGCCGCGCGGTTCCAGCACGTCCCAGATACAGTCGGCGACCTGCGCGGTCAGCCGCTCCTGCACCTGAAGGCGCCGCGCATAGCCGTGAAGAACCCGCGCCAACTTGCTGATTCCAACCACCTTATTGGCGGGCAAATAGGCGATCGCGGCCTTGCCGATAATCGGCGCCATATGGTGCTCGCAGTGCGATTGGAACGGAATGTCCTTCAGCAGCACGATCTCGTCATAGCCGCCGACTTCCTCGAAGGTCCGCGACAGATGGTGCGAAGGGTCTTCGCCGTAGCCCTTGGCATATTCCTT
>CAZKCD010000138.1:0-5060 GCA_964551235.1 uncultured Sphingomonas sp.
GAAACTGGTCGCGGCGAGCGGCAAGCCGGGCATGGCACCATGGCGCGAACGCCTATTCGCCTGGATGCTCAAGAGCAGCGAGAGCGCGATGGAGTTCTTCAAGTTGCCGACCAATCGCGTGGTCGAACTCGGAAGCCAGGTGCACCTGTGATCGCCGCGCTGCTGCTGGCTGTGGCCAGCGCCGAGCCGCCAATCTGCACCGATCGGCCAACCAAGGCCAATGCGACGTGCACGGTGTCGGCGGGGCGGTGGCAGATCGAAGGGAGCGCGATCGGCTGGTCGCGTACGGATGTCGATGGGGCACAGACCGAGTCGCTCGCCCTCGGCGCAAGCACCATCAAGTTCGGGCTTGGCGAGCGCACCGATTTACAGGTCGCGGTCGCGCCGTTCGTCGACGTATCGACCCGGATTGGCAGCGTACACGAGCGGCGGTCCGGCGTGGGCGACACGTTGGTTCGCATCAAGCATCGACTGACCAGCGAGGGCGCGGCGGCTCAGGTCGCCGTCATTCCGTTCGTCAAGATGCCCACCGCCCGCCGCGGGATCGGCAACCGCCGGGTCGAAGGCGGTCTGGCCATGCCCATTTCCTTTGCGTTGTCGGAACGGGTCACCGCCACCTTCGGTCCGGAAATCGACCTGCTGGCCGACATGGACGGCCACGGCCATCATCTGGCGATCGTCAATCTTGCCAATATCGCCGTCGTTGCCGCGCCGCGCCTGACGCTGGTCGGGGAGCTATGGAGCAATTTCAACGTCGATCCGCAGGCGACGATGCGCCAAGCGTCGGCCGACGCGGCCATCGCTTATGCCGTAAGCACGCGGTTGCAGCTCGACGCCGGCGTCAATCTCGGCCTGACCAAGGCGACCGCCGATGTCGAGGTCTATGCCGGACTATCGACCCGCTTCTGACCCCTAGCCGCAGAGCGCGGCTTTCGCCTCGGCATATTCGCGGGCGAAACGGTCGACCAGTTCGCCCGCGGGCAGCTTCTCGTTAATCACGCCGATGCCCTGGCCGGAGCCCCAGATGTCCTTCCAGGCCTTGGCGCCGCCAAAATTCATCTTGCTCGGATCGCTTTCCGGCAGATTGTCGGGGTCCATACCCGCCTTGATGATGCTGCCCTTGAGGTAATTTCCCCAGACCCCCGTGAAGAGGGACGAGCCGACGATGTCGCCCGCGCCCGACGCGACGATCTCGTCCTTATATTCCTCCGGCGCGCGTGCTTCCGCCGTCGCGATGAACGGCGAGCCGATATAGGCGAGGTCGGCGCCCATCGCCTGGGCGGCGAGGATTGAGCGCCCGCTCGCGATGGCGCCCGACAGGATCAGCGGCCCATCGAACCAAGCGCGGATTTCTTGGATGAGAGCGAAGGGCGACCACTTGCCGGCGTGCCCGCCGGCGCCAGCGGCGACCGCGATCAGCCCGTCGGCGCCCTTGTCGATCGCCTTGTGCGCGAAGACATCGTTGATGATGTCGTGCAGGGTGATGCCGCCCCAGCGGTGGACCGCCTCGTTCAATTCGACCCGCGCGCCGAGCGAGGTGATCACGATCGGCACCTTCCACTTCTCGCACAGCGCGACGTCTTCCTCGAACCGCGTGTTCGATGCGTGCACGATCTGGTTGACGGCGAAGGGCGCGGCCGGCCGGTCCGGATTTTCGCGGTCATGCTTCGCGAGCGCTTCGGTGATTTCGTGCAGCCATTCGTCGAGCTGGCTGAGCGGTCGCGCATTAAGCGAGGGGAAGCTGCCGACGACGCCCGCCTTGCACTGCTCGATGACCAGCGCCGGGTTCGAAATGATGAACAGGGGCGACGCGATCACCGGGATTCGCAGATTCTGCAGGATCGGGGGCAGGGACATAGAAGCTCCGCGTTCAAGGATTTGCGCGGGACGGTAGCCAAGCGAAACCGATCTGGCGAGAGGCCATTGCGCGGACCTGCCGGCGGGGCCATGACGGCGCCCATGATGTTGCTTTCCCCCGACCTTGGCTCACGCCTCGTCGCCGCCCCGCGCTGCTGGCTCGTCACGGGTGCCGCCGGTTTCATCGGTTCCAATCTCGTCGAGGCGCTGGTCGGCGCCGGACAGGAAGTGATCGGTCTCGACAATTACGCCACCGGCTATCGCGCCAATATCGAGGCCGCGCTGGCGACATCACCGGATGCGCGATTCACCATGATCGAAGGCGATATCCGCGACCGCGAGGCGGTGGCGCGCGCCTTGGCGGGTGTCGACGTCGTGTTGCACCAGGCCGCGCTCGGTTCGGTTCCGCGCTCCCTGGCCGATCCATTGGCTAGCCATGACAGCAACGTCACCGGCTTTCTCAACCTGCTAGACGCGGCGCGGCATGCCGGCGTGGGCCGTTTCATCTATGCTGCCTCGTCGTCGACCTACGGCGACCATCCGGCCTTGCCGAAGGTCGAGGAAGCGATCGGTAACCCGCTGTCGCCATACGCGGTCACCAAGCTGGTCAACGAGATTTATGCCGCCGTCTACGCCCGAAGCTACGGATTCAGGGCGACGGGATTGCGCTATTTCAACGTGTTCGGCCCTCGGCAGGACCCGGACGGCGCCTATGCCGCGGTCATTCCCAAGTGGGTGGCGGCGATGATCGACGGCGCCAGCGTAACGATCAACGGCGATGGCGAAACCAGCCGCGATTTCTGCTTCGTTGCCAATGCGGTGCAGGCCAACATCCGCGCCGCATTGGCGCCCGATGATGCGCAAGGGGAAATCTTCAACGTGGCTTTTGGGGGCCGGACCAGTCTGAACGAGCTCTTCGAGCTCATTCGTCAGGGGCTCGCCGACCACCAGATCCACTATGACGGCGCGCCCCTCCACGGAGAGTTTCGCGCGGGTGACGTGCGTCACAGCCAGGCCGACATCGGAAAAGCGGTGCGCCTGCTCGGTTACGCACCGACCCACGATGTGCAACGGGGACTGGAAGCGGCTCTTCCCTATTACATCGCCAGAGCACGGAGCGAGATTGCCGCCGCCGCGTTCAACGGGTCATGAAGCGCCTCATCCCGTTCGCCCTCGTGCCGGCCGCCTGTACGCCCGCCGTCGCGCCGCAATCCCCCGCCACGCCTTATGGATCGGCGCGTCTCGATGCCCGCCTCATATGGCTTGGCGATCATAATCGGGAACGTGCCGCTTATGGTTCGCCTCCGCTGGCATGGGACGAGGATCTGGCGCGCGGCGCGACCGTTTATGCCCGCATCCTCGCGTCCGAGGGGCGGCTTCGCCACAGCGCGAAGGGCGAACGACGCGGACAGGGCGAAAATCTCTGGCTCGGAACGCGCGGCGCCTACGCTCCCGGCGCGATGACAGGCACATGGCTCGAAGAAAAGCGCTTCTTCCGTCGCGGTGTGTTTCCGAACGTCAGCCGCACCGGCGACTGGCGTCATGTCGGCCACTACACGGCCATGATCTGGCCGACGACCACCCGCGTCGGCTGCGGGCTGGCCAGCAGCCCGCGCTGGGATGTGCTGGTCTGCCGCTACAGTCCGGCGGGCAATCGGGACGGCGTGCGCCTTTAGGCCGCGATCGGGAGTTCGCGTTCTTCCTCGATCACCGGCTTGGCGGTCGCCTCGACGACCTGCTCCGAGGCGGGGATGCGCGGGAAGAAATAGCGCGAGGTCGCGACGACCGCGCCCAAGGTGAGATACACGCCGACGGTCGCGACCGGAGCGACGAATAGCGGGGCGATGAAGGCAAGGCGCAACCACAACGGGTTGAAGCCGAAATCCTGGCCAATGGCCTCGCACACGCCCAGCAACGTATCGTTGCGGAGGGGAAGCGGGGTCGGTTTGGTCACGTTGGTCGTCATCACATCACCTCATCAGCGGCGCGGCCTAAGCGCCGCGTCTCATGCAACTTGAGAAGCAAGCGCCGTGCCAACAAGCGAAAAGCCCGAAACCTCAGATGGTTCCCGCATTGCAACATTTCAAGATGAAACCGATCAAGTGGCGGTCCGCGCCGACCGATGGTGAGAATTCCCACCGCAGGCCGCGCTGACGTTCAACCTTCCGGATTGTCGGCTGGGATATAATCGATCCGTATCCGCACCCAGCTGCCGACAAGGTCCTGTCCGCCTTTGCGAGGGGGCCGCACCTGAAACTGCCAGGCGGAATTGAGCACGGCGCGACCGAAACCGGCGCCGGCTGGGCCGCTGGCAACTTCGACGCAATCGTCGACGCGGTAGCGGGCGATCGTGCGACAGGCGATGACGCCGTAGCCGCCGCCGGGCGGCATGCGTTTGGGGCGGTAGAAGGCCAGTTCCTGGTCCGTCGGCTCCCGATACCATTCGGCGGCATAGAGCGGCTCGCCGTTGGGTGCGGTTCCGACCGTGCGGGAGTCACCGGGGGCACCGCCCGCCTCGGCGCGGCGTTCGCCGGGCTTCCGACCGAGCTTGGCGATATCGGCGGCGCGAAATTCCTCGCGGGTCAGTTCGATCATCGGGAGGGGGCGGTCGGGGAGAACGATGCGGGGTGGCGGGGCAACCGTCGCCGGTTTGCGAGATTCGCGGGCCGGCTCGGGGCGGTCAAGCTCGGCAGCTTCCGGCGTCGCACCCGTGTCGGCCGATACGTCGAACGTCGCGAGGCCGCCTTGGGCGGGCACGTCGACGGGCGGGCGGTCGTTGAGGGCGAGAATGGCGAGAAGAAGCAGCGCCTCGATCGCCAGCGCGAGCGCGAGCGCGCCGAGCCGGCGACGCGTAGGTGGCCTTGTGTCGAAGCGTGCGGGCGGATGGGCGGTCGGCAGCGGAGAATCCTCGGGTGGTTCGGCGTCGCGAAAGGCTCCTTCACCTCACCCAAGTGAACCGCGGATGGATGCGAGGCCTTCGGCTGCGCCGTCTCCGAAGACCTCCAATTCCTACCGGTGTTTGTCCTCGCTCCCGCCCTCTAGCCGGTAGAGGGGTCGCCTTATTGGTCGAGGAAAGAGCGCATCTTCCGCGACCGCGACGGATGCTTCAGCTTGCGGAGCGCCTTCGCCTCGATCTGGCGGATACGTTCGCGCGTCACCGAGAACTGCTGCCCGACCTCTTCCAGCGTGTGATCGGTGTTCAT
>CAZKCD010000139.1:0-5055 GCA_964551235.1 uncultured Sphingomonas sp.
CGGTGAGCGGTGCACCCATGCGTGCGCCGATGATCGTGTCGGGATGGTCCTTGAAGAGGAAGGCGATGGCGAAGGCGCCGTGGAGGCGCGGGAGAACGGTCGCGACGGCCTCACGCGGTGAGGCGCCCTTCTCGACCTCGCGCGCGACCAGGTGGGCGACGACCTCGCTGTCGGTCTCGCTCAAGAAGGTGCGGCCATCGGCGATGAGCTCGTCGCGTAGCGGCTTGAAATTCTCGATGATGCCGTTGTGGACCAGCGCGACCGGCCCGGCGATGTGCGGGTGGGCGTTGCTGGTGGTCGGTGCGCCGTGCGTCGCCCAGCGGGTGTGGGCAATGCCGGTGTCGCCCGCGAGCGGATCGGTGTCGAGTTCGCGGCGGAGATTCTCGAGCTTGCCCTCGGCGCGGCGGCGATCGAATTCGCCGTTGGTGACGGTGCAGATGCCGGCGCTGTCGTAGCCGCGATACTCGAGGCGCTTCAGCCCATGGTACAGGTCGCGCGCTGCCTCATCACGCCCGACGATCCCGACGATTCCGCACATCCTATTTCGCTTCCTTCTTGGTCTTCTGCATGGCGCGGAAGCGGGCGGCCCAGCCCTTCATGCCGCGTTGTTCGCCGCGCGCGACGGCGAGTTCGTCCGCCTCGACATCCTTCGTGACGACGCTGCCCGCGCCGACGATCGCGCCATCGCCGATCTTTACCGGGGCGACCAGCGCGCTGTTCGAGCCGATGAAGGCGCCCGCGCCGATCACGGTCGGATACTTGAAGAAGCCGTCGTAATTGCAGGTGATCGTGCCCGCGCCGATGTTGGCCTTGGCGCCGACGGTCGCGTCGCCGAGGTAGGTGAGGTGATTGGCCTTGGCGCCCTCGCCCAACACGGCCTTCTTCATCTCGACGAAATTGCCGATCTTCGAGCCCTCTTTCATCACTGCGCCGGGGCGCAGGCGGGCGAACGGGCCGACCTCGCAGCCGGTGGCGATGGTTGCCCCCTCGATGTGCGAAAATGCGCGAATGACGGCACCGTCGGCGATCGTCACGCCGGGGCCGAAGACGACGTGCGGCTCGATCGTGCAGTCGCGGCCGAGCGCGGTGTCGGCGCTAAACCAGACGCTTTCGGGATCGATCAGGGTCGCGCCGTTTTCCAGCGCTTCCTCGCGGCGGCGGCGCTGCCAGTCGAGTTCGAGATGCGCGAGTTCGGCGCGGCTGTTGACGCCGGCGGTCTCGAACGCCTCGCCCTCGATCGCGACGGGCGCACGTCCCTCGTCATGGGCGACATTGACGACGTCGGGGAGGTAATATTCGCCCGCCGCATTGTCGTTGCCGACCGCGTCGAGCCAGCGGAATAGGTCGTCGCGGCGCGCGGCGAGCATGCCGCTATTGCAGAGCTTCACCGCGCGCTCTTCCGGGGTGGCGTCCTTATATTCGACCATGCGGGCGATGCGGTCGCCGCCATCCTCGAGGATGACGCGGCCGTAGGCCTTGCCGTCGTCCGGCGAACTGGCGAGCACGACGACGCCCGGATCGTCGGACTGGGCAAGGCGATCGAGCATCGCCTGCAGCGTCGGGGCGGTGACGAACGGCGTGTCGCCGAAGGTGACGATGACGGGCCCGTCGATGGCGGCCAAAGCGTCGCGCGCCATCAGCACGGCGTGGCCGGTGCCCTTCTGCTCGGCCTGCAACGCGGTGACGACCCCGTCGCGGCCGGCGAGCACGGCCTCGACCTGCTCGCGGCCCTTGCCGACGACGACCACGACCTGCGCGGCGCCCATGCCCTGCACCGTGTCGAGAAGGTGCAGCAGCATCGGTTTGCCAGCGATCGGGTGGAGCACCTTGTGGGTGTCGGAACGCATACGCGTGCCCTGGCCGGCGGCGAGGACAACAACGGAAAATGGGGGCGACGAATTCATCGCCGCCCCATGGCATGGGCCATCATCTTATTCCATCCCTGACGCGGACGGACGAGCCGGTCAGGCCTTGGGCGCGGGCTTGGCCGCCGCCGGCTTGCGACGGGCGGTCGTCTTCTTCACGGCCGGACGGCGCGCGGCGGGCTTGGCGGCCGCGGTCTTCGCGGCCGGGGCCTTGGCCGTCGTCTTGCGGGCGGCTGGCTTCTTGGCGGCCGGTTTCTTGGCGGCGGCCTTGCGCGCCGGCGCCTTATTCGCGGTGGTCGAAGCGGCGGCCTGCGGCTTGGCGCCGTCGTCCATCGCCCACTTGCCCGACAGCACGCGCTGCGCGGCGTCGGCGACCGCCTCGGCGATCAGGGTGCCGAGCTTGCCGGCACTGGTCATCATGGTGTTGGCGGCCTGGCTGGCGCTGTCGGCGGCGTCGAGGCCGGCGTCGCGGATCGCCTTGCGCGCCTTGGGGCTGGCGGCGATCGCGGCCGCGGCGGCGGTCAGGCCGGCGGCGAGCATCTCGCGGCTCATCGCGGCCTTGGCGACCTTGTCCATCGTGACTTTCTTGCTGCTCGTCGAT
Organism: uncultured Sphingomonas sp.; assembly: GCA_964551235.1. Classification (GTDB taxonomy): domain Bacteria; phylum Pseudomonadota; class Alphaproteobacteria; order Sphingomonadales; family Sphingomonadaceae; genus Sphingomicrobium. Next base: position 2,467 of record CAZKCD010000139.1, read on the forward strand.
TTAGTGGTGGTGCTCTTGGCCATGACAAACTCCCCTGTTCACATTGGTCGGTTAGACGGATGAGGAATGCGTGGGGTTCCGCAAATAACCCACGTTGCCAACAAATGACAGGACCGAAACGAAGAAGGAGCCGTGGCACCACACCACGGCTCCCCCGACATGGTCAGCGATCGGAACGCTCGAGCCCGAAGAGCCCGGGCGACTGGTTAGGCCGCCGCTCCACAAGCGAACTGGACCGACCTCACTGCTGAACCATGAGACATCGGATCACCTCCTTTCGCTGCTTGATTGCACGCACAACATGTTGTGGTTCGAGTCGCGAAACAAGACTTGTAATGGTATTAAATCGGAGTAGTCTCTTGCCCTTCGCGCCGGTTAACGGGCGCGGGATCCCCGCTTATTTGCCGAGCTTGTCGACCTTCGCCTGAAGCGCGGCGAGCTGCGCCTTCAGGTCTGCCACCTCATCGGCGTCGGTGGCGGCCGGGGCAGCGGGCCGGGCACCGGTGAAGGCCCGGCCGGCCTGCTGGAACATCTCCATGTTCTTCTTCGCCATTTCGGCGAACATGTTGGGGCCGAAGGCGCCGGCCATCGCCGCGCTGTTCTTCTGGAATTCGGCCATCGCGGCCTCGAGATATTGCGGCACGGCGGCCTGCATGTTGCCGCCGTACAGGCCGATCAGCTGGCGCAGGAAATTGGCGGGCAGCATGGTCTCGCCGCCGCGCGCTTCTTCCTCGACGATGATCTGGGTTAGCACCTGGTGGGTGATGTCCTCGCCGCTCTTGGCGTCGACGACTTCGAAGTCGCGGCCGTCGCGGATCATCTGCGCCAGCTTGTCGAGCGTGATGTAGGAGGAGCTTTCCGTGTCGTAGAGACGACGGTTGGCGTATTTCTTGATGGTGACCTTGCCCGACGTCGACTTACCCATGACTTCACTCCCCGCTTGGGCAGCCCCTGTAGCACCCGCCATTGCCGCATCGCAACATGGCCATGCTGCGCAGCATTTTTCCGCGCGGCCGTAACCGAATGCGCTCGCCCCGCGAATGAGCAGGCACCGGCCGATCATGGCCGGACCGTGAAACGCAAAAGGGATGATGCCATGATCAGCAACAAGGTTCTCACCGCCGCCAGCGCGCTTGCCGCGCTGGCCGTCGCCACCGTTCCGGCGACCGCAACCGCCAAGGACGGCGCCAAGGAGCGATGCTTCGGCGTCGCGCTGGCCGGCAAGAACGATTGCGCGGCCGGGCCGGGCACCAGCTGCGCCGGCACCTCGAAGGTCGACTACCAGGGCAACGCCTGGAAATATGTCGCCAAGGGCACCTGCGCCAAGATGGGCGGCTCGCTCGCGGCCAAGGCCGGCAATGCCAAGCCGGTGCCGAAGAAGGGCTAAGCCACCCATGTCCGGCGCCCCGACCAGCCCCCTGCCCCCGCGCGGCGGAATCGGCCTGAAGCCTGCCCACTTCGCCGACCTGCTCGCCGCGACGGAGCGGGGCGCCGGACCCCACTGGGCGGAAATCCACCCGCAAAATTACATGATGGCCGGCGGGCCGATGCACCGCTGGCTGGGCGCCATCGCCGAGCGCCTGCCGCTGTCGATGCACTCGGTCGGCCTGTCGCTCGGCGATCCGGGCGGGGTGAACCGCGACGAGCTGGAACGGCTGGCCGCGCTGGTCGAACGCTACCGGCCGGCGATGGTCAGCGACCATCTGAGCTGGTCGAGCCTCGACGGGGAAACCATTCCCGACCTGTTGCCCGTGCCGATGACGCGCGCCACGCTCGACCATTTCGTCGCGCAGGCGGGTATCGTCCAGGACCGGCTGAAGCGCCCGATCCTGCTGGAAAACCCGTCGCGGCTGCTGGCGTTCGCGGACGACGACTATGACGAGCCGACCTTCCTGGTCGAGCTGTGCCGCCGCGCCGGTTGCGGGCTGCTGCTCGACATCAACAACGTGCTCGTTACCGCGACCAATCTCGGCATCGACGCCCGCGCCACTATGGCGGCGATCGATCCGGCGATCGTCGGCGAGATCCATGTCGCAGGCCACGCGATCGAGGATCATGGCGCGTTCGCCATCGCCATCGACGATCACGGCAGCCCGGTAGGCGCGGCGTGCTGGGACCTGCTCGGCGAGTTTCTCGACCGCGCGGGGCCAAGGCCGGTGCTGGTCGAGCGCGACAATGACGTGCCCGACTTCGCGACGCTGGCCGCCGAGGTGGCGCGCGCCGATGCGCTACTGGCGCCGGAGCTGGCCGATGCCGCGTGACGCGCTGAGCGCCCTGCGCACGACCATCGCGCACGGTCCCGGCTATTGCCCGCCCGACCTGTTCGCGGGCGAGGCGCGGCGCGTGCTGATGGGTCTGAAGGCGCACGCCAACACCATCGCCCATGCCCGGCACGTCGCGCTGGAGGAAACCTTTCCGCGCACCCGTGCCCTGCTGGGCGACGACGTCTTTCATGCGCTTGCCGAGCGCCACCTCGACGATCCGGCGACGCTCGCCCGTCCGCTGGCGCGGATCGGCGAACGGTTCGCGACGCTGGCGGCGGGCGCCGCGCGCGACCTTGCCCGGATCGAATGGGCGTGGCTCGAAGCG
>CAZKCD010000140.1:0-5025 GCA_964551235.1 uncultured Sphingomonas sp.
TCTATCCTTTGATGCTGGACCGGTTGCCGGCGGGGATCTTCACCGGTCTCACGGGCCTCGACCTCGCCGAGCTCGGCATTCCGTCGGAAGAGGAATATGTCGCGGCCTATTGCGCGCGGACCGGGCGTAGCGGCCTGCCCCACCGAGATTACCTGATGGTGTTCGTAATGTTCAGGCTGGCGGCGATCCTGCACGGCATCAAGGGCCGAGTGGCGCGCGGCAACGCGAGCAGCGCGCACGCGACCGCGATGATCGCGCAGCTCGAGCCGCTGGCGGAACTGGCGTGGGCGGAGGCCGAGGCCGCGCGGCTCTAGGCGCCCCGCGGCGGGACGTCGGCGGCGCGATCCTCGCCTTTTGGTTGTCAGGCGATTAATCCTCGTTGTTGAAACGAGTCGATAACCCCGGCTCGTGGGGGCAGCGATCCGCGTGGACATGGCGGCGAGCAAATCCAAGGTGAAGGAACGGGCGGCCGGGGCGGCGCGCGAATGGGCCGCCGTGCGCGAGGAACTGCGCCGCGTCCCCATGGTGCGGCGGGTGACGACGATCGTCTTCGTCCTGCTGGCGGTGCTGCTGGCGCGGTTCAGCTGGGAAACGCCGATCCGCAAGGGGATGGGGCCGAGCGGCGAGGTCGTCTACAAGGCGCTCCCCCTGCTGCCGAGCGCCGAGCGGTCGCTCTACGACATTCGTGCCAGCTTCGTGGCGCTGGAACGGTTCAAGGTCGAGCAGGACCCGCGCGTGCTCCTCGTCAGCTACACCGCCGACACGCAGGTGCTCACCATGAAGCGCTCGCCGCTCGACCGGACGACGCTGGCCAAGGCGCTTCGGGCGCTCGACGCCATGCAGCCCAAGGCGATCGGCATCGACATCTTGATCGACCAGCCGCAGCCCGACGACCAACTGCTGCTCGACGCCTTCCGGTCGATGAAGACGCCGACCTGGCTGGGCTATGCGACGGTGACCGACAACAGCGAGAGCATGTCGGTCTTCCAGCAGGAATTCCTCGACGAATTCATCGGCAAGATCGGCAATCCGAACGTCCGGCCGGCGTCGCTGCGCGTGAAGGTCGACGGCGACGGGGTGCAGCGGCAATGGCCCGACCAGCCGCGCAACCTGCCGCCGTTCCTGCCGACCGCGCTTTCGGGGAATTCGGCGGCGGAACATTACCAGGGCAGCATCCTGTTCCGGACGCCCGCGAACAACGAATATGAAGTCTTCCAGAACCTGTCGATCGAGCTGTTCAGCGCGCCGGAGGCCGCGTTCCTCGCCGACCAGGTGAAGGGCAAGATCGTCATCATCGGCGGCGACGTTCCCGACAACGACCAGTTCGATACCGCGCTGACCACCTTCAGCAACGAATCCATATCCGGGATGAAGGTCCACGCGGCGATGCTGGCGCAGGCGCTCGACGGGCGGATGCCGCAGCGGGTCGGCAGCGCGGGCCTGTGGATCCTCGCCATCTTCGTCGTGCTGGCCGGCGCCTTCACTTCGATGGTCGAAGTGCGGCCGGTGACCTTGAGCCTGCTGATCGGCGGGCAGTTCCTGCTCTTCATGGGGGCGCCCTTCCTGCTCGAGCTGCAGGGGCTCGACACCTACGGCCTGCCGGCCTTCGGCTGGATCGTCGGCTGGGTGCTGGCCTATCTCGCGACCGAGGCGATCGTGAAGGCGATGGGCAGCGAGCAGAAGCAATATGCCCATAATGCGCTGGGCAAATACCTGCCCAAGGACATTGCCGCGCTGATCCTCAAGGATCCCGAGCGGATGAGTCTCAAGGGCGAGCGAATCCCGATCTACACCCTGTTCACCGACATCCAGGGGTTCACCAGCCTCAGCCACACCATCCCCGCCGAGACGACCGCGTCGATCCTCAACGCCTATCTCGACGGGATGAGCGACATCGTGCTCAAGCATGGCGGGACTATCGACAAGTTCGTCGGCGACGCGGTGGTGGCCTTCTGGGGGGCACCGATCGCGCGCGAGGACGACGGCGACCGAGCGCTCGCCGCCGCGCTCGACATGATCGCCTTCTTCGACGACTTCGCCAAGTCGACGCCCGAGCGCGCCCTGCTCGGCCGGACCCGCATCGGCCTTCATTACGGCGAGGCGATCGTCGGCAATTTCGGCGGCAAGGGACGCATCCAGTATACCGCGCTGGGCGACGCGATGAACTGCGCGGCGCGGCTGGAAGGCGCCAACAAATATCTGAAATCGACCGCGCTGGTCAGCGACGAGGCGCGGATCAAGATGCAGAACCAGGACGTGTTCCGGCCGATGGGGCGCATCACCCTGTCCGGCCGCGCGACCCCGATCGTGGTGTGGGAACCCAAGCCCGGAATGGACGCCGAGACGCGTATCAGACTGACACAACTCTGGCGCCAGTTCGAAACCGGCAGCCGCGAGGCACTGCAGGATATTGAAGCTTTGGCTGCAATGTATGATAATGATGTAGCTTTATCTGCTCTTGCCTGTCGCCTTCGCGACACGGGCCCGGGGGGCAGCTTCGTTCTAGGAGAGAAGTAAGATGAAGAAGTGGGCGATCCTGGCGTGCACCGGCGCGCTCCTCATCGGAACGGCGCAGGCCGCGGCGGCCGTGCTGGTCGTTCGCGCGTCGGGCCCTTCGGCGAAAATCTACAAGACCGGCAAGGCGTTGCCGGACAACAGCAAGATCACGCTGAAGGCCAACGACACCGTCACCCTGCTCGATTCGCGCGGCACGCGCACGCTGCGCGGGCCCGGCACGTTCGACGTGTCGGCGAGCGCGGGGGGATCGACCTCGGCGCTGGCGGCGCTGGCGGGCAGCAACGCGCGCCGGCGCACGGTCGGTGCCTCGCGCGGCGATTCGGGCATGCGCGGCGCCCCCACCGGCGCGACCGCCGGCCGCAACCTGTGGCAGGCCGACATCGCGCGCTCGGGCAACATCTGCATGGTCGCGCCGAGCGACGTCGGCCTGTACCGCGCCAACGCCGACACCGCCGAGACGATCGCGATCCGCGACCTCGGCTCGAACGGCAGCGCGACGGTCGAGTTCGCCGCCGGGCAGCGCAACGCGAGCTGGCCCGCGACCCTGCCGATCGCGGCGGGCGGCCGCTACGAGGTCAAGCACGGCAAGGGTGCCGCGACGCTTACCGCGAAGGCGCTGGGCCGCGCCCCGGCGGGCATGGAAGAACTGGCGCAGAGCCTGATCGTCAACGGCTGCGAGGCACAGCTTGACGTCCTGGTCGACACCCTGACGCCGCCCTCGGCCGGTTAGCCGAGCGCAGCGACGCCGGCGCACGAAGTGCGTCGCCGGAGCAGCGCGAAGAGACGAACCGCCGCGGCCAGCCTGCCGCGTTAGCGGACAGGACTGACGTCACGGGGATTCACTCCCCGTGACGCCGCCTCAAGGTCAATTGACCGGAAAACCCCGCCGCTTCAGCAGCGCCGTCACGTCCGGATCACGCCCGCGGAACTGGCGGTAGGCTTCGGCCCGGTCGGTCTCGTTACCGGTCGACAGGAGGATGATCCGGAAGCGGTCGGCAATCGTGCGATTGAACGGATCGTTCTCGAACAGGGCCCACGTGTCGGCGTCCATCGTTTCCGACCACAAATAGCTGTAATAGCCGGCCGAGTAGGCGTCGGACGAGAACAGGTGGCCGAACTGCGGCAGGCGGTGCCGCATCACGGTCTCCTTGGGCATGCCGAGTTCCGCCAGCGCCTGGCGTTCGAACGCGTCGGGATCGACCACGCCGCCAGGGACGGTGTGCAGCTTCATGTCGACCAGCGCGGACGACAGATATTGCACCGTGTCGTAGCCCTGGTTGAACGTCTCCGACGCCTCGATCTTCTTGAGGAGGCTCTGCGGCATCGGCTGGCCGGTCTTGTAGTGGCGCGCGAACTTCTCGAGCACCGGCCGGGTCATCAGCCAATTTTCGTTCACCTGGCTCGGATATTCCACGAAGTCGCGCTGCGACCCGCCGAGCGAGGAATAATAGGTGTTGGTCAGCAGGCCGTGGATGGCGTGGCCGAATTCGTGGAACAGGGTGGTCGCGTCATCCTTGGTGATCAGCACCGGCTGGCCCGGCGAGGGCTTGATGAAATTGTTGTTGTTCGAGACCAGCTTGGGCCGGTTGCCGAGGATCCCCGAAGAATCGCGGTAGCCGGTCGCCCAGGCGCCCGATCGTTTGCCCTCGCGGGCGTAGGTGTCGAGATACCACAGGCCGATCACCTTGCCGGTCTTGGCGTGGGTCACCTCGAAGGTGCGCACGTCGGGGTTCCAGACGGGCACGGTGCCGGTGTTCTCGGTGAACTTGAGATCGTAGAGCTGCTCGGCCGACCAGTGCATCCCCTTCACGAGGTTGGACAGCTCGAAATAGGGTTTGATCTCGTCTTCGCTGAGGTCGTACTTCGCCTTGCGAAGCTTCTCCATGTAGTAGCGGTAATCCCACGGCTCGATCGAGCGGACGCCGTCGCGCGCGGCGATCGGCTTCATCTCCGCAACCTCTTCCTTGACGCGCTTCACCGCCGCCGGCCAGACGCGCATCATCAGGTCCATCGCGCGGTCGGGCGTCTTGGCCATCGTGTCCTGCATCCGCAGGTCGGCATGGGTGTTGAAGCCCAGCAGCTGGGCACGGTCGGCGCGAAGCTTCACGATCTTGGCGATGATCGCATTGGTGTCATTGGCGTTGCCGTTGTCGCCGCGGTTGACGAAGGCGCGCCACACCTTTTCGCGAAGCGCGCGGTTGCTGGCGAAGCTCAGCACCGGATCGGCGGCCGAGCGAGTGTTGCGGATGGCATAGGGCGCGTTCACGCCTTTGTCCTTGGCGAGCGCCGCGGCCGCGTCCTTGATGTCGGCGGGAACGCCGGCCATCTCCGCCTCGGTCGCGGTCGTCCACGTGCCCTCGTCCTTGAGGAGGCGCGAATTGAATTCGCTGAACAGCGAGGACAGTTCCTTGTTCATCGCCTTCAGCTGGTCCTTCTTCGCCGCGTCCAGCTTGACGCCGCGGCGGACGAGCCCGTCGTAGGTGCGGGTGAGCTGGCGCAGCTGCTTGG
>CAZKCD010000141.1:0-5020 GCA_964551235.1 uncultured Sphingomonas sp.
TGCGGAGCGGTGGCCGAGTGGTCGAAGGCGCTCGCCTGGAAAGTGAGTATACGGCACAACCGTATCGAGGGTTCGAATCCCTCCCGCTCCGCCATTTTACTCAACCTGCGCCGGGCCGGTTCGCCAGCAGGTGGTCGACGACCGACGGGTCGGCCAGTGTCGAAGTGTCGCCGAGGTTCGACGTGTCGCCTTCCGCGATCTTGCGCAGGATCCGGCGCATGATCTTGCCGCTGCGGGTCTTGGGCAGGCCCGGCGCGAACTGGATGACGTCGGGCGAGGCGATCGGGCCGATTTCCTTGCGCACCCACTGCACCAGCGCGGCGCGCAGCGCGTCGTCGCCGTCGAGGCCGGCGTTGAGAGTCACGTAGGCGTAGATGCCCTGCCCCTTGATCGCGTGCGGCATGCCGACCACCGCCGCCTCCGCCACGTCGGAGTGGGCGACCAGCGCACTCTCGATCTCGGCGGTGCCCATGCGGTGGCCCGACACGTTGATGACGTCGTCGATCCGGCCCGTGATCCAGTAATAGCCGTCGGCGTCGCGGCGGCAGCCGTCGCCGGTGAAATAGTAACCGGGGAAGGTCGAGAAATAGGTCTGGAAGAAGCGCGCATGGTCGCCATAGACGGTGCGCATCTGGCCGGGCCAGCTGCGGGCGATGGCGAGGCAGCCGTCGGCGGCGCCGTCCAGCACCTGCCCCTCGCCGGTCAGCAGGACGGGCTCGACGCCCGGCAGCGGCAGGGTCGCGCTACCGGGCTTCAGGGGCGTTGCGCCGGGCAGGGGCGCGATGAGGCAGCCGCCGGTCTCGGTCTGCCACCAGGTGTCGACGATCGGGCAGCGCCGTTCGCCGACGACGCGGTGATACCATTCCCACGCCTCCGGGTTGATCGGCTCGCCGACCGTGCCGAGCAGCTTCAGGGACGAGCGGTCGGTGCGGGTGACCCACTCGTCGCCCTCGCGCATCAGGGCGCGCAGCGCGGTCGGCGCGGTGTAGAAGATCTCGACCTTGTGCTTGTCGACCACCTGCCAGAAGCGCGAGGGATCGGGATAGTTGGGCACGCCTTCGAACATCAGGGTGGTCGCGCCGTTCGCGAGCGGGCCGTAGACGATGTAGCTGTGCCCCGTGACCCAGCCGACGTCGGCGGTGCACCAATAGACCTGGCCGGGGCGGTAGTCGAAAACCAGCTCGTGCGTCAGGCTGGCCCAGACGGCGTAGCCGCCGGTGGTGTGGAGCACGCCCTTGGGCTTCCCCGTCGAGCCCGAAGTGTAGAGGATGAAGAGCGGGTCCTCCGCGCCCATTTCCTCGGGCGGGCAGTCGTCGCCGGCGGCGGCCACCGCTTCGGCCCAGTCGACGTCGCGGCCCGCGACCATCGGCACGTCGGCGCCGGTGTGGCGCAGGACGACAACGCGCTCGACCCCCGCGCACTGGGCGAGCGCGGCGTCGACATTGGCCTTGAGCGGGATCGCCTTCCCGCCGCGCAGCCCTTCGTCGGCGGTGATGACGATATTGCTGTCGCAATCCTGGATGCGGCCGGCGAGCGCGTCGGGCGAGAAGCCGCCGAAGACAACCGAGTGGATGGCGCCGATCCGCGCGCAGGCGAGCATCGCCACCGCGGCCTCGGGCACCATCGGCAGATAAAGCGTGATCCGGTCGCCGCGCCGCGCGCCTTGGGCCTTCAGCGCGTTGGCGAAGCGGCAGACGTCGCGGTGAAGCTCGCGGTAGGTGATGTGGCGCGCCGGCGCGGCGGGATCGTCCGGCTCCCAGATAATCGCCACCGCATCGCCGCGGGTCGCGAGGTGGCGGTCGAGGCAATTCGCGCTGAGGTTGAGCGTGCCGTCGGCGAACCAGCGGATGCCGAAATCGGCCTCGTCGAAACTGCTTTCGTCGGTGCCGGTGAAGGGCTTCATCCAGTCGATCCGCTGCGCCTCGCGCCGCCAGAAGGTGTCGGGATTGTCGCGCGCCTCGGCGACCATCGCCGCGTAGCGGGCCGGGCTGACCCGGGCGCGGGCGGCCCAGTCGGCCGGGACGGGATAGACGGACTGGGACATCGGCCGTTCCTTCGAAGCGTGGAGCGGGCAGCGTAGCGCGCGCACCCGCGGCTCGCCAAGCAAGTGATTTGCGCGGGCAGGAGAATGTCCTAGGGCGTCGGCGATGGACATGGTGACCACCCGCTGGCGCAAGGACGGATGGCGCGACCGCACGGCGGCGCAGATGCCGGCCTATGCCGACACCGCCGCGCTGGCCGCGGTCGAGGCGCGGCTGGCCCACGCCGCGCCGGTCGTCGACGTCGCTGCCTGCGAGGGCCTGCGCGACGCGATGGCGCGCGTGGCCGGCGGGCACGGCTTCCTGTTGCAGGGCGGCGATTGCGCCGAGAGCTTCGACGATCCGGTGGCCGAGCAGGTCGCCGGAATCACCGGCCTGTTCGAGGCGATGGCCGCGCGCCTCGCCCCGGCGGTGGGCGCGCCGCTGGTCGAGGTGGCGCGGATCGCGGGGCAGTTCGCCAAGCCGCGCAGCGCGCCGACCGAAACGCAGGGCACGGCAAGCCTGACCGCCTATCGCGGCGACATCGTCAACGGCGCGGCGTTCGAGGCAGCGGCGCGCGCGCCCGACCCCATGCGCATGATCCGCGCGCACATGCAGTCGGTCGGCACCGCCGCAAGCCTCGCCGCGGCGCGGAGTCCCGACCGCCCGATCTACACCAGCCACGAGGCGCTGCTGCTGCCCTACGAGGAAGCGCTGACCCGGCAGGACGCCGACGGACGCTGGTGGGCGCGTTCGGGCCACATGCTGTGGCTGGGCGACCGCACGCGCCAGCTGGATGGCGCGCACGTCGAGTATTTGCGCGGCATCGACAATGTCGTCGGGGTGAAGTGCGGGCCGTCGATAACGCCCGGCGAGTTGCTGGCGCTTCTCGATCGGCTCGATCCCGATAATAAGCCGGGCAAGATCGTGCTGATCGCGCGGCTGGGGCACAAGGCGATCGGCACCCTCCTGCCGCCGTTGCTGCGCGCGACGAAGGAAGCGGGGCGCCGCGTCGTGTGGACGGTCGACCCGATGCACGGCAACACCAGCCTGTCGGGCACGCGCAAGGTGCGCCGCCTGCCGCATATCCTGTCGGAGCTGGACCAGTTCGTCGCCATCGCGCGCGCCGAGGGCGTCCATGTCGGCGGCGTCCACCTCGAGATGAGCGCGCTCGACGTCACCGAGTGCATCGGCGGGCGCGGGCCGGCGAGCGTCGAGGATCTGGAGCGCAACTGGCTGACCGCGTGCGACCCGCGCCTCAACGCGCGGCAGGCGATCGACCTGGCGCAGCATCTGGCGGAGCTCTTGGCATGACCCTGACCGCGCGGGCGCGCGGGCCGCTGGCCGGGACGGCGGCGGTGCCCGGCGACAAGAGCTGCAGCCACCGCGCGCTGATCCTCGGCGGCATGGCCGACGGCACGACGATCATCCACGGCCTGCTGGAAAGCGACGACGTGCTGGCGACGGCCCGCGCGGTCGAGGCGCTTGGCGCCACCGTCGAGCGGCTGAGCCCGGGCGAGTGGCGCGTGACCGGTGCGCGCTGGACCTCGCCCGCCGCGCCGGTCGATTGCGGCAATAGCGGCACGGCGGCGCGGCTGCTGATCGGCGCCGTGGCCGGGCGCGAAGGCGTCACCGCGACCTTCACCGGCGATTCGAGCCTCACCGGCCGGCCGATGCGGCGGGTCAGCGACCCGCTGGCGCGGATGGGCGCGCGGATCGATGGGACGGGAACGCTGCCCCTGACCGTCCATGGCGCCACGCTGGGCGGGATCGACCATCGCAACGTGCCGGCGTCCGCGCAGGTCAAGTCGGCGATCCTGCTGGCCGGGCTGGGGACCGCCGCGCCGGTCGCGGTCACCGAACCCGTGCCGAGCCGCGACCATAGCGAGATCATGCTGGCGGCTTTCGGCGCGGACGTCGCGATCGAGGAAACGGCGGACGGGCGGCGGGTGACGCTGGGCGCGAACCGCGCGCTCGCCGCGACCGAGGTAGCGGTGGGCGCGGACCCCTCGTCGGCGGCTTTTCCGCTGGTCGCGGCGGCGATCGTGCCGGGATCGCGCGTCACGGTGCGCGGCATGAACGTCAACCCGCTTCGCACCGGCCTCTACGAAACGCTGGAGGCGATGGGCGCCGACATCGCGCTGGCCAACGAGCGGGTGCAGTCGGGCGAGATCGTCGCCGACATCAGTATCGCCCATTCCGAGCTGCAGCCATGCCACGTCACCGCCGATCAGGTGCCGGCGATGATCGACGAAATCCCGATCCTGGCGGTGGCGTGCGCCCTCGCTGACGGGGAGAGCGTGATCGAGGGGCTGGCCGAACTGCGCGTCAAGGAAAGCGACCGGCTGGGCGCGGTAGTCGCAGGCCTGACCGCCTGCGGGGTGATGGCGGTGGCCGACGGCGATGCGCTGCGAATCTTTGGGCGCGGGCGGGTGCGCGGCGGCGCCGAGATCGTGACCCACGGCGACCATCGCATCGCCATGGCCTTCCTGACGCTGGGGCTGGCGAGCGAGCAGCCGGTGAGCGTCGACGAACCGGGGATGATTGCGACCAGCTTTCCGGGCTATGCCGAGCTGATGCGCGACTTGGGAGCGGACATCGGATGAGCGTCAACAGCTTCGGCCACTTGCTGCGCCTGACGACTTGGGGCGAGAGCCACGGGCCGGCGATCGGCTGCGTTCTCGACGGCTGCCCGCCGGGCATCGCGCTGGGCGAGGCGGACGTTCAGCATTTCCTCGATCGGCGCCGGCCGGGCACGTCGAAGAATGTGTCGCCGCGGCAGGAGCCGGACCGGGTGCGAATCCTGTCGGGCGTGTACGACGGCCGGACGACCGGCACGCCGGTCGCGATGATGATCGAGAATGTCGACGCGCGCTCGAAGGATTATCCGGCGGACGCGGCCTACCGCCCGGGCCACGCCGACTATGCCTATGACAAGAAGTACGGGCTGCGCGATCCGCGCGGCGGCGGGCGCTCCTCGGCGCGCGAGACGGCGATGCGGG
>CAZKCD010000142.1:0-4970 GCA_964551235.1 uncultured Sphingomonas sp.
CCGTCGCGGTTGACCGAGCCGACGCCCTCGACCAGCGCGGCGTCGGCGGGCATCACGTAGGGGGGCGCCGCCCCGCCGTCGCCCTCGCCGCGGCCGGGGCGGGCGGGCAAGGCGCCATAGGCCAGCACCTCCTGCGCCCGCCGGCGCGCCTCGGCGCGGGCGATGGCCTCGCTGGCCAGCCGGCCGGTGGCATCGCTGGCGATGATCATTCGGTCGCTGGCGTCGAGCGCCGCGCCGCCCAACGCGGCCGCGGTGGCGTTGGCCTCCCGCTCCAGCGTCGCGAACCGTTGCTGCCGCTCGGCCAGCGCGGCGCGCGCGGCGCCGAGCTGGGTCGCGGTCGCCTGCGCCGCTTCCGCCAGACGGCGCTCCTGCGCCAGGCCGGATGCCAGCGCCGCGCTGCGGGCGCGGATGACCGGAAGCGTCGAATCGAGCAGCATCCGCACCCGCACCAGCTCGGCCGGCGATCGCCCGTCGGCCAGCGCCAGCAAGGGCGGACGCCGCCCCATCGACACCAGTGAGCCGACCAGCGCCGCGGCGGGGACCTGCTTGGCCGCCAGCCGCTCCTTCGCCGCCGCGACCGCGCGGCCCCTTGCCGCAAGCTCGACCTGCAGCGCGCTGATCCGCGCCTCGGCCTCGGCGATCCGCGCCGCCGCGGCCTGCCGCTCGAGACCCAGCTGGCTTGCCTTGTCGCGCGCCTGGCCCGCCTGCGCGTCCAGCCGCTTGGCCTCGGCCGCCGCCGCGCGATACTCGGCGCGCGCCGCCGCCAGCGCCTCGCCGGGCGTGGACTGCGCGATCCCCGACCCGCCGAGCAGGGCGGTGGCAAGGGCAAGGAAGGCGAGGCGCGCGCGCATCGGCTCAGCCTTCGCGATGATAGGGATGGTTGGCAAGGATCGAGGTCGCCCGGAACAATTGCTCGGCGAGCATCGCCCGCGCCATCATGTGCGGCCAGGTCGCCGGCCCGAACGACAGCAGCAGGTCGGCGTTCGCCCGTTCGGCCTCGTCATGCCCGTCGGCCGCGCCGATCAGGAAGCGCGCCTCGCGCCGCCCGGTATCGCGCCAGCCTTCCAGCTTCTTCGCGAATTCCATCGACGACAGCGCCTTGCCCCGCTCGTCGAGCAGGACGGTGACGGCGTTGCCCGCCGGCTCGGGCGGATGGCCGCCGCGATCGGGCAATTCGGTGACCCTGGTCGGCCAGGCGATGCGCTTCAGGTAACGCTCGACCAGCTCGGCCTCGCTCGACCGTCCGATCTTTCCGCGGGCGATGATGTGGAGCAGCAAGGCCCGGATCAGGCCGGGCGGGCCGCCGCGGCGTCCTCGCCGTCGCCGAACGCCCACATCCGCTCGAGGTTGTAGAAGGTGCGCACTTCGGGGCGGAACAGGTGGACGATGACGTCGTCGGCGTCGATCAGCACCCAGTCGGCGACCGGCAGGCCCTCGACCCGGGCGATCTTGCCGAACTGCTGCTTGATCTTGTCGGCCAGCTTGGTGGCCATCGACGCCACCTGGCGCGACGACCGGCCCGACGCGATGACCATATGGTCCGCGATCGAGGATTTGCCGGCAAGCGGGATGGTGACGACTTCGACCGCCTGGTCGTCGTCGAGCGACTGCATGACCAGCTGGTGGAGCGCGTCGACATCGACGGGCTGCTTGACGGGACGGTCGGTTCCGGTGGTCGGATCGGCCAAGGTGGCTCCTATGGTGCGGCGACCGGTGAACCGCGACGTGCGGTCATCCGGCGATGCCAATGGGGGTCTTGCGCGCGCAAGGCGGTAGCGGAGGTCGGGTCGGGCGGCAGGCGAAGGAAGATAATCGCCGGTGCACTCCACTCCGTCCACGTCATCGCCTTGGTCTCGGGGCGGACAAACCACCGAAGCCAGCCCATCGCGCGCGCCGCGCGGGCATCGTCATCATAGCCGGGGCGGGAAATCACTGCAATCGGAACGGCCTGCGCCAGTTTGCGCCAGTCCTTCCACTGGTGAAATTGGGCCACAGTATCCTCGCCCATCAGCCAGATGAAGCGGTGCTGCGGCCACGCCTTGCGGATGGCCGCGACCGTATCGACGGTGTAGCGCGTGCCTGCCTTGGCCTCGAAATCGCTGACCTTGATGCGCGATCGCCGCGCCATCGCCCGCGCCGAGGCCAGCCGCGCCGCAAAAGGCGCCATGCCCTTCCTGGGCTTCAGCGGGTTGCCGGGCGAGACCAGCCACCACAATTCGTCCAGCCCCAGCCGCTCGATGACGGCCAGGCTCATGCGGCGGTGGCCACGATGGGCCGGGTTGAAGCTTCCGCCGAGGAGTCCGATGCGCTTGCTCATTCGCCCCGCTGGCTAGCATCCCCCCTTGGCCGACGCCATGCCTCGGCATATTGAAGGGGCGGGGGGACAGGATGAGCGAACTCGACGGTATCGGTGCGGCGGTGACGGGCGGGCTGGTGGCCCGGGCGGTGGAGCCGGACAGCGGCGCGATCGCCGGTCCCGGTCCCGGCGGCAACTGCCTCAACTGCGGCACGCCGCTGACCGGTCCCTATTGCAACCGCTGCGGGCAGAAGGCGGTGCTGCACCGCTCGCTGCGCACCTATTTCGGGGAATTCGCGGCCGGCCTGTTCAACTTCGAAGGCAAGTTCTGGCGCACCCTGCCGATGCTGGCGTGGCACCCGGGCGAGCTCACCCGCCGCTACGTCGAGGGGCAGCGCGCGCGCTTCATCTCGCCGATCGCGCTCTACCTGTTCAGCGTCTTCCTGATGTTCGCCGCGCTCAACTTCAACGGCACGCTTGACGCCAACATCAATGATTCGATGAAGGACAACGTCCGCCAGGCCCTGGTCGAGCAGGAGAAAAGGATCGAGGAGCTGAAGGCCGAGCGTGCCGAAGCCGTCGCCGCGAAGAAGCCGGTCGCGGCGATCGACGCGCGCATCGCGACCGAGCGCGAGGATCTGGAGACGCTGCGCAAGATCGATACCGGCGCGGTCCAGGTCAACGACAAGGACCTCGACGAGGCCCCGCCGTGGGTCCGCGACCTCGTCCACAACGTGCAGCGCGATCCCGACCGCCTGGTCTTCAACATCCAGGACGCCGCGTCGAAATACAGCTGGCTGCTGATCCCGATCTCGGTGCCCTTCCTCTGGCTGCTCTTCCCGCTGCGCCGCCGCCACCATCTGTTCGACCACGCGGTGTTCGTCACCTACTCGCTGTCGTTCATGATGATGCTGGTGATCGTCGCCAGCCTGCTCGTGTGGGCCAACATGCCGGGCCTTGCCAGTCTGCTGTTCTTCGTGCCGCCGATCCACATGTATCGGCAGCTCAAGGGCGCCTACCAGCTCGGCCGGCTGTCCGCGCTGGTGCGCACGACCGCGCTGGTCATCTTCGCCTTCGTCGCCAGTACCTTCTTCGCGGTGACGATCGTCGGGCTGGGGCTGCTCGGCTGATCAGCCTCGGCAGGGGAATTGCATCATCATGATGCGGATCGTCGCCTCGGTCATGTCGATTCGCTTGCGCTCGGCCGCGGGAATGGCGCTCAGCCGCGCCATATATTCGTCGCTGCCCATCTTCTGCGGGCCTTCGGGCGGGCAGTAGCGCGGCGGGCGTCCGGCCGCCTTGGCGGCCTTGCGCGCCTCGGCCGCGGCCTGCCCCGCCGCCTGGCCTTCGCGCATCAGCGCCTTGATCTCGCCGCCCGAAAAGATCGCCATCGCGCCCTTCGCCTTCAGCTTGTTGGCCCGCTGGAAAAACAGTTCGGCATTCATGCTTTGCGCGGCCACCGGGGCGGCCAGCATCATCATCGGCAAGGCAAGCAACATCAGGCGCATAGAAAAATCCCTCCACGTCGGCGACGCGACGTAGAGGGATTTTTGCTGAACGCGAATTGAACGGTGCGTCAGGCGCCGGCCGGGGCCGTCCCGCCGAAACTCTTGGGCGGGCGCTTGGCCTTGGGGATCGAGCTGCCCGCGCTGGGCAGCGCCGGCTGCGACGGGCCGCCGCGGTCGATCGTCCCGCCGTCCAGCACGACGCGGATTTCCTCGCCGCTCAGCGTCTCATATTCGAGCAGCGCCTGCGCCAGCTTTTCCAGCTCGTCGGCATGGTCCTTCAGCAGCTGGTGGGCGCGGTTGTAGCCCTGGTCGACGATCCGGCGGATTTCCTTGTCGATCTTCTTGGCGGTCTCGTCCGACATGTGGACCCGCGCCGACTGCGAGTAGCCAAGGAAGGTCTCGCCCTGCGGCTCCTCATACTGCAGCGGGCCGAGTTCGTCCGACATGCCCCACTGGGTCACCATGTCGCGCGCCAGCTTGGTCGCATACTGGATGTCGCTCGACGCGCCCGAGCTGACCTTGTCGTAGCCGAAGATCACTTCCTCGGCGACGCGGCCGCCCATGGCCACGGCCAGGTTCGCGTGCATCTTGTCGCGGTGGTAGCTGTAGCTGTCGCGCTCCGGCAGGCGCATCACCATGCCCAGCGCGCGGCCGCGCGGGATGATCGTCGCCTTGTGGATCGGGTCGCTCGCCGGCTCGTGCAGCGCGACGATGGCGTGACCGGCCTCGTGATAGGCGGTCATCTTCTTCTCGTCCTCGGTCATGACCATGGACTTGCGCTCGCTGCCCATCAGGACCTTGTCCTTGGCCTCCTCGAACTCCTGCATGGCGACCAGCCTTTTGCCCTTGCGCGCGGCCATCAACGCCGCCTCGTTGACGAGGTTGGCAAGGTCGGCACCGGAGAAGCCCGGCGTGCCGCGCGCGATGGTCCGCGCGTCGACGTCGGGCGCCAGCGGCACCTTCTTCATGTGGACGTGCAGAATCTGCTCGCGCCCCTCGATGTCGGGACGGGGAACGACCACCTGGCGGTCGAAGCGGCCCGGGCGCAGCAGCGCCGGGTCGAGCACGTCGGGACGGTTGGTGGCGGCGATGATGATGATGCCCTCGTTGGCCTCGAAGCCGTCCATCTCGACCAGCAGCTGGTTCAGCGTCTGCTCGCGCTCGTC
>CAZKCD010000143.1:0-4835 GCA_964551235.1 uncultured Sphingomonas sp.
CGTGCCCGCGGTCGCGACGAGCAGCGCGGCCGGCCGCGCGTTTGCCACCTACCTGGCGGCGGCGGCGCGCTTTTACGGCGGGCAGTTCGACCTGGCCCGCCAGCAGTTCGAATCGCTGGCGGGCGCGCCCGACCCGTGGGTGCGCGAGACCGCGCGCTACATGGTCGGACGCACGCTGCTGAACGCCGCCATCGCCCGATCGATCGACGAATGGGGCGGCCTCAAGGACGCAGGCCAACGCGACGCGGCGACCGCCGACGCGGCCGGGCGCGCGTTCGAGGCCTATGCCAAGGCCTATCCCGACGGGCGTTACATGGGGTCCGTCCGCGGCCTGATGCGGCGAATCCTGTGGTTGCAGGGCAAGGGCGCCGGGCTGACGACGATCTACGGCCTCACGCTGGGCGAGGTTCGGTCCGCCGACGCGGCGATCGACCTCATCAACGAGGCCGACCAGAAGGCGCTGGAGGCCTATCCGATCGCCGATACCGCCAGTGCCCTGCTACTGGCGGTGCGCGACCTCAAGCGCATGCGTCCCTTCGCCGATTACGAGGCCGAGCAGGGTTGGACGACCATCACCGCCGCCGAGCTTGCCGAACAGGCGCCGGCGTTCCGCGGCCAGGAGGCGCTGTACGGCTATTTGCGCGCGGCCCATGCCTTCTGGGTGGCGCGCGACGCGCGGGCGACGCTGGCGCTGATCCCCGACGCGGCCAACCAGCCGCGCTTCACCAGCCTGGAATTCAGCCGCCAGATGTTGCGCGGCATGGCGCTGGACGCGGTCAAGGACCGGAACGCGCGCGGCTTCTGGCTGAGCCTTTTCCCCGGCGCCACCGGCCCTTACCAGCGCGGCGCGGTGGAGCTCGCGCTGGCACGGCACGATGAGTTGGCCGGCGCGCCGGAGCGCATCTTCGCCGCCGGATCGCCCGTCACCCATCCGGTGATGCGCGAGCTGGTGCTGGAATTCAGCGCGGGGCCGGCCCTGCTTCGCCGGCAGGCGACGGGCGGGATCAGCGCGCACGAGAAGAAGATCGCGCTGTTCATCCTCCTGGCCAAGCAATTGCAGCGCGGCTTCTACGCCGATTTCGTGCGGGACATGGCGCTGCTTCCGACCACCCCGTCCGAGGCCGATGGCTGGTTCGGCGCCCAATATTACAACGTCACCTACAACGACGAGCTGAGCGACCCGCCGCTCGCCCGGTTCCGCCAGCCGATCAAGGCCGGCGGCTGCCCGTTGATCCGCGACGTGGCGGCGGCGCTGGCGTCCAACCCAAGGGCGGTGCGCCCCCGCCTGTGCCTGGCCGAGTTCCTGCGCGAACAGGGCTTCGACAATTTCGATTTCGATCGCCTGGCGACCGAGGAAGGCGCGCCCGGCGCGCTGGGCAGCGGGCCCGCGCAATTCCCGGGCCAATCCTACGTCCGCATGGCCGCCTATGAGGCCGTGCTCGCCGATCCGGCGGCCACCCCCGACGACAAGGCCTTCGCGCTCAACCGGATGGTCCGATGCTACGCCCCGTCGGGCTATTCGAGCTGCGGCGGGGCGCAGGTCGAGCAAGGCGTCCGCAAGGGCTGGTTCGACCGGGTGAAGCGCGATTATCCGGCCAGCCCGTGGGCGAAGGACCTGCGCTATTACTGGTAGGATGTGGGCCGCGCTGGCGGCGCTGGCGCTGGCGGGGTGCGCGCCCGAACCGGGCCGGGTGACGACCGAGGGCCACGACCGCTTCTGGCTTTGGGCCGGGGTCGAAGCGCCCGACGCGCTGGCCGAAGCGAAAGAGGTTTATGTCCTCGACGGGGAAATCCGACGCGCCGAGGCGGGGCGCTACCACGTCCTGCGCCCCTCGCCGCCGCGCGCTCGCGGGCCGGACCTGTGGCTGGTGGTGCGCACCGACACGCTGGAGTGGCCGGAGGGCACGATCGGGGTGGTCGAGCGGCGGCTGGCGAGCTGGCGGGCAAGCGGCGGGCGCGTGGTCGGGCTGCAGGTGGACTTCGACGCGGCGACCCGTGAGCTCGGCGGCTATGCGCAATTCCTCGCGCGGCTGCGCGCCGCGCTTCCGCCCGGCACGCGCCTGTCGGTGACCGGCCTGATGGACTGGAGCGCCAACGGCGACCCGGCAACGCTCGCGGCGCTTCGCGGGACCGTCGACGAGGTGGTCATCCAGACCTACCAGGGCCGCTCCACCATTCCCGGCTACGAGCGCTATTTCGCGCGGATGAAGGGCTTTCCGATCCCGTTCAAGGTCGGCGTGGTCGAGCGCGGCCAGTTCGACCTGCCGCCCGCCATCGCCGCCGAGCCCGCCTATCGCGGGACGGTGGTCTTCCTGCTGCCCTAGCCGAGCCGCGTTTCGACCAGCCGGATCGCTTCGGCAATGGCGGCGTCGCGGCCGAGATCGGTCGTGTCGAGCAGGATCGCGTCGTCGGCGCACACCAGCGGCGCGGCGTCGCGGCCGCTGTCGCGGGCGTCGCGGGCGCGGATGTCGGCCAGCACGTCGTCGTAATGGGCGTTCATGCCGCGCGCCGTCAGTTCGGCGAGGCGACGCCGGGCGCGTTCTTCCGGGCTGGCGGTGACGAACAGCTTCACCGGCGCGTTGGGGGCGATGACGGTGCCTATGTCGCGCCCGTCGAGCACCGCGCCGCCATCCTGACCGGCAAAGGCGAGCTGCTTGGCGAGCAGGGCCGCGCGGACCTCCGGATAGGCCGAGACGCGGCTGGCGATCGAACCGACCACCTCGCTGCGCAATTCCTCGTCGTCGACGCCGATCTTGTCGATGTCGTGGGCGGCGCGGGCGGCCTCGAACTCGCTCGCCGGATCGCCGCCGAAGCGGAACAGGACGAGCGCGACGGCGCGGTAAAGCAGGCCGGTATCCATGTGCGGCAGGCCGAAGCGGCCGGCGAGCGCCCGGGCGATGGTTCCCTTGCCGCTGGCGGCGGGGCCGTCGACGGCAATGACGAGCGGTTGGGCATCCTGCGGCATGGCGCGCGCTTTGACAGGGCGCTTGGCCTATGGCAAGGCGCGCCCGATTTCGCCGGCGGAACGCCGCCCGGCTTCACGAGACAATTGGAGAATCGACCCGATGGTCAAGCCCGAATGGGGAACCAAGCGCACCTGCCCCAAGTGCGCGACCCGCTTTTACGATCTGGGCAAGGAAGACCCGGTGACCTGCATCGAATGCGGCACCGAGTGGATGCCCGAGCCGGTGCTGAAGTCGAAGCAGCCGCTGCCGTTCGAAGCGGTCGACACCAAGGCCAAGGAAAAGGCCGACAGCGACCTCAGCGGTGACGACGAGGACGTGCTGAACATCGACGAGGACGAGGAGCCGAGCGCGGACGACGAGGTCGACCTGTCGACCGGCGACGACGACCTGGCGATCACGACCGGCGACGACGACGACGAGAATTGATCGCTTAACGCGCGACAATCTTTTCGATTGCCTTTAAACCCGTCCCTGCCGCCCGCAGGGGCGGGTTTTGCGTTGGGGGACGTGGGGCATGGCGTCGATCGCACAGCATGGCTCTAAAAGCGCAGCGTCGGTCAAACGCGAATGGCGCGTGCCGGCCATCGCCGACCGCTGGTGGCCTCTCGTGCGGGCCGCCTGGTTCGCGCTGCTGGCGCTGGCGATCACCGTCGAAGTGGTCGGGACGGCGCGGCTTTACGACCGCGTCATGCTGCGGCCGTTCAGTCACGTCGGGCTGGGCTGGAAGCCGCAGGACGGGAAGGCGACCCTGCGCCCGCCGCATACCGAGGAAGGCAAGCGGTCGGGCCTGAAGGGCGGCGAGACCATCCTCGCGGTCAACGGAGTCGCGGTCGGCAACCGGGTGGCGGACATGGTCGTCGTCGACAAATTGCTGGTCGGGCCGGAGGGAAGCGCGGTCGTGCTGCGCACGCGCGACGCCGCCGGGAAGGTCGCCGACCATCGCCTGACGCGCAGCGAGGCGAACGCCGACGAGCTCTACCGCGGCAGCGGCATCTCCAGCCGGCAAGGCACGATCATCAACCTGGCCTCGAGCGTCGTTCCCGACCTCTTCCTCCTGTTCGTCGCCATCTTGCTGATGCGCAGCCGGCGGCGTGATCCCGTGGGGATCCTGTTCTCCTTCTGCTTCCTGTCGATCGTCGCGACCGGCCCGGCATCGGAGCCGCTGACCAGCGCCGACTGGCAGGTCATGCTGAAGGGGCTCGTCAGCGGCCTCGGCAGCTTCGCCATGGCCACCGCGCTCCTCGCCTTCCCCGACGGCCGGATCAGCGGACGCTGGCGCCAGGCGCTGTTCGTCGCGATCGTCCCCACCGCGCTCACCATCATCGTCACGCGGGCGCAATCGATGGTCGTCGGCATGATCGCGATGGTCATCATGATCCTGCTGCCGGCCATCGCGCTGTTCATCCGGTCGCGGCAGGTAAGTTTCAGCGCGAGCCGGCAGCAGCTGCGCTTCGCCCTGTTCGGGTTCGGGGTCAGCCTGGCCCTGCTCATCGTCAGCGCCTTCTTCGGCCTGTCGCTGCCCGAGGACGATTCGATCTCGCCGGCCGCGACGACATGGCTGTGGATCGGATCGATGGTGTTTTCGGGCCTTTCGGTCATGGCGCTGGCCGGAGGGCTGCTGCTCTCGCTGCTGCGCTATCGGCTCTACGACGTGGACACGGTGATCAGCCGGTCGGCGGCCTACGGCTTGATGACGGTCGGTTTCGTCGCCGCCTTCGCGGGGCTGGAGAATGTGCTGGAGCAGGCGGCGCAAGCCTATTTCAGCGAGAATGCGGGCAAGGCGGCGGGTGCCATTTCGGCAGCGCTGGCGGCGGGGCTGATCGGGCCGATGCACAACCGCATCCACGGCTGGACCGAGCAGCGCTTCCG
>CAZKCD010000144.1:0-4834 GCA_964551235.1 uncultured Sphingomonas sp.
AGAGCGCATATTGGACTGGGACCGCAACACTAGTGCGGCGCGCGCCGCGCGTGAGCTGCAGGACGGCTATTACGTCAACCTCGGCATCGGCATTCCGACGCTGGTCGCCAACCACATCCCGGACGGGATGCAGGTGACCTTGCAGTCGGAAAACGGCATGCTCGGCATCGGCCCGTTCCCCTATCCGGACGAGATTGACGCCGACCTCATCAACGCCGGCAAGCAGACTATCAGCGAGCTTGCCCACAGCGCCTATTTCGACAGCGCGGCGAGCTTCGCGATGATCCGCGGCGGGCATATCGACCTGACCGTGCTCGGCGCGATGGAAGTCTCGGAAAAGGGCGACATCGCCAACTGGATGATCCCGGGCAAGATGATCAAGGGCATGGGCGGCGCGATGGACCTCGTCGCCGGCGTCAAGAAGATCATCGTCGTGATGGAGCACAACGCCAAGGACGGCAGCCCCAAGTTCATCCCCGGATGCACGCTTCCGCTGACCGGCAAGAACGTGGTCGACATGATCATCACCGACCTCGCCGTCTTCCAGCGCCCCGACCATGACAGCCCCTTCCGGCTGGTCGAACTGGCGCCCGGCGTCACCGCGGACGAGGTCCGCGCCAAGACCACGGCGCATTACGAGGGATGAGGCGGGCGGGCCCGGCGCTGGCGATGCTCGCGGCGCTGGCCGCCTGCTCGGCCGAGCCGGCGGTGCTGGACGGGTCGAGCGCCGAGGCCTTTGCGGCCAGTGCCGAGGCGGCGCGGCGCGACCTGCCGGTGGCCGACCGGCTGGCGTTCGACGCCGCGCTCAAGGCCCCGCCGGGCAAGCGCTTCGCCGACAAGGAAGACCGCGCGGCCGAGCTGGCGCGCACCACCTACGACGGCATGACCGCCGCCGAGGTGGTCGAGATCGCACGACGATAGGAGCAAGAACCCCATGAAAGCCCTTCTTTCCCGCCAGCCGGGCGGCCCCGAGAGTCTCGAAGTGAGCGAGATCGACGCGCCGGTGGCCGGGCCGGGCGATCTGCTCGTCCGCGTCCGCGCCTGCGCGATCAATTATCCCGACGTGCTGATCATCGAGGACAAATACCAGTTCAAGCCGCCGCGCCCGTTCGCCCCGGGCGGCGAGATCGCGGGCGAGGTGATCGGCGTCGGCGAGGGTGTCGAGGGATGGACGGTCGGCGACCGGATGATCGGCGCCAGCGGCTGGAACGGGCTGGCCGAACAGGCGGTCGTGCCCGCGCGCAACGCCTACAAACTGCCCGAGGGCCGCAGCTTCACCGAGGGCGCGGCGCTGCTGATGACCTACGGCACCTCGATCCACGCGCTTTGGGATCGCGGCCACCTCAAGGCGGGCGACACGTTGCTCGTGCTCGGCGCGGCGGGCGGCGTTGGGCTGGCGGCGGTCGAGCTTGGCAAGGCCCGCGGCGCGCGGGTCGTCGCGGCGGTGTCGAGCGAGGAGAAGGCCGAGGCCGCGAAAAAGGCGGGCGCCGACGATGCCCTCGTCTACCCGCGCGGGCCGTTCGACAAGGATGCGTCCAGGGCGCTGGCCGAGGCCTTCAAGGCGGCGGTCGGGCCCAAGGGCGCCGACGTCATCTACGATCCCGTGGGCGGCGACTATGCCGAACCCGCGCTGCGCGCCATCGCGTGGGAAGGGCGCTACCTGGTGGTCGGCTTCCCGGCCGGCATCCCGAAGCTCCCGCTCAACCTCACCCTGCTGAAAAGCTGCGACGTGTGCGGCGTCTTCTGGGGCGCCTTCGCAGCGCGCGATCCCAAGGCGAATGCGGCGCATGTCGCCGAACTGTTCGACCTGTGGTCGGCGGGCAAGATCAACCCTTTGGTCAGCGCGACCTACCCGCTCGAGCGGGCGGGCGAGGCGATCACCGCGCTCGGCAGCCGCGCGGCGATCGGCAAACTGGTGGTCGAGATCGCCTAGGCCGCGATGCGCCGGAACGGCTCGCGCCGCTGGTAGGCGAGGCTCTTCCACGCCCATTCGCACGGGCCGTTGGCGAAATGCTTCATCCACCAGTTGGCGGCGACGATCTCGGCAGCGATGACGATGGCCGAGACCAGCGCCATGTCCGCCATGCCCCAGCGCCCGAACATGCCGAAGCCCCACGGCGGGAAGATGACCCACATCATCAGCAGCGAGGTGAAGAGGTAGACCGTCAGCGGCATCCGCCCCGCCGCCTGCAGCGGCTTCAGCAGCGCGCGCCCGACGCCCGACCGCAGCAAGAGCTGGATCGCGGCGAGGTGGCCGAAGGTGACCAGCAGGCGTGACAGGTCGCCGACGGCGCCTTGCCACAACGGCGCGCCGTCGAAGCGCAGATGCGCGATCTGTTCGCTGCCGCGAATGGCGAGGCCGGCACCGTAACCGACCAGCAGCATCGCCCAGTAAGTGATGGAGGACGCTTTCCCCTGGATGATCCCAGCGCGGTAGAGCGCCATGCCGATCAGCATGGTCGCGAGGATCTCGGCCTCGATATACCAGAAGAAGAATTTGAAGAGCCGGATCCAGTCGTCCCATTGCGCCGTCCAGTAAGCGGCGAAGGTGGTGCGCCGCGCGGTGTCGGCCTCCTTGATCCTCTTCTGCGTCTCGGCATTGGCGGCCGGGCCCTCGGCGCGGGCCGCGACATCCTTCGCATGCTCGTCGAGGATCTTCCGGTCGTCGGCGCTGAGCGGCTTGCCTTCGGCCTGCAGCGCCACGACGCGATCCGTGTCGGCGACGCGCGCGCGCTCGTCCTGGTAATTGACGATGCCGTTGACCAGCAGGCCGGCGAGAAACAGGCCGGCGAAACCCAGCAGCACCTTTGTCGACGCCTTTCGGAAGGGAAACAGGAAGCAGGCGGCGATGCCGTAGACCAGCAGGATGTCGCCGTACCACATCAGCACCAGTCCGTTGATGAGGCCGAAGACGATCAGCCACAGGTTGCGGCGATAGTGGAGGTCGGCGACCTCGACCGGCCCGTCCGGCTCCATCGCGCGCCGCGCCATAATGATGATCCCGGCCCCGAACAGCAGTTCGAGCAGCCCGCGCTGGGTGCCCGACAGGAAGGCCTCGACCGTCAGCGTCGTCCAGTAATCGGCCGCCGTCCAGCTCGGGTAGCGCGGGTCGAACAGGATGAAACCGTACCCGCCCATCCACGGCATGTTCATGAACAGGATGAACAGGATCGCGAAGCCGCGCAGCACGTCCAGCGACGGAATCCGCTCGCCCCAGCGCACGCGATCGATGGCGCCAATCGAACCGGTCATGATTGCCCCCTTGGCCAGGATGCTGCCCCCGCAGCCGGACGGGTGTCCGCCCATTGTTAACCCATGTCAATCGTTGCGCGCGGGCCCGAGCCGGGCGGCGGCTGGACGCGTGGGGCGCGCGCGCCTATCTGGGGCCAAACGCCTCCAAAAGGGAATGCCATGACGACGTTCGACGACCGCGAGAAAGCCTTCGAAGCCCAGTTCGCCCGCGACGAGGAGATGCAATTCCGCATCACCGCGCGCCGCAACCGCCTGCTCGGCGAATGGGCGGCGCAGAAGATGGGCCTGACCGAGGTCGAGGCCGAGGCCTATGCCAAGGACGTGGTCCGCGCCGATTTCGAGGAAGCGGGCGACGAGGACGTCATCCGCAAGGTGCTCGGCGACCTCACCGCCGCCGGCGTCGAGAGCGACGAGGCCGCGGTGCGCGAGCAGCTCGGCTTCAAGCTGGTCGAGGCGCGCCGCCAGATCATCGAGCAGAGCAACTGACATGCCGATGGCCGCGACCGAGATCGAGGCGATGATCCTCGCGGCCTTCCCGGACGCGCGGGTCGAGATCCGCGACCTTGCCGGGGACAATGACCATTATGCGGCCAAGGTCGTCTCGGCGGGCTTCGCCGGGATGAGCCGGGTCCGCCAGCACCAGGCGGTCTATGCCGCCCTCAAGGGAAAGATGGGCACCGACCTCCATGCGCTGCAGCTGGAGACGTCGGTGCCGTCGGGAGATCATGAATGAGTGACGTGAACGAACGGATCGACGGCATCGTCAAGGGCAGCGACGTGGTGCTGTTCATGAAGGGCACCCCGCTGTTCCCGCAATGCGGCTTCTCCAGCCGCGCGATCGCCATCCTCGACCACCTAGGCGTCGATTATGCCAGCGTCGACGTCCTGCAGGACCCGGAAATCCGGCAGGGCATCAAGGCCTATAGCGACTGGCCGACCATCCCCCAGCTGTACGTCAAGGGCGAGTTCCTGGGCGGCAGCGACATCATGATGGAGATGTTCGAAAGCGGTGAGCTGCAGGCGATGACCGAGGGCCTCGCCCGGGCCGAGTAACGAAAAGGGCGGCCGCGGGACCAGAAAACCGCGTGCCGCCCTTTTGTTTTGGTTTGTGGAACCAAGTGGACGCCAATACTGATGCAGACAGCGTGCCAATTCGGAAAAACCGCAGAATTCGGGGATTTGTCTTTCTCGCCGGTTGCATGAAGCGGTCGCCGGCGTAAAAAATCCCGACAATTTTCGCCGTTCATGGCGCGTTGGGTGCCCGCCGGCCATGCCGGGCGGCACGAGTTGGAGAGGAACGGATGATTCGGCAGTGGGGAATGATGGTCGCCGGACTGGCGCTGGCGGCGGGTGCCGGCCAGGCGCAGCAGGCGGCGCCCGACGCGGAGCGCGCGCGCCAGATCGCCCAGTGCGCCGGCCACAAGTTCGAAACCTACGTGATCGTCGATCCGGCGGGCAAGAATGCCAAGCGCATCCGCCTGTGCGCCAACCCCGGGGCGAGCGACGCCGACTGGGTGACGACGCTCAAGTCGGCCAAGGCCCAGGTCGCGCTTCAGCCCTTCTCCGAAGCGGCCAAGGAGCA